>NZ_LHQM01000032.1 GCF_001302265.1 Streptococcus phocae | reverse complement strand
TTAGTGTGCTTAATTGATTCCTCTTTAGCTAGTGTTATGAATTAGATAACATTTTTAATACAAATTGGGTCATTTCTTGAGGTGATTCTTTTTTGCCTTTGGCAATCCAACTTTGACAGACCCCAAAAAACGCATGAGACAGGTAAATGCTTGAGTAATTTTGTTCTGTCTTGGAGAGATTTTCTGTTCCAAAACGACTATGGAGGTCTTTATTAATAAGCAAACGAACTTTATTAATAATAAAGGTTTGAATGTCACGTGTTCCATTTGAAGACAGTAAAGAGGACAAGAGCTGTTCACGTTTGAGAAATTCAAAAACTTCAAGAAAAGCATGCTCTTTACTCTGATTTTCTTTTTCAAAGATATACTCGAGTTTATGGAAAAAGCTCTGCTGGTAATAATCAATCATGTCATATTTATCTTTATAATGGGTATAAAAACTAGATCGACTAATTCCAGCTGTTTTAGATAACTGGACAGTTGTGATATCATCAAAGCTCTCTGTTTTGAGCAAGGTTACCATGGCCTCAAGAATGGCTTTTTTAGTGATTTCTTTGCGATTGGTCAAGGCGACTCCCTTCTTTTGAACACTTTTAGACAGATTGTCCAAAAAACGATGTTTTATCTTGTAAATTTAAAATTTATTTGTATAATATATTTTATCATAAAACATGTACACAGTGTCCATTTAAGGAGAAAAAATGATTGACGAATTAAACGCATTGCTTAAGAAGCCAAAGTTACTGATAACCATGTTGGGAGTGGCTTTGATTCCAGCCCTATATAATTTATCATTCCTCGGTTCTATGTGGGATCCCTACGGACAGGTTGACCGTCTCCCAGTTGCTGTGGTGAACCATGATAAAACAGCCAAACTCGGTAACAAGACCTTTTCAATCGGAAAAGATATGGTTGACAGCATGTCTAAAAGCAAAGACCTAGACTACCATTTTGTCACCGCTCAAACAGCCCAAAAGGGATTGCAAAAAGGTGATTACTATATGGTTATGACCTTGCCAAACGACCTCTCTCAAAAAGCGACGACGTTATTAAATGACTCACCTGAGAAATTGACCATTAACTATCAAACGAGTAAAGGTCATGGCATGATTGCCTCTAAAATGAGTGAGGCAGTTATGGATAAGCTTAAAGAACGTGTTGCTTCTAATGTGACTAAAACTTACACCTCATCTGTTTTCAAAAGCTTGACTAATCTGCAGTCAGGGTTACAAAAAGCTTCAAAAGGGAGCCAAGAGATTGCTGATGGTGCGTCAAATGCAGCCGCTAATAGCCAACTGCTAGCAAATCATTTAGGAAAGCTATCAAGTTCCACTCGATTATTGGAACAAGGGTCACAACAATTATCAGCAGGACTAGATGCCTATACTGGAGGGGTCTCTCAGTTGACTGATGGTTTTGGACAGTTATCAGCAGAGCTTCCTATCTACTTGAATGGCGTTAACCGTCTGACGCAAGGATCATACGGATTGACAAATGCATTGACACAAATAGCGCAAGTCACCAAAACATCACCAGAACAGGCAAGTGGCATACAAACATTGATTAAAGGACTTCCTCAACTCAATCAAGCCATACAAGATTTAAATAACAACGTATCTGGCTTACAAGCATTTAATGTTGACAAGGAGGGACTTGAAGCTTCTTTACGCGCTATTAGCTTAAACGCTCAGCAACTGATTGCAGAAGAAACAGCAGAGCAACAAGAACAATTGACGGCTTTACAACGGACTAAAGCATTCCAAAGTTTGACAGCTGAGCAGCAAGCGGAGTTGTCTGGAGCGATAACACAGAATCCATCGGGCAAAACCAATGCAGCAAAGGCTCTTTTATCTGGTGTTCAAGACTTGTCAACAAAATTGACAAGTATGTCAATGGAAAATCAAACAGGTCAATTGGCTCAGTTGCAACAAGGGGTCAAACAATTAGCCAGTCAGTCTGGTCAGATTCTGCCAGAAAGCAGTCGAGCACTTCTTAGCCTCTCAACAGGGATATCATCTGTTAATCAAGCAGTAGTTGGTCAGTTATTAACTGGAAGCAATCAATTGTCCCAAGGATTAGGGCAATTAGATGAGAAAAATGACGACATTAATACAGGAATTTCAAGTCTTTCAAAAGGAGTCACAGCATTAGATAATCAGTCAAGTCAATTGACATCTGGTAGTTATCGTTTGAGTGATGGGTTAGGAGAATTAGTAACAGGGGCGGATCAACTAACACAGGGTGGTCAGAAGTTGTCAACTGGTCTGTCAACCTTGTCAAGTGGCGCTTTGACTTTAAATGATTCATTAACAAAGGCAGAGAAACAATTATCACTGGTATCGGTTACTCCTAAAAATGCACAAGCCGTTGCGAGTCCATTACAACTAAGAGCTACAGACAAAGACCATGTCAAAACCAATGGGATCGCTATGGCACCTTATATGATTGCGGTATCGTTAATGGTTGTGGCGCTATCGACAAATGTTATTTTTGCTAGCTCCCTTTCTGGACGTCCAGTAACAACAAAAAGAGATTGGGCCAAGCAGAAACTTGTTATTAATGGATTTATCTCAACTCTTAGCTCGATTATTCTGTATATAGCTATTCAATTTTTAGGATTTGAGGCTAATGATCAGTTAAAAACTTTAGCTGTTATCATACTAAGTGGTTGGACCTTGATGGCTCTTGTGACTGCTTTAGTTGGTTGGGATAACCGATACGGTTCTTTTGCAGCCTTGGTGTTATTATTACTACAGGTAGGATCATCAGGAGGTTCATATCCTATTGAGCTTAGTGGACCATTTTTCCGCATGCTAAACCCTTTGTTACCAATGTCCTATGTTGTTTCGGGCTTACGCCAAACCATTTCTTTATCAGGAAACGTGACCCAAGAAGTCCTTGTTTTACTAAGTTTTTGTGTGGCTTTTATGGGATTAGCCTTGTTGATTTACCGTCCTCAACAAACAGAAACAACACCATAATAGCCTTAATAATGATTGATATAAAAAGAATTGCTTAATCAAAGCAATTCTTTTTATATTGGCCCTTTGCAAGAGCATTACTTTATCATAATGTTTCCTTTGCTTAAGTTGATGTTAACTTTTCCTAAAGCATTAGGATGTTCTTTGTGTAACGATTGTTCACCTGTTAAGGGATCCATAAAAACGTTGTCGCCAATAACAGCTGAATTGGTAATAATTTTACCTTCTTTTGTTTTAAACTCATAAGAGATATGGTCAGTGGGTGTTAATGAAAGTGTAACATCAACGTTTCCTCCAATAATCTGATTATTGTCTTTGAAAGTTGTGTTGTTTGAAATAAAGTTTATTTTTTCATCATTAGAATAGTCATTCTGATATTGGCTCTCTAGACCTGTAAACCTTAGCTTTTCAAAGGTGGTATTTTTGGCTTCAACACCCCCACTTTGAGATGAATCGATAACAACTGATTTTAGTTGACTATTTTTTGTGATGAGTGTCGTCCTAGTAAGGCTCAGGTGACCTTTGTTAATGATAGAATCAGCAACATAACTATCGGATTGCTGCGATTCGACTGTGATGTTATCAAACTGACTCTTTGTTGCATTAAGATAGCCGTTAATGTTGGCGTTATGAATTGTTGTATCAGAGGCTACGAGGAAACCGTCCAACTGTAAGTCTTGAACAGTGATGTTGGAAAGAAGGGTTTGCAGGGCAGTTCCTTTAATTTCTTTGAGTACGGTTTCTTGTGGAAGTGTTATTGTGATACTGTTATAATCTTTTCCGCCAGAATCTAAGTAAAAACCATAAGCTTCAATAGCTCCCGAGATGATCATGTCTCTAGGAAATTTTGACAGTGTCAGCGTCTCATCTGACACTGTCATTTTGATGGGGGTAATAAACTTAGGGTGTTTATAATAGGTGACTGTTGGAACCTTAACAGGACCTGTTTCTACATGGATACATAAGAAATGGTCACTAAAATCTAACCTAGTAAAGGGTTTTAATTGTTTGGTGACTTTTTTTGGAGCTGTTAATTGTCTAATATCTTGGAAACCACCAGAGACATAACCAATTGCCATAAGAATAGCTCCTAATAGAATGCAGGTAAGGCTAAGCATCAAGAATTTGCGTGAGATATTTTTCATACTTTTGTTCCTTTCTTACTACTAATCCATTTGATGATAGCAATGGTTGCACGTCCTAAAAAGCGTAGCAGTGCCGTTGCAATAATCCAAATCAGGATACCACCCCCAAAACTAATCAGTGCTCCTCCAAAAACCACTGTTTGGGCTTTAATCGATGGTGCTAGTAAGGTTAGGCTTTCAAAAGTTGTCACCACTGCCATAACGATGCCAGCTAGTCCAACAATATAGATAGCCGCTATAATTGCTAAACCAGCAACAACACAAGCAATGATAAATAGAACCAGAGCCAACAACATCGGCAATGCAATAGGAGCTGCACATAGTGTTAGAACGGTTAGTCCAATAATGGTAGCCGTATTTTTGGGTGTTTTTTCAGGAATTGTGAGGTGTTTGTCTAAGACAGTGGCTATAATTTCGTTGGCGACATCTTTTGGATTTCCCAACTCTTCAATGACTTCTCTTTCTTTTTCAGGGCCAGCCTCATCAAAATATTCCACATAGTACTCCATAGCCTCAAGATAATCTTCTTTGGGTAACTTTCTCAAGTATTTAGCGAGTTCGGCTAAATAATCAGTCCTTGTCATGTCTTAAACTCCCTTCAATAATTCCATCTAAGGAAACTTTATAAATGTGCCATTCTTTGTTTAAAAACTCAAGATGCTCTTTTCCTGAAGCGGTAACAGTATAATATTTGCGTTTTCGACCTTGATGTTCTTGGCTATAGGTTGTTAAAAAGCCTGATTTCTCCATTTTTTTAAGAATGGGATAAAGAGTCGATTCTTTGATGTTAGCAACTAACTTGATGGTATGACTGATATCATAGCCATAAGAATCATTTCTATCAATAATAGCTAAAATCAGAAATTCAATTAAGGTTGCTGATATTGGAAAATACATTGAAGCTCCTTTCGGGATCATTCTTATATATAAAAAAACTATATATATAAATATTTTATATATAGTATACGGTTTCTTTTAGCGCGTGTCAATACCAGTTTTATAAAAACAAAATCTTTTAAAGTAATTAGTTGACCAAAAGAGAGGCATTTTATACTATGAAAATAAGAGTAACTAGGAAAGAGGTCAATAAGGAATAACGCTATGAAAGATGTCATCAAAAATTATCAAGCTAAGCCCTTGGGAGAAAAAAATCGGTATGCTGTTTGCTTGCCATTAATTTGGGAGAATGAGCAGTGGCATATTTTATATGAAATCAGAAGCCAGCACATTTCTCAACCAGGAGAAGTCTCTTTTCCTGGCGGACGAGTAGAAGACAATGAAACTTATCGTCAGGCAGCTATTCGAGAAACGACCGAAGAATTGAATGTTGACGCTTCTCAAATTGATATTTGGGGAGAGATTGACTATTTGGTCCAATCTAATAGAAGCATTCACTGTTTTGTCGGTGAGTTAAAAGTCGATGACTGGCGACAGATAGAGGCTAATGAGGAAGTTGACAGGTTGTTTACAGTACCTCTCAATCAGTTGATTGAACAATCGCCAGTTTACTATGACTTGACAGCAGAACCGATAAAGACCTCTAACTTCCCATTTGATAGGATTCGCAATGGAGATCGCTATGCTTTTAGCAATCATCGTCATAGCATTCCCTTTTACGAAAATCTAGATGAAACCATTTGGGGGATGACCGCTCAGTTTACAAGTCGCTTTACAGATATTATTAGAGCAGCGAGTAATCAGAGTGGAGCTAATTAATCCTTGAATTATCAATAAGCCTCATAAAAATAGCCTTCCCATAAATGGGAGGCTATTTTATTTATATTTTTCTTCTAGTTTACTCATCCAAAGCCCTAATAAAATTCCAAGGGCAAACAACAGTAGTGCCATTGTCCAAGTGCCTAGATTTGCTCCAGCATAAGAGATAGATTCAGGACTATTATGATTTGGAATGAGAATCAATAGGGTGCTAGAAAGCACAATTCCGATAATAAAGTGATAAACAGTAGAATGATGATGTGTTAAAGCATGGTCCATCGCTTTTGAAAAGGATAGAATAGCTAAAATGCCACCGATAGTGATTGGTAAGAAGGTTCCTAATAAATCAAGAGATTTAAAGCCTGATAACATTGGTGAGTAAAGCCCTAAGATTAATAATAGATTTGACGGACTCAGTCCAGGAACCAAAACTCCCAAAGCAATCAAGACACCAGCTAAAATAAAACTGAAGAAATTAGCTGGAACGGTACCAACAAGATCATTCAAGAAGTACAACCCCAAACCAGATATTACAAAAGTAGCAACTAGCCAGACAAGGTCCTTCGTATCGCGAGTCGAGTGTTTCGTTGATTCCTTCATCAAACTAGGGATTGTTCCTATAATAGCTCCTGCAAACCCCCACAGAACAACGACCTGAAAATGATTTAGCAAATACTCAACAGGATAAGAGAATAAGGCAATTCCTAGAATACCTCCAATACCAACAGGTAAAAAGAATAACACATTTGCGACAAAATCCTCGCGAAGATGAGCCAAAAAAGCAATCATCCGCTCGTAGATGCCTAATATAGCTGCCAAGACACCTCCTGAAACACCAGGTAAAATAAACCCAAGTGCAATAATCATGCCTTTAATGATGCGTGTAAAAAAAGAAACCATGGTTGCCTCCTATAAAGAATGACTTTATTGTACCATAAAATTAAAGAATCGCTGAAGTAGATAGGAAGAATTCTTATTAAAATCAATATATTTTGATAAATGGTATTTGAATCGGAAACATTCAACAGGTGTCAAGAGCTTGGTTAAAAGATATTATTATGTTTATCAATTTTTTATCATAATATAAAAAAAGCCTAGAAATCTTAATTCCATAGGCTTTTGACTTTTTCAAATATTGATGAAATTGAATAATTTAGCCCTTTCTTCGGTTTTAATCAGACAAAAATCAGACAAATTTCAGTGTTTGGTCATAAATTCACCAAGATTTTTAATTTGTTGTTTGATGATGTGATATTGCTCAGATGAGGTTCTTGGGAGTACATATTTGGTTGAACGTCCTTTTCCGACGATTTCTATATATCTCTTATTTTGCAGAGTTTTCAAGTTTTCTCTAAACTTATATTCTGTCATCAGATTATTCTCAATAACATCATTTTTGCTGATGTTTCCATTTTTGATTATATACTTGAGAATAATCTTTTCTTCTTTTGATATGTCTCGGTATGAAGACAATAAGTCTACTTTCCAAATGGTTACGATTGTGCTATCGAAAGTAGTTGTGACCTCAGGAATTTTCAACTTGTATTTTTCTGACACATCAAAAATTTTAGGACCACCTGATCCAGCCTTTTCAGACATCCCGATTCTTCTAAATAGTGATGAAATAGTACTATTTCGTGTTTTGGATGTACCACCATGTATAAATTCAGGGATGGAAATTTTCATTTTTCCGGGATTCTTAAATTCATAAAAATCATTATATGAGGTAATAACGATAGGTGAATCAAAATCATAGTAAGCATGCATTAAGCAATTCACTAGTGCTTCACGTATGGATTCAGATAAGTCTTTTTTAAATGGTAAACGATGGGCAGATTCATCATTGAGTTTGAATCTATCGTTTGTTGTTGCAGTTAATTTCTTATGTGCCAAATTGAAGAAGTCATACATATTCAAATCGGGGAACATCATGTCTCCTGTCGAAACTCTGTCATCCCACCTAGTAGAAAGTGAGTTATCCTTTTCAAAGTAGTCTAATTGAAATTTAGGATACCTAGAAATTATAGAATTGTATTTTCCAAAAAACAGTAGCCCTCCTGCTGTTAACTTATAAGTGCCATCAGTTCTATCTTTCTTAAATACACCTATTTCAGTTAAGAAGGTTCTAAGTGGCATATTGATATACTTAACTCGTGGTGCTAGTAAATTTCAAAATACAATAAAAAGCCCAAGAGTACTATACTGTAAGTGCCTAACAAACAGGAGGTTAGTCCAAATGAACCATTTACAGTATACCGCTAAATCTCATCACTTACAATGGAATTTGAAGCAATTATCAAAAATATGCCAACAGTTATATAGGGATTATTGTCCTGAAACTTTCAAACATCGTCATAATATCAGCTTATCTAAGGTTTCAGATCAGTCGTTATTAGTTTTGCTTATTTTACAAGCTGAACTAGGCATTAAGTCACAACGGCATTTTTATCGTATCTGTCAACTCTTTCCTTGCGGTCATCTTCTTGAAAGAAGTCGTTTTAATCGACGTTCACGACAGTTGATTTGGTTAGTTCAAATCATTAGACAAGCAATGAA
>NZ_LHQM01000031.1 GCF_001302265.1 Streptococcus phocae | reverse complement strand
TTTGGGGGTCAGTACAATGCTAGTGGTTTTTTCTTTATGCGATGCCTAATTCTTATTAAAAGTGTATTTTAACAAGAAATATTAGGTGAATTTTGATATAATTAAAGGATAAGCAAAAAGGTGGGACGGTATATGGCTAGATTAATTCCAGGGCGTATTCGAAATCAAGGCATTGAGCTGTATGACAAAGGATTGGTTTCTATTTTAGATTATAAAGAAGGGCTTTTGCAAGCAGAAGTTGGTGCTTTTCACCTGCAATATGGTATAGAAGATTCTGACGTTCATTGTGATTGTCAATTATTTGCACAAAAAAACTATTGCCAGCACATCGCAGCATTGGAGTATTTTTTGAAAAACAATGATGAAGGCAAGGCTTTGTCTGAACAGCTAACCAGTCAAACAGAAAGCAAAGAAGAAACGCAAAAGATGACTTCTTTTGGCAGTCTGTTTTTAGACAGTTTAACCATGAATGAGAATGACACCACCACGTATCGGCTATCTGCTGTAGGGGCACCCAGTCCTTTTTCAACGGATTATTGGTGGAGTCTTAAAATCAATCGCCTACCAGATGAACGCTCCTACGTGATTCGTGATATCAAAGCATTTATCAATGTTGTTAAAAAAGAAGGGTTTTACCAAATCGGGAAAAACTACTTTGAACCTTTGTCTATTCTTCAGTTTGATCAAGCCAGTCAAGAATTAATTTATTTTTTATGGCGGTTGAGTCCAGATTCTGATAAATTTGACCAAGAGTTTATCTTTCCTAATCATTCACGCCACCTACGTTTACCCAGTGGCTTTTTTGAAGAGGGCATTTACCTACTAACGGCTCTTTACGATTTTACCTTTGAGGGGTCAGCACAAACCTATTCACATCTTTATGTTAAGCACTTGACAGCCGAAGCAGAACTTTTCGATTTTTCGGTCAAGGTTCATCGTAAATCGATTGAGCTCCAGATTAACGAAAAAAACAGTCAGTATTTTTTTGACAATGAATACTTGTTATATCAGGACACCTTTTATCACCTCAGTTTAAAACAACGAAAAATGGTCCAGGCGATTCGTGGCTTGCCCATTGACTCAGACTTGGCCAAGCACATTTATTTTGATCTAGATGACCAAGCCAAGTTAGCAGCCAGTCTCCTAGAATTTCAAGAAGTAGGACACGTAACAGCTCCGAAAAGTTTTGCCATTCGAGATTTTGTGCCTAGTTTTTACTTTGACCTCAATGCTCAGGGCAAGGTAACCTCGCAACTAGTGTTTGACTATGGAAATGTGACCGTGAGTGACAAGGCTAGCTTAGACCAACTGCCGTTTGCTAGCCACTATAAAAAAGAAGAAAAAATCAATCGCGCTTTGAAACGATTTGGCTTTTCACCTCAATTCACCTCGGAAAAAGACATTGCTAGTCCACGAGACTTGTACGCCTTTTTCACTGAAGCCCTTCCTTATTTTGAAGGATTAGGAAAAGTTCACCTATCAGATGCTGTTGAGGCATTACGCTTTTCTGAGGCACCTCGCATTAATATTAATCATAGCGGCGGTCTTTTAGATGTGTCTTTTGACTTTTCGAGTGTGTTCGAGGATGATATCAATGATGCTTTGACAGCCTTGTTTAATAACAATCCTTATTTTGTCAGTGAGTCGGGGAAATTGGTGGTTTTTGATGAAGAAACCCAAAAAATCAGTCAAAGTCTTCAAGAATTAAGGGCTAAGCAATTAACTAATGGGCACATGCAGTTAGATGGCATTGCAGCTTTACAGGTTTCCCAGCTCTTTGCAGACATGTCTTCGGTTCATTTTTCAAAAGAACTCGAGACCTTAATTTATGACCTGCAACACCCAGAAGCCTTTCCTTTGAGCGATTTGGCTATTAGTGCAACTATTCGTGATTACCAACTACAAGGGATTAAATGGATGTCTATGCTTGATAAACATGGTTTCGGGGGCATCTTAGCAGATGATATGGGTCTTGGAAAAACCTTGCAAACCATCGCCTTTTTATCTAGCAAAATGACCAAAACATCTAAAGTGTTGATTTTATCGCCTTCTAGTTTGATTTATAACTGGTTAGACGAGTTTCAAAAATTTAGCCCAGAAACGGATGCCGTTGTTGCCTATGGCTTGAAAAGTGTCCGAGATCAGGTTATTGCTCAAGGTCACCAAGTAACGATTACAAGTTACTCCTCTTTTCGCCAAGATTTTGAAGCCTATCAAACCTTTTCCTATGATTACTTAATCCTAGATGAGGCGCAGGTGATTAAAAACTCTCAAACGAAAATAGCGCAAAGTTTACGAGCATTTGATGCCAAAAACTGCTTTGCCTTGTCAGGAACACCTATTGAGAATAAGCTTTTGGAAATTTGGTCTATTTTTCAAATCGTCTTACCAGGGCTATTGCCAGCTAAAAAAGAGTTTTTAAAAATGGATGCGAAGCAAGTTTCACGGTATATTAAGCCGTTTATCATGCGACGCAAAAAAGAAGACGTGTTACCAGAATTACCAGCCTTAATTGAAGTGAATCACTATAATGAAATGTCTGATAGTCAAAAAGCCATCTATCTGGCTCAGCTCAAACAAATGCAGGAACGCATTTTAGCAAGTAGCGATGCTGACATTAACCGTCGCAAGATTGAAATTTTATCAGGCATCACCCGTTTGAGACAAATCTGTGACACGCCGAGCCTATTTATGGATTACACTAAAGATAGTGGTAAGCTAGATAGCTTACGAACGTTACTATCACAAGTCAAAGCCAATGGGCACCGAGCGCTAATATTTTCTCAATTCAGAGGAATGCTAGACATTGCTGGTCAGGAAATGGACGCTCTTGGGCTAACATCTTATAAAATTACAGGATCGACACCAGCCAATGAACGTCAAGAGATGACCAGAGCCTTTAATAGCGGCTCAAAAGATGCCTTTTTGATTTCTTTAAAAGCTGGTGGAGTGGGCCTCAATCTAACAGGTGCAGATACCGTTATTTTAATTGACCTCTGGTGGAATCCCGCTGTTGAGATGCAAGCAATTAGCAGGGCGCACCGTATCGGACAAGAAGCAAATGTTGAAGTGTATCGCTTGATCACACGGGGCACTATAGAAGAAAAAATTCTTGAATTGCAAGAAAGCAAGCGTAACTTGGTGACCACTGTCTTAGACGGAAATGAAAGCAGAGCTAGCATGACCGTCGAAGAAATCAAAGAAATTCTAGGGCTAAACTCTTAAATTGACCATTTATAGGAACGATTTATTGCCTTGGAAGATTTTGAAAAATACCCCTATTTAGTTTATAATAGGTGATGCGAGTAGGAAGGAAGAGTGTGTAAAGGATGAATAAAAAAAAGTTTCCTCTGGTTGCCGATGGTGAACCGGTTATTAGCATGGCTAAGCCAATGGCTCTATACGATAACGAAGACCTTATAACCAATATTCGAGGCGATTACCATGATAAGGCATACGACGATGAGGAAGTAACCTTACAGCCTTCTGATGATACAAGTAATGCCCCTACAACCACTTCTTCACCTACGGTGACTAGGTCTACTAGTCATCAAAGTCATAGAAACTATACTAACGAAGCTAGACAAAAAGCTAAACAAGATATCAAAGAAAAACGGAAAGCTTATATTAGCAAAAAAATCGCTTATCCTCCCAAACAACCCACTGCTGTCAAGACAACAAAGAATCCGTCTGGGGCAAAAAAAGCAACAACAGAGTTACATCGATTTTCAGAGAAGCTTCAGCAAGACAGTTATATCCTAGCTGAACTACCGCGCCAGTACAAAGAGCCCGAGCAGTCTCAATCGAAACAAGCAGCTATTATCAAAAATAACTATGACTTTTTAAAACGCAGCCAAATATACAATCCTAAAGAAACTAAAGAACACCGTGACAAAATTGTTGCTCAGGAGTTAAATTTGAGTCGGCTTAAAGATATCACATAACGGTTATACCAAAAAACACAAAGATTAGTAAAGGATATTAAAAGGAGTCGACATGTCAAAAACCTATCATTTTATTGGAATTAAAGGTGCGGGAATGAGTGCTTTAGCGCTCATGCTGCACCAAATGGGACACCGCGTGCAAGGTAGTGATGTTGAAAAATACTATTTCACACAAAGAGGTTTGGAGCAAGCTGGGATCACCATCTTGCCTTTTAGTGAGAACAACATCTCTGAAGAGATAGAAATCATTGTTGGTAATGCTTTTCACGAAGACAACAACCAAGAAGTTGCCTATGCCTCACAGATGCAAATCCCCTTTAAACGCTATCACGAGTTTTTAGGCGATTTCATGACACAATTCATTAGTTTAGGTGTTGCTGGTGCGCATGGAAAAACCTCAACCACAGGGCTTCTCTCGCACGTCTTAAAACACATCACAGACACCTCTTATTTGATTGGTGATGGGACAGGACGCGGCTCTAGCAAGGCCGAGTATTTCGTTTTTGAGTCAGATGAGTATGAGCGTCATTTCATGCCTTACCATCCTGAGTATTCAATCATTACCAATATTGATTTTGATCATCCAGATTACTTTACAGGTATTGAGGATGTTTTCGACGCCTTTAACGATTACGCTAAACACGTTAAAAAAGGCTTATTTATCTATGGAGAAGACCCATATTTAAGACGCATTAGTGCAGAAGCTCCGATTTATTATTATGGTTTTAATGACAGCAATGATTTTCAGGCTTGTGACATTATCAGAACAACCAATGGTTCAGATTTTAGCGTGACCTATGAGGGGCGTGATTTGGGACGCTTCCATGTACCTGCATATGGACGTCATAATATTTTAAATGCGACAGCGGTCATCGCTAATTTATTTATTGCTGGCATTGACATGACTTTAGTAGCCGAGCACTTGAAAACTTTTTCAGGAGTTAAGCGTCGCTTTACAGAAAAAATCGTCAACAACACAATCATTATTGATGATTTTGCCCACCACCCAACAGAAATCACAGCAACTATCGATGCTGCTAGACAAAAATACCCTAATAAAGAGATTGTGGCTATTTTTCAACCGCACACCTTTACGCGGACCATTGCCTTGCTAGATGAATTTGCCTTAGCTTTAAGCGAAGCAGATAGTGTTTATTTAGCTCAGATCTATGGCTCTGCAAGAGAAATTGACAAGGGTGATGTCAAAGTTGAAGACCTTGCGAAAAAGATTGTCAAACCAAATCAGCTCGTGACGATTGAGAATGTTTCTCCCTTGCTAGATCACGATGACGCTGTTTATGTCTTTATGGGAGCTGGAGATATTCAACTATATGAACGTTCTTTTGAAGAATTGTTAGCCAACCTCACCAAGAACAATCAATAACACAAGTCCTGCCTTAGGCAGGTTTTCTCGTTGTAAAGGAGTTGACATGTTAATTAGACACGCTCAGGAAGCAGACTGGCAAACGATTGCTGCGATTGAAGAGGATAATTTTTCTCTGAAAGAAGCAGCAACAAAGTCAGCCATCAAACAAAGAACACAACTGATTTCAGATACGTTTCTAGTGGCAGTCATCGATGATACCATCGTAGGTTACATTGAAGGTCCGGTCATTGATGAAACTGACATTTCTGATTGTCTCTTTCATCAAGTGAGCAACAATCCTCCCCAAGGGGGTTATATAGCCATCACTAGTTTGTCCATTGCGAGCCATTATCAGCAGCAAGGGATAGGAACCGCTCTGCTTGCGGCTATGAAGGATTTAGCAATCGCCCAGAAGCGAGAAGGGATTCTATTGACCTGCCATGAGGAGCTGATCCCTTACTATGAGATGAATGACTTTCAAAATCAAGGTCTGTCCCTTTCAAAACATGGGCAAGCTGTCTGGTATCGCATGCTTTGGCTAGCCAATTCATAAGCCTAAAGTTTAGAATTATATTAAGAGTTTGTAACAAAAAATAAGGTTTATTGCATTTATAAGACTTTTAAGATATAATGGCGGTTGATTACGTTTAGGAGGATTGGCTTTGACCGATTTAAAAGATAACGAGCAAAAACAGCGGGAAAAAAGTTTTAAAGCGCAAATTCTTGCTGAGCTAGAACAAGCGAATCAGATCAGAAAACAAAAAGAACAAGAACTGTTTCAAAAACAACTAGAAGCAACAGAAGCTGCTCAAAAAACCGCACAGCTTTATGAAAAATATCAGAGACAAGAGTCATCAGAAATACCCTTAGAGGCGACAATAGGAGACACAATTCCTATAGAGGAGCCTAAAAAGGCACCTAATGATGACACGCCTACGAGAGAAAGTCATCAGAGCCTGTCTGAGAGAACAACACCTGCAGACAGC
Source organism: Streptococcus phocae (assembly GCF_001302265.1). Taxonomy (GTDB): domain Bacteria; phylum Bacillota; class Bacilli; order Lactobacillales; family Streptococcaceae; genus Streptococcus; species Streptococcus phocae. The sequence goes on along the minus strand of NZ_LHQM01000031.1, from coordinate 30,620 downwards.
CTAGAAGAACCCTCTCAGCTGCACGTCAAGGAAGGCATTTTAGTGAAAAAGGGAGTAAGTAAGCGACAACAGGCAGACCAAGTGGCTAAAAAAATATCAAAAGTATTAATATTATCCATTTTAACAGTGATGTTAATGGTTGGCTTGGCAGGAACAGTCTACGTTTACAGTGCCATCAATCCTGTTGATAAAAACAGTAAAGAATTTGTGCAGGTTGAAATACCAGCAGGTTCAGGAAATAAGCTGATTGGACAAATTCTTGAAAAAGAAGGACTGATAAAAAACAGTACGGTATTTAATTTTTACACCAAATTTAAAAACTTCACCAATTTTCAGAGTGGTTACTATAACTTGCAAAAGAACATGTCTTTAGAAGAAATCTCTGAGGCTTTACAAGAAGGTGGAACGGCTGAGCCAACAAAACCTGTTTTAGGGAAAATCCTCATTCCAGAAGGGTACACCATCAAACAGATTGCTCACGCTGTAGAGACTAATAGTAAACCAAAGAGTAAGGAACGAAAAACGCCATTTACTTCTAAAGATTTTTTGAAATTAGTATCTAACGATGCCTTTATCAAAAAAATGGTTAAAAAGTATCCGAAGCTTTTAGCAGACATCCCAAGCAAGGAAGTTGCTGTCTATCAGCTAGAGGGGTACCTTTTCCCGGCAACTTATAACTATTACCAAGAAACTGAACTAGAAGATCTTGTAGATGAGATGCTTGCTACAACCGATTTGACCCTATCACCTTACTACGACAAGATTGCTAGTCTTGGTAAAACGGTTAATGAAGTCTTGACCTTAGCTTCTCTGGTTGAAAAAGAAGGATCGACAGATGATGATAGACGCACTATTGCTAGTGTTTTCTACAATCGTTTATCAAACGGCATGGCCTTGCAATCAAACATTGCTGTATTGTATGCAATGGGGAAATTAGGACAAAAAACAACCTTAGCTGAAGATGCAGCTATTGACACAACCATTAATTCTCCATATAATATTTATACCAACACAGGGCTGATGCCTGGTCCAGTGGATAGTGCAGGCCTTTCTGCAATTGAAGCAACCCTAAATCCCGCATCAACAGACTACCTATACTTTGTGGCTAATGTCCACACAGGTGAAGTCTACTATGCCAAAACATTCGAAGAGCATTCAGCGAATGTTGAAAAATATGTTAATAGTCAAATTCAGTAAAACAAACATGATGCTTTTGCATCATGTTTGTATTTCTGATAAATAAAAAAAGAAAAGAGAGATACCATGGCAGAAAAAACCTACCCGATGACAGTGACAGAAAAAGAACAGTTAGAAAAAGAACTCGAAGAGTTAAAATTAGTTCGTCGCCCAGAAATTGTTGACCGTATCAAGATTGCTAGATCTTATGGAGACCTTTCAGAAAACTCTGAGTATGATGCTGCAAAAGATGAACAAGCCTTTGTTGAAGGTCAGATTTCTACCTTAGAAACCAAAATACGTTATGCGGAGATTATCGATAGTGATTCCGTAGACAAAGACGAAGTAGCTATCGGTCGAACAGTTGTGGTACAAGAGGTTGGAACAACTGATAAAGACACTTATCATATTGTTGGTGCAGCTGGAGCAGATATTTTCTCAGGAAAAATCTCAAATGAAAGCCCTATTGCGCAAGCTTTAATTGGTAAAAAAACAGGGGACAAGGTGAAAATTGAATCTCCAGCAGCCACTTATGAAGTAGAAATCATTAGCGTTGCTAAGACCATAGAAGGCTAAGCCTTGACAGCTATTCATTATTAAGGTTAAAAGGGATTGTATAATCCCTTTTATTGTGCCGTTCATGTGATTAGAAGCATCAAAAAAACAAGTCCATTTATCGATGGACTTGTTTTTTTATCTTTTTAAGCACCTGATGGTGTTTAGGAACGTCTTTTTTGCTTACCAGCATTGCGTTTGACTTGCTTTTCTTTGGGAGCCATAACTGCTTGTGGTGTTGTTTGAGTTGGTGTAACATCCTTTTTAGGTGTTTTTGGGACGTAAGGTTTAGGAGGATTTTTCGAAAATTCTTCTTCGACTTTCTGCTTTGCCTTTGGTTTTAACAAAAAGGCAGCAATAAGTTGTTGGAAAATACTAAAGAATCCACCAACTAACCAGTATAAGCTAAGGCTGGCTGGAAGCGAGAAAGAGATAGCAACCATTACGACTGGCATGATATACATCGCTTTTTTGAGTTGTTCGCGCTGTTCTTCAGGAGCTGTTAAAACGGATAACCATGATTGGAACAGGTAAAGAACCGCAATAACGGCGATTAATAGGAAACTCTGGCGTCCCAAGTCAATCCCTAAGAAGTTACTTGTTGACACGCCTTTGGTAAATTGAACAGCAACATACATGGCTGAAAAGAAAGGCATCTGTATCAAAATAGGCAAGCATCCGACGCCACCTAGTGGGTTGATGCCATACTCACGTTGGGCAGCCATTAATTCTGCTTGGGCAGCCATTTTTTCTTCTTGGCTAGAAGTTTGTTTGATGCGTTGATTAATCGGCTCAAACATTGGCTTGAAGTAAGCCAATTTTTCAGAATGATAGCTAGCTTTCCAAGACTGGTAAAGCCCTAGTGGTAAAATAATTGTTCGTACGATAATTGTCACAATGATAATGGCTAGGCCATAACCTAGCACCATGTCATTAGCAAAATAATCGATTAAATAAGAAGCAGGTTTCCCAACAAAATTCCAAACGATGCCTGAAGGGTTTCCCTGAGAGTCTTTGCTGACACACCCTGTCAGCGTCAAGAGGACTGTTAACGCAAGTCCTGAAAAAAGTATGCGATTTAATTTTAATTTCAATGTAGTTGTCCTTTAAATTTTAATATACCTATCCATTTTACAGCTTTTTAACAAAATTAACAATAGTTCTGAAGGTTGATTTTTAACGTTCCATTTTGAAGTCTTGAAAATCCTCGAAGGTTGTAGAGACAATATCAACGTAAGTCACCTTTGAAAACCTCGAAGGTCCTTGCCTCACCCCTTTAATAAATTGGGTTAAATGGTTGGGATCATCAGACTGAGCCAATATTTCGACGGTACCATCATCATTATTCCAAATGCGTCCATAAACTTTCCCGATTTTTCGTGCCAAGACATAAGTGGCGTAACGAAAACCGACGCCCTGAACCCGTCCCGAAACGATTAAGCGAACTTTTTTCATTAAAGTACCTCCTTCCCCTATTATAGCATAAGCTGGTAAAGGAGACTTTGATTTGGGATGTCTTGACAGGACTGACTATTTTTCTAAAAAGGCAGTTCTTTTTATGGTATAATAACAACATGGTTATTACATCAAAAACAAATCGTTTGATTAAGCAAACAAAAAAACTCTTGCAAAAAAAATACCGCAAAGAATCCTACCTAATTGAAGGCTGGCACTTATTTGAGGAAGCACAAAACTCAGGACAGACCATCGTATCGATTTTTGTGTTAGAAGAACATGCTCATCGCTTATCAGGTAGTGACAAGGTCATATTGGTTACTATGGACGTTTTAAAAGAGTTAACAGACTCACCTAGTCCACAAGGTATCGTTGCAGAAATAAAGTTCCCTGATCAATCGCTTCCTAGCCATTACCAAGGGAAATATCTGGTTTTAGAAGATATTCAGGATCCAGGAAACTTGGGAACCATGATTCGAACAGCTGATGCGGCAAGATTTGATGGGGTTTTTCTATCTGAAAAATGTGCCGATCTTTACAATCAAAAAACCCTGCGATCCATGCAAGGGAGTCACTTCCATTTGCCAATTTGGCGAGCGAATGTCTATCAACAGTGTCAGAGCATGCAATTGTCTCAAATCCCAATTTTAGCAACGACCCTCTCCAAAGATTCTGTAGACTACAAAAGCTTACCCAATCTGGACGCTTTTGCCTTAGTCATGGGAAATGAAGGTCAAGGTATCAGCCAAGAAATGATCAACATAGCTGACCATTTAGTCCACATTTCCATGCCTGGTCAGGCGGAGAGTTTGAACGTTGCAGTAGCAGCGGGAGTGCTGATTTTCAGCTTGATTTAAGCTAATGTGATATAATAATGCCCTGGGGGAGATTATTATATGCATTATACAAAAGACAAAGAATATATGGGATACGTAGGTCATTTGATTGCCCACCCTCGTTTTCAAAAATTAGATGATATCGTTCAGCACCAGCACTCAACGCGCTTAGAGCACTCTATAAACGTTTCTTATTCTAGCTATAAGTTGGCCAAACAATTTGGTTGGGATGCCCGCAGCGCTGCAAGAGGAGGTCTGCTACACGATTTCTTTTATTACGATTGGCGAGTAACTAAATTTAACAAAAGCCATGCTTGGGTACACCCACGCATCGCAGTTAGAAACGCAAGAAAATTGACAGAACTCAATAAAAAAGAAGAAGACATTATCCTAAAGCACATGTGGGGAGCTACTTTAGCCTTTCCGCGCTACAAGGAAAGTTACATTGTTACTTTCGTGGATAAGTACTGGGCTATCAAAGAAGCTACAACGCCCTTGCGACAGAAGTGGGCAAATCGCCGCTTCTTGCGTCGAAAGACGCTACAAAGTCATCACCGCTAGTGAAAGGAGCTAGGATGAATAAACACATTATCAGCACACAAACAGATGCAGGTTTAAATCAGTTTTTTGCAAAAATTTATAGTCTTGTCGGTATGGGAATAGGGCTTTCGGCCTTTGTTTCCTATCTCATGCTGTTTCCGTTTAGAGAAAACTTCATGATGATTATATTACAACACCCAATGGTTTACTATGGGGCAATCGTTGTGGAGTTGCTATTAGTTTTTGTAGCTAGTAAAGCAGCTGCAAAAAACACACCAATGGCTTTGCCTTTATTTTTGATTTACTCAGCATTAAATGGCTTTACGTTGAGTTTTATTATTGCAGCTTATGCGCAAACAACCGTTTTACAAGCTTTCTTATCATCAGCAGCGGTATTTTTTGCCATGTCTGTGGTTGGAGCAAAAACAAAGCGTGACTTATCAGGTCTTCACAAGGCCATGATGGCTGCTCTGATTGGTATTATTGTTGCTAGTTTGATTAATATAATGATTGGCAGTGGCGTAATGAGTTATGTCATTAGCCTTGTTTCTGTCTTGATATTCTCGGGCTTGATTGCTTCAGATAATCAAAGAATCAAGCAACTTTACCATGCAACAAACGGTCACGTAGAAGACGGCTGGGCTGTTTCGATGGCTTTAGCACTATATTTGGACTTTATTAACTTATTTATCAGCTTGCTTCGTATTTTTGGAAGCAACGACTGATTGTAGTGGCAAAAACGGACTTTGGTCCGTTTTTTTGATGAGTTAAGCAAAGCTTAAGACAAGTTTAGTATCATAAAGACCATGATGCTTGAAACTTGTGATTAGCTGAGAGTTTTGCGCTAGTAAATTTGTAAATTCAGTCATTTTTTGATATAATGAGAGGAATAAAAAAACTAGGAGAATATATCAACATGACTACAGCTATTTGGATCTTGTTAATTATTATTGCCCTTGCGGCTGGTCTGTTTGGTGGTATTTTTATTGCCCGCAAGCAAATCGAAAAAGAAATCGGGGAACACCCACGTTTGACACCAGAAGCTATTCGAGAAATGATGAGCCAAATGGGTCAAAAACCAAGCGAAGCTAAAATTCAACAAACTTATCGCAATATTGTAAAACAATCAAAAGCAGCCGTTGCTAAAGGTAAAAAATAAGCGACGGGTGAGGAAGTTCAATTCCCGGATGACTCTGTCATTACAGTTAAGTGTAAACAATCTTTGAACATTATGTTCGTCTGAACGTCTGTTTTCAGCTAGATTTGTCAACTGTTCAGGGTTAAAGAAAGACTCAGTTGGCTTCTACCAACTGAGTCTTTCGTATTTTGAATAAGGAAGTAATCATAATGGATAATAGACCGATTGGATTTTTAGACTCTGGTGTAGGAGGTTTGACCGTGGTGCGTGAAATCATGCGTCAGCTTCCCCACGAGAGAGTGGTCTACATTGGAGACTCTGCGAGAGCTCCTTATGGACCTAGGCCTGCTGAACAAATCAGAGAGTACACTTGGGAGTTGGTTAACTTTTTATTGACTCAAAACGTTAAAATGATTGTCTTTGCCTGTAACACGGCCACAGCAGTTGCTTGGCAGGAAATTAAGGCAGCGCTAAGCATTCCTGTTTTGGGGGTAATTCTTCCTGGAGCAAGCGCAGCCATTAAAGTAACAACTTCTGGATGTATTGGGGTAATCGGGACGGCGATGACGGTAGAATCAGACATTTACAGAGAACGCATTCAGCAACTAGCACCTTCCATGCAAGTGACTAGCCTAGCTTGTCCTAAGTTTGTTCCTATTGTGGAGTCTAATGAGATGGCGTCTAGTCTGGCTAAAAAAGTCGTTTACGAAACCTTAGCCCCTTTGGTTGGTCAGGTAGATACTTTGGTATTGGGCTGCACGCATTACCCTTTGCTGAAACCAATTATTCAGAATGTTATGGGGAAATCGGTCACGTTGATTGATAGTGGTGCAGAATGCGTCAGAGACATTTCTGTACTTTTAAACTATTTTGACATCAACAGCAGTCGCGGTGAAGCTACTGCGGGATATCGTTTTTATACAACAGCTAGTGCCGAAAGCTTTCGAGAGATTGCGTCGACCTGGCTCAAACAAGAAGTAGAAGTGGAGCATGTAACCTTATGAGCAGTCGTACTTACGAACACAAAGATGATGAGAATTGGTTTATTGGTAAGATGGATGGGGGTAATTTTATCATGGGATGGGGTGTAGACCATGAGGTCATTAAGCCAGTACAAAACCTCCTAGATAACCTTGTAGATACAGACTTTGAGAATCGTAGAGGCTATGATGTGGTGGTGATTCGATATGCTTCTGCTTTTGCATTAATCAATTTTGTGGTTGACATGATCAATCAAGAAACCCAGCGAGACATCAACGTCATGCAACACGCAGGGGCTACTTTATTAATTGAAAACAATCGCTTAATAGGGGTACATCTTGCTAAAGAAGGGGTTTTGACAGCAGATTTTTTTGCCTCAAATAAAGATGAGTTTGGGGATAAGATTCTGATTGCCACGCGTAATGAGGGCAAAACCAAAGAATTTCGCCAATTATTTGAAGCTTTTGGATTAAGGGTAGAGAACCTTAACGACCATCCCGAACTGCCAGAGGTGAAAGAAACCGGGGTAACCTTTGAAGAAAATGCCCGCTTAAAGGCTGAGACCATTTCGAAACAAACTGGTCAGATGGTTTTAGCAGATGATTCAGGCCTTAAAGTTGATGCCTTGGGAGGTTTACCGGGTGTTTGGTCTGCGCGCTTTTCAGGACCTGATGCTACTGATGACACAAACAATGCCAAGTTATTGCACGAGCTTGCTATGGTTTTTGATCAAAAAGATCGTTCAGCCCAATTCCACACCACTTTGGTCGTTGCAGCACCGGGTAAAGATAACCTAGTGGTTGAAGCCGATTGGCCAGGCTACATCGCGACTCAGTTAAAAGGCGAAAACGGCTTTGGTTATGACCCACTCTTTATCGTTGGTGAAACAGGTCGACATGCAGCAGAGTTAGAGGCAAAAGAAAAAAATCGCATCTCTCATAGGGGTCAAGCAGTCAAGAAATTAATGGAGGTCTTTCCAACATGGCAAGCAAAACAATCATAGTAATGAGTGATTCTCATGGTGATCGTGAGATAGTAGCCGCCATAAAGGACCGTTATCTTGGAAAAGTTGATGCCATTTTTCACAATGGTGACTCAGAGCTGAGCAGTGATGATCCGGTTTGGCAAGGCATCTATGTTGTGGGTGGCAATTGTGACTCAGATAGTGCTTACCATGCCAGTTTGGTAACCAAATTAGGAGATATTACCATCGCACAAACCCATGGGCACCTCCAACAGATTAATTTCACCTGGGATAGACTGGACTATTTTGCACAAGAAGCAGAAGCCACCCTGTGTTTGTATGGGCATCTACATCGCCCAGCAGCTTGGCAGCTTGGCGAAACGATTTTTCTTAACCCAGGCTCTGTCACGCAGCCACGCGGAGAGGTTAATGAAAAACTCTATGCGCGCGTGCAACTAACAGATGAGTTAATTACAATTGATTACTTGACTCGTCAACATGAGTTGTACCCATCACTTTCTAAGGAATTTAAACGATGATCGCAAAAGAATTTGAACGATTTTTAAATCGCCATCTGGATAGCTATCTGATTCCAGCAGAAGATTTGGCTATTTTTATTGATATCCATAATGCTGATCATGTCATGCTATTATTGGTGAGTAATGGGTTTTCAAGAGTGCCTGTTATCACAAAAGATAAAAAGTATGTTGGAACCGTCAGTATTTCTGATATCATGACCTATCAAAACAAAGAACAGCTCTCGGAGTGGCAGATGAGTCAAACAGATATTGGCCATATGGTCAATACAAAGATTGACACCATCAACGTCACTTCTAAACTGACAGAAATCATGCATAAATTAGTTGATTTTCCTTTTCTACCAGTGGTTGATGACACCCATCGCTTTATTGGGATTATCACGCGAAAATCAATCTTAAAGGCAGTCAATAGCCTATTGCATGACTTTACAGATGAGTACACGATTACAAAAAAATGATTACCTTTATTGAACCCTTCATCAGTAACAAGTCCTTAGCGGAAAACAGCCAAAAATCTTATCGCTATGATTTGCAACAGTTTTGCCATCATGTCGGTCAGCGGATTAACCAAGACCGACTAGCCTTGTACAAACAAAGCCTTTCATCGCTAAGTATATCAGCTAAAAAGCGAAAATTATCCATCGTCAATCAATTTTTGCATTATTTGTATCAAGAAAACATTTTGAGTGACTATTACCATATTGATGATAAAGCTCACAAGATAACTCCCAAGCAACCGCTTTTTTCAAGCCTTGAGCTGTCAGCGGTCTATGAGGCGCAGCCAGTTTCAAATGGGCAACTCATAGCGATTTTAATTTTAGAATTAGGATTGACTCCAAGCGACATTGCCCATTTAAAAATGGCGGACATCAATCTTGATTTTAACATCATGACCATCCAGTCGCCTAAGGGCATGCGTGTTGTGAAACTGACGAATCGCTTAGTACCTTTTTTGGCACCAGTGGTTTCAGACAAACAGGTTTACCTGTTTGGATCAGGGGCAGAACCCTTGTCTAGACAGTGGTACTTCAACCAGTTGAAAGGATTTTTACACGGTATTGGTCAGGGTCATTTGTCAGCTCAAACCTTACGAGAACAGTTTATCTTGACGCAACGCTTATCAGGAAAATCAATCATAGAGGTCAGTCAGATGCTAGGTCTAAAAAGCCCAATAACACTAGAAAAGTATTACAAATCATAATGGATATAAAAGTTAAGGATTTTGAAGGACCGCTTGATTTACTCTTGCACTTGGTTTCTCAATATAAAGTTGATATTTATGAGGTTCCTATTGTCGACGTTATTGAGCAATATCTAGCCTATTTAGAAACCCTCCAAGCGATGAAATTAGAAATCGCAGGAGAGTATATGCTTATGGCTAGTCAGTTAATGCTCATTAAAAGTCGACGTTTATTGCCTAAGTTGATTGACAAAGAACCAGTCGAAGATGACTTAGAGCAAGAGCTGTTAGAAAAAATTGAAGAGTACAGCCATTTTAAACGCCTCAGCCAGGAGTTGGCACAGCAACACGACCAACGTGCCCAGTTTTTCTCAAAACCGAAGCAAGAACTAATTTTTGACGATACGGTTTTAGTGAAGGACAAGACTGTTATCGACTTGTTTTTGGCCTTTTCAAATATGATAACTGTCAAAAAAGAAACATTTAAGCAGAATCACGCAGTTGTTGAGCGAGATGACTATCGTATCGAAGACATGATGCAAGTTATTGAAACAAGACTAGGACACGATAGGGAAGTCACCTTGTCAGAATTATGTCAAGATTGCCGAAGCATCAATGAAATCATTGCTTTATTTTTAGCTAGTTTAGAGTTAATTAAAAGACACCAGGTGTTCGTGGATCAAGCTAGCAATTTTGGTCCTATTGTGTTGCGAAAGGAGGTTCAATGACTTATTTAGCACAAATTGAGGCCCTCTTGTTCCTTGCAGGTGAAGAAGGTCTTGGGGTGAGGCAATTAGCCTTGCTATTAGATTTGACTCCGACTGCCTTGCAGCAACAATTGGAAAAACTGGAGCAAAAATATTTGGCAGATGCTGATTCTAGCCTTTGCTTATTAGAAACAGCTAATACCTATAAATTAGTGACCAAGCCTGTCTTAGCGCCTTTGCTGCGAGCCTACTCCAAAAGCCCAATCAATCAAAGCTTGTCGCGAGCTGCTTTGGAGGTGCTCTCGATCATTGCTTATAAGCAACCAATCACAAGAATTGAAATTGACGCCATACGTGGGGTCAACTCTAGTGGTGCGCTGAGCAAATTACTGGCTTTTGGTTTAATTAAAGAAGCTGGTAAAAAAGACGTTGTCGGACGTCCCAATCTTTACGAAACAACGGATTATTTTCTAGATTATTTGGGAATTAATCATTTGGAACAGTTGATTGATGCTCCGCCAATGGAAGCGTCCGATGACCAAGAAATGGATTTATTTAGTCACTCCGACTAGACAAAACCTACGATGATTTATCCCAAAGGGTAAGTCCTATGGAAGAAAGAAGAAAAATAATGAGAATTAACAAGTATATTGCCCACGCAGGAGTCGCTAGTCGTCGTAAGGCTGAAGAATTAATTAAACAAGGATTGGTGACATTAAATGGACAAGTCATTACAGAATTGTCGACCTTGGTAAAATCTGGGGATATTGTCGAAATCGAAGGTAGCCCTATCTACAATGAGGAGAAGGTTTATTACTTACTCAATAAGCCACGAGGCGTTATCTCGAGTGTCTCAGATGACAAGGGACGTAAAACAGTGATTGACCTTTTGCCACAAGTCAAGGAGCGAATTTATCCAGTTGGGCGTTTGGACTGGGATACCTCAGGGCTTTTGATCTTAACCAATGATGGGGACTTCACAGATAAAATGATTCACCCGCGTAACGAAATTGATAAAGTCTACTTAGCACGTGTCAAAGGAATTGCAACAAAAGATAATCTACGCCCATTAACGCGAGGCGTTGTGATTGACGGTAAAAAAACAAAACCGGCTCGTTATAATATTATTCGTGTTGAAGCTGATAAAAATCGCTCAATTGTAGAACTAACCATCCACGAAGGACGTAACCACCAAGTTAAGAAAATGTTTGAATCAGTTGGGCTGTTGGTCGATAAATTGTCTCGGACACAATTCGGTACCTTGAATTTGACAGGTCTACGACCTGGTGAAGCCAGACGTCTCAATAAAAAAGAAATCAGTCAATTGCACAACGCTGCTAATACCATCACATGATAAAATCTTTATTAATTGGAGCCATCAGGGGCTATCAACGCTATTTGTCGCCCCTTTTTCCTGCTTCTTGTCGCTACAGACCTACCTGCTCGGCTTATATGATAAAAGCAATCGAAAAGCATGGTTTCAAGGGAGTTTTGATGGGGATAGCGAGAATATTTCGGTGTCACCCATTTGTCTCTGGGGGAGAAGATCCTGTCCCAGACCATTTTAGTTTGACAAGAAATGACAAAGCTGTAAAACATGAAAAAAAGCGTTAACTTTAGTGTAAATACATTGACAACGACTGCCAAAGTGCTATAATAAAAAACAAGCATTCGTTGATTTAAATCAAACCTGTTATGATTTAAGTTAACGAGTCACCACAACCACATTGTTTGCTGAGCATGACTCCGAGCAGTGTGGTTTTTTATGATGAAAAGAAATGAGTGAACTATGAGTAAGACACAAAATGCTTCTGCAACCAATCAAAAAAGTTTGAATCACGTGGTGTTATTTCAGCCACAAATTCCTCAAAACACAGGAAATATTGCCAGAACCTGTGCAGCAACAAATGCCCCTTTGCACATCATCAAGCCGATGGGGTTTCCGATTGATGACCGAAAAATGAAGCGGGCTGGACTAGACTATTGGGATAAACTAGATATTCGCTTTTACGATAGTTTAGACGCTTTTTTAGAAAGCTGTCAAGGTCAGCTTCATCTCATTAGTAAATTTGCTGAGGCTGTCTATTCTGATGAGACATACGACGATGGGCAAGAACATTACTTTTTATTTGGTCGAGAAGACACTGGCTTGCCAGAAGTCTTTATGAAAGAACATCAGGAAAAAGCCTTGCGAGTCCCCATGAACGATGACCATGTTAGAAGCCTCAACCTTTCTAATACGGTTTGTATGGTCGTTTATGAAGCCTTGAGGCAACAAAATTTTAAAGGCCTAGAACTTAGTCATACTTACGAGAATGATAAATTGAAAGGCGCATCATTATCATAAAAAACCTATTTTTATCAAAATAGTGAACAAACCTATTGCTATATAGTGATAAATTTGCTATGCTATAAGTGTCTTCAGGGCAGGGTGTAATTCCCGACCGGCGGTGACTAGAGTATCTAGAAGTCCGCGAGCGTAAGCTGATGTGGTGTAATTCCACAACCGACAGTAAAGTCTGGATGAGAGAAGACCGGGTTTTTTGGGTACTTTTTTGCTATCCAAATACGAAGGAACTTCTTTCAATTTGAAAAAATTGGAGGAATTTTTTATGTCAAAAATACATAAAATGGTCATGGTTGCCATTCTTTCAGCCATATCTTTTGTTTTAATGTTTTTTAGCTTTTCTATCATTCCAGGAGCTAGTTTTTTAAAAGTTGAGTTGAGCATTATTCCTATCTTGTTAGGCTTGGTTCTGATGGACTTGAAACATGCTTACTTGATTTTAGTGTTTAGGTCGTTATTGAAAATTTTCTTGAATAACCATGGGATCACTGATGTGATTGGCTTACCGATGAACATGCTTGCTATAGGAGTTTTTGTAACCGTGTTTGGATTGGTTTGGAGAAAAAAGCAGACCCTTCGCCAGTATCTTTTGGCTAGTGTTTTAGGAACAGCTTTGCTGACCTTTTCCATGGTTCTCTTAAATTATTTTGTCGCAATTCCATTGTATGCGGCATTAGCTAATTTTGATATTGGTGCCTATATTGGGATTACCAAATACATGGTTGCTATGGTTGTTCCATTCAATGTGGTAGAAGGGTTAATATTTGCAATTGCCTTTTATTTTGTGTATATTGCAAGTAAACCAATTCTAGAAAGATACATTAGATAACACATGAAAAACAAACAACAACATATGCTAAAGTCATCCTTTGCCCTCCTTTTATTTGTCATTATGGGCTACGTGGTTAAGTTTTTTCCTGAGCAGTTGACAGCTTTAGATGGAGTCATTCAATCAGTTGTTAGAGGTAATCTCCCTGAGGGAGCCACTCGTTTTTTTAAGTTAGTCACAATAGTAGGCAATGTCAAGACTCAAATTATAATTTTGATGATATCTGTCTTGATTTGCTACGCTCTTAAATGGAAGGCTGAGGCATTATTTTTATTATCAAATGGTCTGATGGCTGCTCTTTTCATTACAGGTTTCAAGATATTGTATCAAAGGCCACGTCCTTTGATTGAGCATTTGGTCCATGCTGGTGGCTACTCTTTTCCAAGTGGCCATGCCACAGGTAGCATGCTAATTATCGGAAGTTTGATCATTATTTTTCATCAGAGGCTACGCCAGAGCCCTTTTCAGCTCGTTGTGGACTTTTGTTTAACGAGTTTATTGCTACTTATTGGCTTATCGCGTGTTTATTTAGGGGTTCACTATCCAAGTGATGTCCTTGCAGGTTTTTTACTTGGATTTGGGATTTTATCCTTGTTGTACCCTTATTACGATAAAAAACGCTTTGAGTGGCGATTCCATTTAAAGCAGCACTAACAATCAATCAAGTTATTATTATAGAGAGTTGAAAGGATGATATTCTTTTGACTTTTTTAGTGCTCAAACATACGGAATCACAATCAAGTCAGTGTTGAGCTGATTTGGAGAATCTTTCTTTTTGAAATTGTGATAAAATAAAGAATATGAAAAAGAGATATCAAACCTTAAATGAGTATTATCGTCAGTTATTTGGGGAGAAAATTTTTAAAGTGCCTGTTGATGCTGGCTTTGACTGCCCGAATCGCGACGGAACGGTAGCTCATGGTGGTTGTACATTTTGCACAGTTTCTGGGTCAGGAGATGCCATTGTGGCTCCTGACGCACCCATTAGAGAACAATTCTACAAAGAAATTACATTTATGCATCGCAAGTGGCCCGATGTGACCAAATACTTGGTTTATTTTCAAAACTTCACCAATACCCATGACAGCTTATCAGTGATTCGTGACCGTTATGAGCAAGCCATCAATGAGCCAGGTGTGGTGGGGATTAATATCGGAACCAGACCAGATTGTTTACCTGATGATGTGATTGCCTATTTGGCGCAATTAGCAGAACGGATGCACGTCACTGTTGAACTAGGGCTTCAAACAACCTTTGAAGAAACGTCAAAGATTATTAATAGAGCACATTCTTATGAGCTTTATCAGGAAACGGTTAAGCGATTGCGCCGCCACCCGAAGATCAATATTGTCTCACACCTCATCAACGGTTTGCCGGGAGAAACGGCTGAGATGATGGTAGAAAACGTTAGGCGTTGCGTTGTGGATAATGACATTCAAGGCATCAAATTGCACTTGTTGCATTTAATGACCAATACCCGCATGCAGCGAGATTATCACGAAGGGCGTCTACGATTATTGAGTCAAGAAGAATACGTGTCCATCATCTGTGATCAGTTAGAAATTATCCCAAAAGACATTATCATTCATCGGATCACAGGTGATGCTCCAAGGGAGATGCTAATTGGGCCAATGTGGAGTTTGAATAAGTGGGAAGTCCTAAATGCTATTGATGCTGAGATGACTAGACGCAATTCTTATCAAGGGTGTCGCGCACACCGGTAATTATGACGCTCAAGAAAGGAGCTTTTTAGATGAAACGACCAATCCAAGTCTCTCATGAGTTTCTCGCAGAAGTCATCACAAAAGATAGTGTTGTCGTGGATGCGACTATGGGAAACGGCAATGACACCGTCTTTTTAGCCAAGTTAGCTAAGACTGTCTATGCATTTGACATACAAGCCCAAGCCCTTGAAAAAACAGCTGACAAATTACGTCACGAAAACCTTAATAATGCGCAATTGATTTTAGATGGGCATGAGCATGTTGGAAAGTATGTTGATCAGGTTGATGCAGCGATTTTCAATTTGGGCTATCTACCAAGTTCGGACAAAGCCGTCATTACGCAGCCACAGACAACCCTTCAGTCTTTGGAACAATTACTCCAAAGACTGTCAATAGGTGGTAGAATTGCTATTATGGTCTACTATGGTCACCAAGGGGGTGACATGGAAAAAGACGCTGTGTTAGACTACGTGACTAACTTAGACCAAAGAGAGTTTGCAGCAATGCTTTACAAACCTTTAAATCAGATTAACACCCCTCCTTTTTTAATCATGCTTGAAAAGCTAGCCATAGTGCCCCAAAAAGACATCTAGCTGAGCCTTTTGCCTTATCAAAAATCCTATTCTATCATGGTGCTCCAAAGAATAAAAAGAGGTCCTTGGGGTCTTTGAACATTGTTGTCAAATAAGCACAAACTAATGGTGAATTATGATATAATAAGGATACTATATTATTTTCTAGGAGTTATTATTAAATGGAAGACCCTGTGAGTCAGCCTTTGTTTGTTCAGTTTTTACTATTATTTATCCTGACCCTGCTAAATGCTTTTTTTTCAGCCAGTGAAATGGCCCTTGTTTCTCTCAACCGTTCTCGTGTTGAGCAAAAAGCTGCAGACGGTGACAAAAGGTATATCCGTCTCTTAAACGTTTTAGAGCAACCCAACAATTTTTTATCAACCATTCAAGTTGGCATCACCTTTATCAGTTTGCTATCAGGGGCTAGTTTATCAGCTTCATTAGGAAAAGAGATTGCAGGATGGCTAGGAGGGTCAACGACTGCCCAAACAGCAGGTAGCGTGATTTCCTTGATTTTTTTAACCTACGTCTCGATTGTTTTGGGGGAGCTTTATCCTAAGCGCATTGCCATGAACTTAAAAGACAAGCTGGCTATTATTTCAGCGCCAATCATTATTGTCTTAGGGAAAGTTGTAGGCCCCTTTGTTTGGCTCTTGTCTGCTTCGACAAATTTACTGAGTCGTATTACTCCAATGACCTTTGATGATGCTGATGAGCGCATGACGCGTGACGAGATTGAGTACATGCTCACAAATAGTGAGGAGACTCTTGACGCCGAAGAAATCGAAATGTTACAAGGGATTTTCTCGCTAGATGAGATGATGGCGCGTGAAGTTATGGTGCCACGGACGGATGCCTTCATGATTGATATCAACGAAGACCCTATTGAAAATATTCAAGAAATATTGAAGCAGAGCTTTTCGCGGATTCCTGTTTATGATGTTGATAAAGATAAAATTATCGGCCTAATCCATACCAAGAGACTTTTGGAATCAGGGTTTCGACAAGGATTTGAAAAAATCAACATGCGAAAAATCTTGCAAGAACCACTCTTTGTTCCAGAAACTATTTTTGTTGACGACTTGCTAAGGCAGCTCCGAAACACCCAAAATCAGATGGCTATATTGCTTGATGAGTATGGAGGTGTTGCAGGTTTGGTTACTTTGGAGGACTTGCTTGAGGAAATCGTCGGTGAAATTGATGACGAGACCGATAAGGCAGAAAAATATGTTCATGAAATCGGGGAAAACACCTATATTGTGGTGGGGACCATGACCTTGAACGAATTTAACGAGTATTTTGGCACTGAGCTTGAAAGTGATGACGTTGACACCATTGCAGGCTTTTACTTAACGGGTATTGGGACCATACCAAGCCAGGAGAAAAAACAAAGCTTTGAATGTGATAGCAAAGACAAGCACCTGCACCTGATAAATGACAAGGTCAAGGACGGTCGAATCACTAAATTGAAACTAATCATTTCTAATATAGAACAGATTATCGAAGAAGACTAGGTAGATACCTAGTCTTTTTTGTGAAAAATGATATAATGAAAGTGTAAAAACGTTTACAAGAAGTGAAGGAGATGCAATGACTGAAAAAGATTATGGACAAGTAACTGGTATGGTGCATTCGACAGAAAGTTTTGGCTCTGTGGATGGTCCAGGAATTCGTTTTATCATTTTTTTGCAAGGTTGCAAGATGCGTTGTCAGTATTGCCACAATCCAGATACTTGGGAGATGGAAACGAACAATTCAAAGTTACGAACAGTTGATGATGTTCTAAAGGAAGCTTTGCAATATAAACATTTTTGGGGACAAAAAGGAGGGATTACCGTATCTGGTGGTGAGGCCATGCTTCAAATAGAGTTTATCACAGCTCTATTTAAAAAAGCTAAGCAATTAGGCATTCACACGACCTTAGATACCTGTGGTTTTGCTTACCGTGAAAGTCCAGATTACCATAAGATTCTGGATGAGTTGTTAGAGGTAACCGATCTTGTCTTGTTAGATTTGAAAGAAATCGATGAAGAACAACATAAGATTGTGACGCGTCAGCCCAATAAGCACATTTTGCAATTTGCAAGGTATCTATCAGATAAAAACATTCCTGTTTGGATTCGTCACGTCTTGGTTCCTGGTTTGACAGATATCGATGACCACTTAAAACGATTAGGTGCGTTTGTGCAAACCTTGAACAATGTGGATAAGTTTGAAGTCTTGCCGTATCATACTATGGGTGAGTTCAAATGGCGTGAGTTAGGCATACCGTATCAATTGGCAGGTGTTAAACCACCAACAAAAGAGCGTGTGCAAAATGCTAAGGATTTGCTAAAGACAGAGTCCTATACCCAATACATGAATCGCATTCATCAATCATGATAAACAGAGCTAGGGAAGTCACCACCTGGCTCTTTTGTGTCTCGAAAGCTTCATTAGAATGATTATCCCTTTGATTTTAGCTTTTATTTCTGCTAAAATAAGGTGAATAAAGAGAATGAGGTAGAAATATTATGTCAAACATTTTAGTTTTTGGTCATCAAAACCCAGATACAGATGCCATTGCATCATCTTACGCATTTGATTACTTGTCTAAAAAAGCTTTTGGTCTAAATACAGAGGTTGTGGCCTTGGGTGAGCCTAATGAAGAAACAGCATTTGCGCTGGACTATTTTAAGGTTCCTGCACCGCGCGTGGTAACATCTGCCAAAGCAGAAGGTGCTGACAAAGTTATTTTGACAGACCATAACGAGTTCCAACAATCGATTTCAGACATTCGTGACGTTGAGATTCATGGGATTGTTGATCACCACCGTGTTGCAAATTTTGAAACAGCAACCCCTCTTTATATGCGTATTGAACCAGTTGGTTCTGCCTCATCTATTGTTTACCGTCTGTTCAAAGAAAATAATGTCGATGTGCCAAGAGACATCGCAGGAATGCTATTATCTGGCTTGATTTCAGATACCTTGCTTTTGAAATCACCAACAACTCATGCTTCAGATCGTCGTGTGGCTCCTGAAATGGCAGAGCTTGCTGGCGTTGACTTGCAAGAGTATGGGATGGCCCTTCTCAAAGCTGGAACAAATCTTTCAAGCAAAACTGCTGTTGATTTGATTGACATTGATGCTAAAACCTTTGAACTAAATGGCAATGCCGTTCGCGTGGCTCAGGTCAATACTGTGGACATCTCAGAAGTGTTAGACCGTCAAGATGCTATCGAAGAGGCTATTAAAGATGCCATGACAACTGAAGGGTATTCAGATTTTGTTTTGATGATTACAGATATTGTCAATTCTAACTCTGAAATTTTGGCTCTTGGGGCTAATATGGATAAGGTTGAAGCTGCTTTTAACTTTAAATTGGAAAATAACCATGCTTTCTTAGCAGGAGCAGTTTCTCGTAAAAAACAAGTGGTTCCTCAATTAACAGAAAGTTTTGGAGCTTAAGACAATCTAAAACACTTGTCTACCTAAAGAATCGTGTCAAAAAAGCTACCTTTAAAAAGGTAGCTTTTTTCGTGTCATAAGCAAGCGTTGCGTTGATGTCAATCTTTTGATGAGAGAGTCTAATTTTTTGGTATAATAGAGTCATGATAAGATTATTTAATCCCGATAAGCTCATGCGTCAGCCCTTTTTCAAGGACCTTGTTGCCTATTTAGACCAGCATGATGAGGTCATTTTGCGCCAACTCAAAAAAGATTTTCCTGAAGTAAAGAACCTTGATAGGTCCATAGAAGCATATGTCAAGGCTGCTTATATCAGCCGAGAGAACAGGCGCTATCGCCTCACTCTGCCTCTAGTAACAGATATGACAGCTCTTAGGTTAGAAGACACCATCGCTATTGATACCAACTCTCCTTTGTATGAGGAATTGTTATCTCTGACTTTTGACACTCAGTTGACCAACCAAACCAACCAAGTGATTATCCAGGAGAGCACAGGCATTGATCGAGAAAAATTGACTCTAGCCAACTATTTTTATCGGTTAAAAAGGCAGGAGTCCTTATCAGCAGATCAAAAGAAACTCTATGCTCTTTTGGGGGATGTTAATCAGGAGTATGCTTTGAAATATCTGACGAGTTTTTTATTAAAATTTACCAAAAAAGAGGTAGTGATGCAAAAACGTCCAGATATTTTTGTAGATGCCTTGGTTTTTTTGGGGTATATTAGTCCTTTAGAGGAGCATCGCTATCGCTTACAGATGACGACAACAGAACCACTGAAGTTTCAAGCTAAGCGATAACAGACAAAATTAACCAATAATAAAAAGGCTTCGAAGAGCCTTTTTTTATCTATTTGGATTTAGATTAATGAGTGATGCGATTTAATAAGTTACTAGCAACAGCTAAGTCACCAGGGTATTCGGCTTTTTGACCTTGGATAATCTGATAAGCGTCAGCCCCTTTTCCAGCAATAATCAGTGCATCTTGTGGGGTTTTGCAGGCCTCCATACCAATCTCGATTGCTTTTGTGCGATCAGTGATAATGGTAACGTCGCGAGTGATGTGGCTAGCAATTTCCTGAGAAATGGATTGAGGGTCTTCAAAGTTAGGGTCATCAGCCGTTAGGATGACCTCAATATTAGGATGCTGATTAATCACATGTCCAAAGTCAGCACGTCTGCTTTCGCCTTTGTTACCAGGCGCTCCTAAAATCAAGACAACCTGTCCTTTTTGATGTTCTTCAACCACAGATAATAATTTTTCTAGGCTGTCACCATTATGAGCGTAGTCTACAAATACCTTGGCCTGATTGGCCATGGTCAAGACCTCCATGCGACCAGGAACGCGAGTGTTTGCGATGCCGTTTGCAATATCTTGTGGACTAGCACCTAATCTGAGACAGGCTAAGCCTGCAGCGATGGCATTTTCTTGATTAAAGTGTCCGATAAGTTGAATGTCGTAGGAACCAGCCAATTTGCCGTCAACATCAAAAGAAAAGGCTTGACTATTAGTAATGTGGTTATCAGAATCACTACCATAACTATCATGGGGGACTCCAGCTACCTGTTCAGCGACCAAGTCAAAATAATCCATGCCTTTATTAATCACAACAGCTCTGCTATTTGCCATTAGCAAGCGTTTGTGAAAGAAATAGTCTTCAAAGTTAGGGTGCTCGATAGGGCCGATATGGTCTGGGCTAATGTTGAGAAACACGCCAACATCAAAGGTAAGGCCATACACACGATTAACCAAATAGGCTTGGCTAGATACTTCCATAATCAGATGGCTCCGGCCATTTTTAACGCACTGAGCCATCATGGCAAAGAGGTCTAAACTTTCAGGAGTGGTCAGCTCAGATTTGAAAAAAGTCTCACCATCTAAGGTGGTGCTCATGGTAGACAACATCGCTGGTTGATGCGATTCTTTGAGGATATGGTAGGCAAAATAAGCCGCGGTGGTTTTCCCTTTGGTTCCGGTGAAGGCTAGAAGCTTTAACTGGTTTTGCGGGTTGCCATAAAAGGCCATGGCAATTAGGCTCATTGCTTTTTTAATATTTGAGACCACAATCACTGGAATATCTAGTTGGTAGTCTATCTCAGAAACATAGCAACGCAAGCCTTTTTCAATGGCTTGGTGCAAAAAGTCAACGTTAAAACCAGCCCCTTTTGCAAAAAATAGGCTATGTTGAGTCGCTTGACGACTGTCATAGGTCAGGTGCTCAAAGGTTAGACCGCTATACTGATAATGGTAGCCATCAGGATCAATGACTTCTCGGAAATTATGGTCTGTTTTTAAAATGCTTAAGGTTTCTTCAATCGTAATCATACCCTTATTTTATCCTTAAAGTTCTTGTTTTACAAGTGACAGGCAAAAGTTTATAATAAAGCTAATAAAAAGTGGAAAGAATAACTATGTCGACAGAAAAAAAACAACTGACACAAGAAGAACTCATGGTCCAAGGCGCCGCCTGGTCCACGGCAGGAAACTTCATTAGCCGATTTTTAGGTGTTTTATATATTATTCCTTGGTACATATGGATGGGGCAATACGCAACACAAGCCAACGCTCTTTTTAACATGGGATATAATGTATATGCCTATTTTTTATTGATTTCAACAACCGGCCTCAATGTTGCCATTGCTAAACAAATCGCCAAATACAATTCAATGGGGCGACAAACGCATAGTTACCAGCTCATTCGCAGCATTTTAAAGGTTATGCTAGTTTTGGGCTTTGTTTTTGCTATCCTGATGTATCTCGGCTCTCCTATTTTTGCCGCCATGTCGGGAGCCGATAACAAGCTAGTTCCAATCATGCATAGCCTCTCATTAGCGGTATTTGTCTTTCCTGTGATGAGTGTTATCCGAGGAGTGTTTCAAGGGTACAAGGACATCAAGCCTTATGCCTTGAGTCAAATTGCCGAGCAAACCATTCGCGTGATTTGGATGCTTCTGACAACCTTTTTCATTATGAAATTAGGTTCAGGTGATTACATTGCAGCGGTGACGCAGTCAACCTTTGCGGCCTTTATTGGGATGATTGCTAGTATGGGAGTTTTGGTCTACTATCTTTGGAAACAAGGACTGCTCAAGGCCATCTTTACGCCGGTTAAGCATGATATTCCGATTGATATAAAAGGCTTATTATTTGAAACCCTCAAAGAATCAATTCCTTTTATCATAACAGGTAGTGCCATCCAGGCCTTTCAATTGATTGACCAATGGACTTTTGTGAATGCCATGTCTTGGTTTACCAATTATTCGCACCCTCAATTGTGGGTCTTGTTTGGGTACTTCAATGCCAATCCAGCAAAAATCACCATGATTTTGATTGCGGTAGCGGCCTCTATTGGAGGCATTGGCATTGCCTTAATGACTGAAAACTATGTCAAAAAAGACATGAAAGCAGCGGCGCGATTAATCATTAGTAATATTGAGATGTTATTGATGTTTTTGCTGCCAGCTTTGACAGGAGCTGTGATACTGGCTAGACCGCTCTACACTGTTTTTTATGGCGTTAGCGAGGACCAAGCCATCGAATTGTTTGTTGCCGTACTGCTACAGACACTGCTCTTGGCCTTGTATACTTTGTTTTCACCAATGTTACAAGCCCTATTTGAAAATCGCAAAGCCATTCATTACTTTTTTGTGGGGGTTTTGATTAAATTAGTGCTGCAAGTCCCTAGCATTTATTTTTTACATGCTTATGGGCCGCTTTTAGCAACGACTATTAGCTTGTCTGTTCCAATCTACCTTATGTACCGAAAACTTCATCAGGTAACGCGGTTTAATCGCCGATTACTGCACAAGAGGATTTTGTTGATACTGGTGCAAACCCTTATTATGGGAGGGGTTGTGTATTTGGGAAATTGGCTTCTTGGCTATATCGTGACGCCGACTAGCCGATTGACGAGTCTATTGTATCTGCTTCTTGTTGGCGGTTTAGGACTGGCGGTTTATGCTTATTTGAGCTTGATGACGCATCAGTTGGATAAATTGATTGGGCCACGAGCAGCCGTTTGGCGTCAAAAATTAAACATGCAGTGAGATAATCGTTAAACGAACAAGCCAGCAGATAGCAGTATCCTGATTGACTTGTTCGTTTTTTAAGTTTGATAAAGAAGAGAGGTTTGAGATAATGGACCCTGATAGGACAACATATGACTTTGTGGCCCTGCCTAATCGACTAGGTCAAGGTTCTGTTAAATGGCGAGCGTCTGAGGATAATCCTGATTTGTTGCAACTTTGGGTAGCAGATATGGATTTTGAGCCCTTTCCTGCCTTGCGTCAAGCAATTATCAGCCATGGGCAGGGGGCTATTTTTGGTTACAGTTACCCTAAACAAGAATTGTTTGATGCCATTATGAGCTGGGAAAAAACTCAGCACCGTTACCAGATTAGTCAAGATTCGTTGGTTTTGGTTAGTGGCGTTGTCCCTGCTATTGCCATTGCCATTCAGGCTCTGACAAAACAAGGGGATGCTGTGTTGATTAATAGTCCTGTCTACCCACCGTTTGCCAATATGGTAAGACTAAACAATAGACGCCTCAGACGCCAACCCCTTGAGCTAGTAAATGGGCAATTTCAGATGGACATGGAAGCTTTTGAGCAAGAATTTATTTCAGAAGACATCAAGCTTTATCTTCTTTGCAACCCTCATAATCCTGGCGGTCGCGCTTGGTCCAAAGAAGAGCTAAAACAGATAGGAGATATCTGCCTCAAGCATAATGTTTTGGTGATCTCAGACGAAATCCATCAAGATTTGACCTTGTTTGGGCATCAGCACCACTCTTTTAATACGGTGGACAAAACATTTGCCGACATTAGTCTAGTTCTATCCTCAGCGACTAAGACTTTTAACCTTGCGGGGACTAAAAATAGCTTTGCCATCATTGAAAACCCAAAGCTTAGGCAAGCCTTTATCAAGCAACAAGAACGCAACCATCAGCAGGAAATTCCAACTATTGGCTATCTCACTACCCAAGTTGCTTATGAGTCAGGTAGTCAGTGGCTAGACGCACTAAAAAAGGTACTAGAAGACAATATCCTTTTTCTTTGCGAGTATCTGGAACAGTATACGCAAATCAAGGTCATGAAACCCCAGGCGACTTATTTGGTTTGGCTAGATTTTTCAGCTTATGGTTTATCTCAAGCTGAGCTTATGAGTCGCTTGACCTCAACAGCCAAGGTAGTTTTAAACAATGGTCAGGCTTTCGGTCCCCAAGGAAAAGGCTTTGCACGGATAAATGTTGCGACGCCTAAGGCCACACTGATAGAGGCATGCCAGCGAATTGCGCAAGCCTTCCCAAAATAAATTGACAAAAGCACAGATTTGCCAAGCCAAGCCTATATATTTTTGATATAATAGTGAAAGTGTAAAAAATTAAGAAGGAAGTACATCAACATGGGAAAATTTCAAGTTATTTCGCATCCGCTTATCCAGCATAAACTCTCAATCTTACGTCGAGAAGACACATCAACCAAGGATTTCCGCGAATTGGTTAATGAAATTGCTATGCTTATGGGATATGAAGTATCGCGTGACCTTCCAGTAGAAGATGTAGACATACAGACGCCAGTTTCTAAAACAGTTCAAAAACAATTGGCTGGTAAAAAATTAGCGATTGTTCCGATTCTTAGAGCTGGGATCGGGATGGTAGATGGTTTTTTGAGTTTGGTTCCTGCGGCAAAAGTTGGGCATATCGGCATGTATCGTGACGAAGAAACCCTAGAGCCTGTCGAATATTTGGTGAAACTTCCTGAAGATATTGACCAACGTCAAATCTTCCTTGTTGATCCAATGTTAGCTACCGGAGGCTCTGCAATCTTAGCTGTGGATTCTTTGAAAAAGCGTGGCGCAGCAAATATTAAGTTCATTTGTCTTGTTGCTGCTCCAGAAGGCGTTAAAAAACTTCAAGAAGCACATCCAGATATTGACATCTTTACAGCGGCTCTTGATGAAAAACTAAATGACCACGGCTATATTGTGCCTGGTTTGGGTGATGCAGGCGATCGCTTGTTTGGAACCAAATAACCTGATATCATGGTCAATCACAAGAAACTTTCCAGCTATCATTGGGAAGTTTTTTGGGACCGTGTTTATTATTTGACCTTTATTGACCAAAAGATTATAATAAAGTCAATCATTATATAAAAAGCTCTGCAAAAGGCCTTGTGTCCATTACAATCAGAGCAGACAAACCATTGTAGATTGGAGAATTTTATGATTCCAGTAGTTATTGAACAAACAAGTCGCGGGGAGCGTTCTTACGATATTTATTCTCGATTATTAAAAGATCGTATTATTATGCTGACAGGACCTGTCGAAGACAACATGGCAAATTCAGTTATTGCCCAGCTCTTGTTTTTAGACGCCCAAGATAACACCAAAGACATTTACCTTTATGTTAATACCCCAGGTGGCTCTGTTTCAGCAGGTTTGGCCATTGTTGACACGATGAACTTCATTAAATCAGATGTACAGACCATTGTGATGGGTATGGCAGCTTCTATGGGTACCATCATTGCTTCATCAGGGACTAAAGGCAAACGCTTTATGCTTCCAAATGCTGAGTACATGATGCACCAGCCAATGGGTGGCACAGGTGGTGGCACACAACAGACAGATATGGCTATTGCAGCTGAGCATCTGTTGAAAACACGTCACCGTCTTGAAAAAATCTTGGCACAAAATGCTGGTAAAACCATCAAACAAATCCACAAAGACGCTGAGCGTGATTATTGGATGAGTGCTGAGGAAACCTTGGCTTATGGTTTCATTGATGAAATCATGGAAAGTAACGAGCTCAAATAATTGAGTCTTGATCACACAAACACCCTAGACTCGTCTAGGGTGTTTTGATGTGTCCTTTGTGACACTAGAAAAGAGATAGCATGGAACCAAATGACAAACAACTGCTTTGCCATGTTGAAGCTAGTTATGATAGCTTTAAACCAAAATTAGACAATTTAAAAACAAGCCTTGAGGCCTTTCGAGAAGCCTATGATAGTTATCGTGAGGTGAGGGATTTTTATGGCAGTCAAAAATGGTTTGAGTTACGGGAGCAGCCGACAGATGGGATAAAATCAGGTGTACTGAGTGAAGACCAGATTTATTTTCTCATTACAGAACACAAGGACTTGCTGGTAGATTTGCTAGCTCTATCCACAGAGATGTCTAAAAATCTCTAACAGCTAGTAGCGGTCTTTCTGTACTTTAAGCCTTGTTAATGATATAATCTAGCTATGTTAGTCATCGATGAAAACTTAATGGCCATTGAAGAGCTTATTGACCATTTAATTGAAGATCTCAAAAGAACCAGTCAATACCAATCTTACATCACTGCTAAATGCGCTTTTGAAAAGGACGAAACCTTGCAAAAGCAATTGGTTACATTTCAGGCTCTTGTGGAAGAACATGAAGCGATGAAAGAGTGTCTTGTTTGTCGTCCAGAAGGTAAAGCCTTGCGCCAGGAGTTTTTGCGTCAAAAAAAGCAAATTGATTTGCACCCCTTGGTTATTGATTTGCGGTTGGCCCAAGTTGACTTGCAAACCATTTTAGCTGACATCACACAAGAAATCGCAAGCGCAGTGTCACAAGATATTTTTGTTGATACTGATCTTCCTTTAGCAGCTAAAAAAGCCCCGCATCCCTCAGGGCCCTATCAAAATATTAAAGAAAAGAGAGTATAATGTTTCAAAAACAAGATCGTATTGGACTCGTTATTTACCTCTACTATAACCGAGATGCCAGAAAAGTGCTGAAATATGGTGACCTGCATTACCAGTCAAAGCGCTCGCGCTACGTCATGCTTTATGTTAACAAAGAAGACGTTGAAGCTAAAGTCCAAGAATTAGACCGTTTGAAATTTGTCAAAGAAGTAAAATTATCAGCT
Source organism: Streptococcus phocae (assembly GCF_001302265.1). GTDB lineage: Bacteria > Bacillota > Bacilli > Lactobacillales > Streptococcaceae > Streptococcus > Streptococcus phocae. The sequence goes on along the minus strand of NZ_LHQM01000031.1, from coordinate 3,734 downwards.
TTTGACGACATCGATCGTGACTTTGTTGGCAATTTGCACCGTAATGAGACCCAAGAAACTATCGAAGACGTATCATAATCTTTGGTACTAAAAGCTTGAGCTCTAATAAGGGCTAGCGATAGAGCACTGCTAGATCAAATAGCAGTGTTTTTTGACTTAAATTTTGGTAGAATAGAGTAAGAAAACACAAAGGAAGCAAGATGATAAAAGGAAAATTAATCACCATTGAAGGACCAGATGGCGCTGGGAAAACGATCGTTTTAGCAAGAATTGTCCCTATTTTGGAGGCACGATTGCAGCAGGAACTACTAGCAACAAGAGAGCCTGGAGGAGTTGCTATATCAGAAAGTATCCGTCAGGTGATCTTAGATGTTAACCATACTGCTATGGATGACAAAACAGAGCTCTTGCTTTATGTAGCTGCAAGAAGACAGCATTTAATCGAGAAGGTTTTGCCAGCACTTGAATCAGGAGCTTTGGTTTTTATTGACCGCTTTATCGATAGTTCAGTCGCTTACCAAGGCGCTGGTCGTGGTCTGTCAAAACAAGATATTCAGTGGCTTAACCATTTTGCCACAGATGGTATAGAACCAGATTTAACCCTTTATCTGGATATCCCTTCAGATCTTGGCTTAGCAAGGATTGAGTCAAACCACACGCGCGAGGTTAATCGTTTGGATTTGGAGCAACTAGATATGCACCAAAGGGTACGCCAAGGGTATCTTGAGCTGGCTAAAGAAAATCCCGAGCGAATTGTAACGATTGATGCGTCGCAAGCTCTGGAGAAGGTAGTCGAAGACGTCTTAGGAGCTGTTTTAAAGGTCGTAGAAGCTTAAAAAAGGAGTGTCGTAATGGATTTAGCTGATAAGGCTCCAAAGGTTTATCAAGCGTTTCAAGAGATTTTGCGCAAGGAACGATTAAGCCATGCCTATCTCTTTTCGGGAGATTTTGCCAATGCCGATATGGCTATTTTTTTAGCGAAAGCCTTATTTTGTGACTTTAAAGTAGGGGTAAATCCCTGTCAAGAGTGCCGGTCTTGCCAGTTGATTGATCAAGGAGACTTTGCTGATGTTACGGTTTTAGAGCCGACCGGTCAAATCATTAAAACAGATACTGTTAAGGAAATGATGGCTAACTTTTCTCAAACAGGGTATGAAGGAAAGCGTCAGGTTTTCATCATTAAAGACTGTGACAAAATGCACGTCAATGCCGCTAATAGTCTGCTAAAATATATCGAAGAGCCACAAGGCGATGCTTATATCTTTTTACTGACAAATGATGAAAATAAGGTTTTGCCAACCATCAAAAGCAGAACGCAGATTTTTCATTTTCCAAAACAAGACGCCTATTTAGCTCAGTTAGCTCAAGAACAAGGGCTCTTGAAAGGACAGGCAGTTTTATTAGCGCAGTTAGCAAAAAACGAGGCACAAGTGATAGAATGGTCCCAGCAGACAAAACTGTCAGAATTAATCACACAGACGGAGCGTTTTGTCTCCATTTGGTTAGCAAATCCCTTGCAAGCTTATTTGGAGCTCAACCGTTTGGTCCAGCTGGCTGGTGAAAAAGACGAGCAAGACATGGTCTTGACGCTTCTTCCCCTGATTTTGGCACAAGATTATAGTCAACCAAACGCTTTTACTTATTTAACATCTGCCTATCAAGCTAAACAGATGTGGCAAAGTCATGTCAATTTTCAAAACACGTTAGAATATATGGTGATATCATGATAAAGACTATTGGAATAAAATATAGTGATACTGATCCAGTTAAATATGTTCAGACAGATAGACCCTACCCTAAAGGGACATCTCTGGTTATCAAAGATAGCAAAGGCAGCAGACTAGCTTTTGTCAGTCAGCCCGAAAAAGATTTTGAGGCTGAGGAGTTGCCAAGTGAGTTGCCAACGGTTTTGCGCCTTGCTAACACGATGGACATCAAGGCGCACGACCAAAACGCTCAATTTGCCGAGCAATCTAAAGCCGTTGTTACAGGATTAATTGCTAAAAACAAGTTACCAATGAAGCTTATTGATACTGTGTTTTCTTTGGAAAGAAGCTATGTGCTCATTACTTTTTCTGCAGAAGACCGTGTCGATTTTAGGCAATTACTCAGAGATTTAGCAGGCTATTTTAAAACAAGAATAGAGCTACGCCAGCTCAATAGTCGCGAAGAAGCACAAATCTATGGAGGGCTAGGTCCCTGTGGTAGGCCTCTGTGTTGTTCGAGTTTTTTAGGGGAATTTCCAACAGTTTCTATTAAAATGGTCAAACACCAAGGCTTGTCTTTGCATTCTGGGAAAACGACAGGTTGCTGCGGTCGCTTGCTTTGTTGTTTGCAGTATGAGGAGAGTTTTTACCAAGAAAGTAAGAAAAAATTCCCTGATTATGGTAGTATAGTGGAGACTAGAGATGGGCTCGCTGTTGTGACTGCCATTGATATTTTTAACGAGACCATCAAGGTGCATTTTAAAGACCAGATGTCTCCAGTAACATATGCTTTAGAGGAGGTTAAAGTAGGTGAATAAAAAAGAATTATTTGATGCCTTTGACGGGTTTTCACAAAACTTGATGGTTACTTTAGCTGATATTGAAGCTATGAAAAAACAAGTGCAATCCTTAGTTGAAGAAAACACAGTTATCCGTTTAGAAAATACAAAATTGCGCGATCGCTTGCATCAACTTGAGCATGAAACCCTAACCAAAAGCCCTTCAAAACAAGGAAAAGATCACTTGGAAGGCATTTATGATGAAGGCTTTCATATCTGTAATTTTTTCTACGGACAGCGTCGTGAAAATGATGAAGAGTGTATGTTCTGTAGAGAATTATTAGATAGAAAGTAACACCATGCAAATTCAAAAAAGTTTCAATAAAACAACAGAGTACGGTACCCTTTATTTGGTCCCAACGCCGATTGGTCATTTACAAGACATGACTTTTAGAGCCGTTGAGACCCTTAAGATGGTTGATTACATCTGTGCAGAGGATACTCGAAACACTGGCTTACTCCTCAAGCACTTTGGCATTGACACCAAGCAAATCAGCTTTCATGACCACAATGCCTATGAGAAGATTCCTGATATGATTGGCTTGCTACGTGCAGGTCATTCCTTGGCTCAGGTTTCTGATGCGGGGATGCCTTCTATCTCGGACCCAGGTCACGACTTGGTAAAAGAAGCCATCGCGCATGATATTTCAGTAGTGGCACTTCCAGGTGCTTCTGCAGGAATTACAGGGCTGATAGCAAGTGGTCTGGCTCCACAGCCCCATGTTTTTTATGGGTTTTTACCTCGAAAAGCAGGGCAGCAAAAAGCATTTTTTACCAGTAAGGCTAATTACCCTGAGACACAAATCTTTTATGAGTCTCCTTATCGGGTTAAAGAGACCCTGTCTCACATGATGGCTTGTTATGGCGACCGTCAGGTTGTTTTAGTCAGAGAGCTGACCAAGCTGTTTGAAGAGTACCAACGAGGGACGATTTCAGAAATATGTGATTACATCACTGCAAATCCATTAAAAGGTGAGTGCCTTTTGATCGTTTCAGGAGCAAGTCCAGCTGAAACTAAGGCAAATGCCGAAGACGTGGACATCATTGCTCTTGTCAAAGCAGAAATTGAGGCAGGGATGAAACCCAACCAGGCCATCAAAAAAATCGCTAAAGATTATCAGCTCAACCGCCAAGAGTTGTATCAACAGTTTCATGACATTTAACAAAGACATCAAAAACAGACTAGTAG
>NZ_LHQM01000030.1 GCF_001302265.1 Streptococcus phocae | reverse complement strand
CAGTTTTGGATTCCTAGAAGGAAATTTAAGTCTATTGGTCGAAATGATTGGGTTAGTTTAGAGTTTAATGGCTATTTCACTTTAACTAGTCTTACAGATCATTTGTTAGATGCTTCAGAGATTTCTAAAGCTTTTCGTAAAACAAAACCGAAATGACCAGGACATTAATATCCTTGATATCCTTGACAGCAAGAGACATCTGTTGGCGTAACACATTAGAGTTTTTCTACTAGAATAAAAAAGTCACATAATAAAAAGACGAATATCTTTTTCAAAAATTCGTCTTTCATTATACTAATTTAAAAATTTATCAAGATAATATTTTAGGTAGGTTTTCTCTCCAGTTACCACAACTAAATCTCCTGATGGACCATATTTTAAATCTTTTAATTCTTTACTTGATAATTTTGCTTCCGTAATAACTTTAAAATAACTACCCTCTTTTGTCTTAGTTGCGCTACTGTCAATACTGTTATTTTAGATTGTAAGGTAACTTCTTTAGTTTGAAGAATTCTGGGTCTTGAAATTAACCGTATCACCAATTTTGACTGCTTCCTCATCTTCTAACTTCGGAAAGATTTGTGCAATAACTATCCTTTCAGGAATAATGGTTGAATCAATCACTTCAGAATTAACTCGTAGTTAACGTAATAACAACTCCGCCTTCTGTATCTAACAAATTTTGCTCAGATCGTTCTACAAAGTTTTTATTTACTTTATCCAAACCGCTAATTTGTTTCATAATATTTATTCTTCTTTATCTTTAGTTAACATCATAATGAGAGTCATTGAACTAATACTAGAAGCAGCTATTGCTAAATAACCCCCACTAATATTTACTGACTGACTTATTTGGTATCCAATAAATAATATGTGAAAGATTAAGTTAGCAAAGTAAACCATCTTAAATACTTTTTTACCAGTAATAACCATACTATTCCTCCTTAATAAAACTAATATAACCTATTTCTTAGTACTTTGGCCGATTGCATACCCTACACCAAACGCTCCTGTGAAAATTCCAACACCGATACCAACCATTGTTCCTGTTAAAATGAGAAGGTTTTTTAGTATACTCTAAATCATCTTGCTGCATAGGCTAGCTAAATCATTCAGCAAACATATAGGTATTGTTTTTTTCAAAATACTCTCTGATATTTTGTGAAATCATTTTAGCGACATTAACCACTTTAAAGCATTTCGAAGCTGTCACGTGCTCAACATCTTTCAGGACATAATAGACCTGATAGCCTCTTCCTTCTCTAAATGGCTAGCAATGACCAAATCGCCTATTATTGAGCCTTTCGAAGCTGAGCAAGGGTTTTTTGAAACACTTCTGGAGGATCAACTGTAAAGACCATAGATTCTTCCGTCACAGGATGAGTCAACCCCAGAGTCTGCGCGTGTAAAAACTGCCCTTTTCCTGGCAAGGTTTTTCGCGGACCATAGACAGGATCACCTGCTACAGGATGACCTATATAAGCCATGTGAACACGAATCTGGTGAGTACGACCTGTCTCTAGCTGTAATTCCACTAAAGTATAATCGATAAAGCGTTCCAAGACGGTAAAGCGGGTAAGGGCTTCCTTACCTTTAGACGAAACAGCTTGTTTTTTGCGGTCATGGTCGCTGCGCCCAATAGGAGCTTCAATGACTCCTCGGTCATTTGGCAAATTCCCGTGTACAATGGCAACGTATTTTCGCAGTGATTTTTTTGCCTTGAGCTCATCAGCTAGTCGTTGATGTGCTTTATCATTTTTCGCGACCATCAACAAGCCAGAGGTATCCTTATCAATGCGATGCACAATACCTGGACGTACCACGCCATTAATCGACGACAAATCTTTAATATGATGCATCAAGGCATTAACCATCGTTCCTGAACTATGACCTGCCGAAGGATGCACCACCATGCCTTGGGGTTTATTGATAATAGCCATCACGTCATCTTCATAAATGATATCTAAAGGAATATTTTCTGGCTGGTATTCCAAAATCTCATCCTTAGGTAACTCGTAAGAAATAATATCACCAAACTGCACAGTGTACTTGGCTTTTTTGAGTTCGCCATTGACTAATACAGTGCCTTTTTTGATTTCCTCATTGGCTTGGCTTCGAGACATTTCTGTCGCATCGGCAAGAGCTTTGTCCAGACGATGTCCAGGCTCTTTAATTTTTATTTTCATAATCTTCTTCTTTCCATAAACAAATGACTAATAATAGTGTCCCCACTGTTAGATAAGAGTCTGCTACGTTAAAAATAGCAAAATCAATAAAATCTAAATGAATCATATCAATCACATAGGCTAACCGCACCCGATCAATAAAATTCCCCATTCCACCAGAGACAATCAGTAGCAATGCCAAAGATTTCCAGATGCTAATGGTTGGATGCTTATACAGATAGTAACAACAATAGCTGATAACTAGAGCTGTAATCAGGTAAAAAAACCACTGTTGGTTTTGTAACATTGAAAAGGCAGCTCCTGAATTTTTGACATAAGTCAGGCTGACCACTGAGGGGATAAAGGACCTCACCTCTCCTAGTGTTATATGCGAAACAATCCAGTATTTACTCAGCTGATCAAGTATAATAAGGAGCAAAGAACCAATGATGAATAGTAGTTTTTTCAAATCACTTGCCCTCCTTTCGTTTGTCAAAATAATCTTTCAAAATGGTGATAAAGGTCAAGGCTGCTACAGATAAATGCTTGTCTTTTCGCTTAACGTAAATCATTTTATTCTCGATATGATCTTCCAAAGGAATAACCTTGATGCCATTAACACTACGATAGTCTAAAAAGCCAGATCCTGTTGCAAAAGCATCTGTTCTTTCTAAAATACCGTTTAGGGTCGCTCGATCCGAAACGTTATAAACCATTGGACTCTTACTGGTGTCTACAAAGTTCTCTGAATAATAGAGGTACTCATCTTTTTCCTGAGTAAAACGAACAGCTGGTAAGTCATGAAGGTCTTTTAATAACAAAGCTCCTTTTTCGGCTAGTGGATGTGTCTGAGACAGGTAAATATGTGTTTTAAAAGGAATTAACTCGACGTATTCCAGAGCTAATTGGTCCATTCTCTGAAACAAGCCTTTTTGGTTTTGGGCATTCAGATAGATAATGCCAATTTCACTATTTCCCTGAGCCACTTCGTCTAAAATTTGAATGGTCGTTGACTCAAATATGCGAAAAACACGATGATCCGTATACTGCTTAGAGAACTCTGTGATTAAAGTCGGTAAAAAATCATAATGCTGACTAGCGATAGAAAATTCGTTTTGTTCCATATCAGCCTGAGAAAATTCTTTTTCAAACGAATCAAAGGTCTTTACAACCTCCAAAGCTTTTTCATAAAAGACCAAGCCCTGACTTGTCAGAACCGTTCCTGTCGTTGTTCTTGTAAACACCTTGAAACCAAGCTCCGTTTCTAAATCACGAATCGAAACCGACAAACTCGGTTGACTGACAAATAGTTTGGACGCTGCTTCACGAAAGGTTCCGTTATTGGCAATAGCGACGACATAGCGTAACTGTTGAATATTCATGGGGTCACTTCCTAAATCTAATAACTTCCATTATACCATAAAATCCCTCTATCCCTATAACTCTAGTATGATATTATCTCCAATAAGATTAATAGCTCTATCAGGCTAAACCTCACAAGACGTTACTGACCGAAATAAGCACAGTACTCATTTGCTGATGAACACAAGTGAATCTTGCCTGCTTCATCAATTGAGGAATTTACCACAAAAAAGACACCAGCCGAAACTGGTGTCAGAAAGTGTGTTGAAAGATAGTTTGAGAAATAAGACTATCTTTCCATTACTTGGTTTTGTAACCGATCAGGAATTATTTCAGTTTGTTTTTGATGCTATCGATAGCACCTTCTACTGTTTCTTTGGCATCATCTGCTAATTCTTTTCCTTTAGCAATGGTCTTTTCGACAAAACCTTTTGCTTCAAGTTCTTTGTCTCCAGTAAGCTTGCCTGCACCTTCTTTGATGCTACCTTTTGCTTGGTCAACTTTTGCCTTGAATTTTTCTTCTGACATAATGAATACCTCCTTTTTCTTTCATAATATCACGATTGCTTGTTGAAGGCAACTCAAAACATCGGTTCATAAAAAGATAGCACGCTTGAATATCACTGATTTGCAACATAAGCTTTAGCACAAAACTGGCTAACAAAGACTAACTGATAAGATAATACAAATTCTCACATCAGGAAAAAGCCAAAAATAAAGTAGCAGATAAATTTGCATCCTACATTGGTTTTTAGAATATGGGTACCAAAATAGGTATCAAAATAAAAAAAAGACTCTCCGAAAACTCGGAAAGCCTTATCTTATAAGATGTTTAAGATTATTTAGCTACTGGGTAAACAGAAACTTGTTTTTTGTCGCGTCCTTTACGTTCGAAGCGCACAACACCTTCAACTTTAGCAAAAAGTGTGTCATCTCCACCACGGCCTACGTTGACACCTGGATAGATGTGAGTACCGCGTTGACGATAAAGGATTGAGCCGCCTGAAACAGTTTGTCCGTCAGCTGCTTTAGCTCCAAGACGTTTAGATTGTGAATCACGTCCGTTTGATGTAGAACCTCCACCTTTTTTGTGGGCGAAAAGTTGCAAGTTAGCAAGATTCATTTTTAACATAATGTTGTTTCCTCTCTTAAAATAAATTCAAATGACTTTAGTCTGGACAAATTCTGACGAATCTTCCGCTAATTTAGTCATTCCTAGAAGAAATGATTCAAATAAAATTTGAATCGTCTCCTGATTGTCATGGCATGGTACAGAAATATCCATGTACCCACCTTCAACGTCATTTAAGGTTACTGTTGCCTGACAGTGTGCAATTACTTCTAAAGAATTAATAAAATTAATAGCTAAAGTACTTACAGCTGCACAGACAATATCAAAGCCATAATCACCACTACCAGCATGGCCGGTCAGTTTTGCACCAACGAGTTGACCATTTGTTTGGCGTGTAAAAAGTGCTTTAATCATAAGTTAGTAAATTAAGCGTTGATAGCGTTGATGACAACTTTAGTATAAGGTTGACGATGACCTTGTTTACGGTGGCTACCTTTTTTAGGTTTGTACTTGAAAGTTACAACTTTCTTTTGTTTTCCTTGTTTTTCAACAGTTCCAACAACAGTAGCTCCTTCAACAACTGGAGTACCAACTACAGTTTTGTCACCACCAACAAGAACAACTTCGTTAAATGTTACTTCTGCGCCAGCTTCAGCGTTAATTTTCTCAACGTAGATTGCTTGACCTACTTCAACTTTAACTTGTTTTCCACCAGTTTTGATGATTGCATATGTGCTCATGATGCACCTCCTATTATTTTTTTCGAGGTTTCCCTCTGTGAAGACTCGCCTAGAATCGTGAGACTAGGTCTACTTTTACGATTGTCGAGCGGTTGCACAGGATGTGCATTTAGTCAACATTACTATTATAGCACTATTTCTTTTTTTTTTCAAGAAAAATATGCTATTTTCTTTATTTGAACAACAAATTAGTTTTTCACCACTTTAAATCAACCAACTCTTTTGTTTCGTTGTATGCGGTGGTTACTTTTTCTTGAGTTGCGGCATCGATGTCATTATGATGCTTCCCGCCTTTGATGAAATCTTCTAGGACAAGGGTTCGATAATTATATAATTCGTAGCCTTCGTTCCCATAGATGCCTTTTGCCTTTGCTAATACCATGGTTGGATGGGCTTTGACCCTTTTAATGATGGTGTCTTTACCTTTTTTCTCGAACGTAAGATCCATCAGCAATCCACGCTCAGTCCAAATGTCATCAACGGTTTCCAAACGTTGATTTGAAATGAAATTACCCATAGAATAAATGATAAATTTTTTCTTTTTACCTTTGATAATGGTTTCAGACGGCTCTATCACATGTGGATGTCCTCCTAAAATCACATCAGCTCCCCAATCAACCATTTTGCGATAGAGGTCTTTTTGCTCAGCTGTTGGCTTTAGAGCATATTCAACACCCATTTGAGGCATGACGATGGTAACATCAGCTTTCTTTTCAGCTCTAGTAATGTCTTGTTTTATTTTGGTTTGATCCAAATCAGACATGTGCTTGTCATACTCACGTTGAGTCAGCGTTGCCTCCATGCCATTATAGCCGTAGGAATATCCTAGGATAGCAATTTTGATGCCATTAACGGTTTTGATAAGAAATGGTTCTTTGGCACGATTTTTTTCATAAATACCGATGCTGTCTATTCCTAAGTCTTTAAAAACACGCTTGGTGTTAAGAGCGCCGCTTAGGTGAGAGTCTAAAATATGGTTATGAGCCAAATCAACCACATCATATCCTGTTTCTTTGAGTGCCGTTGCAATCTCTTCTGGAGCGTTAAATAAGGGATAGCCCGCCAAAGGAAAATCTGGACTAATAGTACCTTCATAATCTCCGATAGCAAGATCAGCTTTGCTGATCCAATCCTTAACGTACTCAAAGTACGGTGTGAAGTCATAGCTACCATCAGGTTTTCGCGCACTAGCATAGAGCACATCGTGAATCAAGATATCCCCGTTGGCCACCACACGCGCCCTTTTGACTGATTGACTTGTCGCAGATTTTTGCGAAGATTGTTTTTGCTGAAGGGCAACTAAATCCCAAATGAAAGTTGCCACTAATAGCATGGCAATGACAGAAATAACTGACAAGGTCACTTTTTTATACTGTTTGGTCTTAATCAAGATGAAACCTCCTTTTTTACCATTATACCATGTTAACAAAAAAGACACCTAGCCTTTTGTGGTTAGGTGTCTTGAATGATTTGTTATATTCCTTTTAGAGAAGGTCTTCAATCAGTTCTGAGAGATCATCAGTTCGTTTTTCTGGCGTGATTTCTGTAATCATTACACCATCAACGGCTCTTTGCACAAGGCCATCAACGTCAAATCGATGCTCATACTTTTCAACGTTTGCCAGTTTTGGACTGGTCTTAGGATGAACTGGGGCAAATATCGTGCAGCAATCTTCAAATGGCTGGATTGAAATCTCAAAAGTATCAATCTTTTGAGCGATATCAATTATTTCTAATTTATCCATTGTAATGACTGGTCTAATGATTGGGGTTGAAGTCACTGCATTGATCGCGTGCATACTTTCTAAGGTCTGGCTGGCAACTTGACCCAAGCTCTCGCCATTAACAATAACCAAGGCTTTTCTTTGCTGTCTCAAAGCATCTGTAATCCGCATCATAAAACGACGAGTCAATGTCATCATATAAGCTTCTGGCACTTTGCTTTTGATTTCTTCTTGAATCTCAGTAAAAGGAACCTCGATAAAATTAATTGTTCCACCAAAACGTGTCAAGCGTCTAGTAAGTTCGTGTGCTTTAGTTAAAGCACCTGGACTGGTGTAAGGTGGACTAGCGAAGTGAACAGCCTCAATATCTACCCCTCTTTTCAAAGCCAAATAGCCTGCAACAGGAGAGTCAATGCCGCCAGATAACATGAGCAGCCCTTTTCCTGAAGTTCCTACTGGTAACCCGCCAGCTCCCTTAAATTCCTCACAAGAGATATAGGCAGCTTCTTGACGAATTTCAACCTTGACGGTAATGTCTGGGTTTTTCATTTGTGCTTTGATATTTGGAAAGGCATCAGTAATAGCTTGACCCAATTTGTGATTTAAGTCACGGCTATCCAATTCAAAATCATGGTCACTTCTTTTTGTCATTACCTTAAAGGTCAGCCCTTCACGGTAAAGAGGTTTCATAATGGTTTGGACCGCTTCAATCAAATCAGGCACTTGTTTTGCGACTTCATAGACAGGCGATAGGGCTTGGATGCCAAATACCAAGGTGAGCGTTTCAAGTACAGGTTGATAGGCCGTTCCATTGAGGTAGACGTGTGTTCTATCACGATCTGACTTTATCTTGACGTCTGGGTAGACGGACAGGACATCCTGGATATTATTTCTTAATTTATTGACAAAACGCATTCTGTTTTTGCCCTTGGTTGATAGCTCGCCATAACGAACCATTATTTGTGAGTATTTCATATTATCTGACTTTCCTTGTTTTTTCATAGATTTGCTTAAAAATGGTTAAAAACTGCTCAACTTGCCCCATATCGTTGTCATCATTTAAACTTATACGAATAGCTGTTTGCGCTAAGGACAAGGGAACTTTCATTGCCAAAAGTGTTCCAGCAGGTTTTGCTACTTTTGATGAGCAAGCACTGGTGGTTGAAACATAGATGTCATGATTTTCAAAAGCATGCACAAGTACCTCGCCACGAACACCTTTTATCCCAAAAGTAACTATGCTAGGAACAAACTGTTCAATCCCAGAAAAAATCGTAACGTCCTCATAGGCATCTAGTGCTTGATGGATGACTGCTTTCATAGCTGCTATTTTAGTGACTGCAAGAGTTTGTTGTTCTGTCACCATCCTAAGAGCCCTAGCCATGCTTGCAATACCAGCGACATTTTCAGTTGTAGAACGCATGCCCTGCTCTTGACCTCCACCTGTCAACAAAGGACTAAGACGTTTACCCTGTTTCTTATATAAAAAACCAACTCCTCGAACAGCATGGAATTTGTGACCTGAAAATGAGGCAAAATCAACACGTTCTGTCAAATAATCTTTTACAGGGAGTTTTCCAACAGCTTGTACGGCATCGACGTGAAAGGAAATAGTTGGCTTGTCTTCTAACAGCTTTGAAATGGCCTGAATTGGCTGAATAGCTCCAATTTCATTGTTGACTGCCATCACAGATACCAAAATAGTGTCTTTCCTCAGTAAGGAGGACAAAGCCTCTAAATCAAGAAAACCCTCCCTTGTTACAGGGGCGTAAGACACCTCAAAGCCTTGACTAGCTAACCATTTGGCACTTTCTTTGACTGCTGGGTGCTCAACATCTGAAACAATGATATGTTTGCCAAATTCAGCTTTTTCAAAGGCAATTCCCTTAATAGCCCAGTTATCGCTTTCTGTGCCACCAGAAGTAAAGTAAATGGTTTCTGGACTCACGTCAAGAAGCTCTGCAATTTGACGCCTGGAGGCATCTAAAATCCGGCTAGCATTTGTGCCTAGTCGGTGTAAGCTGGATGGGTTGCCATAAATTTTATTAGCTACTTCCTGATAGGTTGTTAGAACCTGACTATACGGCATTGTTGTAGCTGCGTTATCAAAATAAATCATGTGTCACCTTCGTTTTTTACTCAATGCTTTATTGTAACATAAATATTGCTAAATGAGAAAATCACAATTCATTCATAAAACGCTTTCTTTTGTCGTTTTCTGAAACAAATACCATAGACCTAAGGTAAACGGTTGACGTCGATTTTTTTCTAGATTATACTGATAATTAATAGTTTTTGGAGAAAGGCCGTGTTAGGACTTTTCGCAAGCCACGTTCCCCAAAATGAAATTTGATTATAACCAAAGGAGTTTTATCATGTCTTCCTATTATTCTCGTCAGAAAAAATCCAAAACACCCGTAAAAATTGCTCCAACTAAACAGATTAAAACAGGTTTAACAGCCTTGCAAAAACTCACCGCATTAATCGGTAGCATATTGAGTATTATAGTAGCCACGTTAACGATTAGTCGGTATTTAAATCCCACAGCAGATAACCCTAAAAGCGACTCATCAAATACTCCGACGTCAACAATCGTTAAAATCATCGAAAAAGACAGTTCAAACTCCAGTAAAACAGAATCCGAGCCGTCCGATACCCCTTCGAACACAGAAGATCATATAACTTCTCCTTCTGATAATGAGTCAAAGGATAGCACTAATTCAGCTAGTGAGACCGACTCTAACAATCCAGAGACTTCAACAGAAAATAGCCCTGAAGCGAGCCCTAATGACACCAAAGCACCTTAACTGAGTGATTATCTAGCGTAAAAGGCAAGCACATCTCATGCTTGCCTTTTAGTTATCTCATTGTTACAAATTCTTCAGCCCCTGTTGGGTGAATAGCGACGGTATTATCAAAATCAGCCTTTGTTGCTCCCATCTTAATGGCTACAGAGAATCCTTGAATCATTTCATCAACACCATGACCAATGCCATGGAGGCCAACGATTTTTTCTTGATCACCGACTGTAACTAGTTTCATGAAACAGTCCTGGCGATGACTGGTAACTGCCGTATACATAGAGGTAAATTGTGACGTATAAGTCTTGACCGCATCTTGACCATATTGAGCAATAGCTGCTTTTTCTGTAAGCCCTATTGCTCCCATAGCAGGATGACTAAAAATAACTGTCGCAACAGCTTCATAATCGAGCTTTTCATTTGATTTGCCGTTAAAGAGTCGCTCCGCTAAGCGTCGCCCAGCAGCTACCGCCACCGGGGTTAAGGCAAGCTTGCCATTCACATCACCTACTGCATAAAGTCCCTTAACCGATGTGTTTTCAAAAGCATCTGTTTCAATATAGCCCTTATCTGTTAGGCTGACACCTGTTTTTTCTAAACCAAATCCACTTACATTCGCCTGACGACCAATCGCCCAAATCACCTGATCAACCTCAACATGACGACCATCAGTTAGGTGCAGAGTCAATGACTGGTCAGGATTTTGAACCAGCTTTTCAACATGAGCTTGTTGGTGCAAACGAATCCCTGATTTTGTCATATCATCAACAAGCACTTGGACAATATCATCATCAAAACTTCTCAGTGGCTTATCGTGACGTACGAATAGTTCGGTTTGAGATCCCAAAGCATGCAAAACGCCTGCAATCTCTACTGCAATATACCCCGCTCCAACAACAGCTGTTCTTTTAGGGACTTCATCTAAAGCAAAAAAACCATCTGAGCTAATGCCAAGCTCTGCTCCTGGAATATCAGGGAAAACAGGGTGTCCACCTGTTGCAATCAAAATATGAGGAGCAGTATAAATTTCCCCTTCAATTTCTACCCTATGGCTATCCAAAAAGGTCGCATGGGCATAAAGACGATCCACCTTATTCTTATCAAAGCCACGCTCGTAAGACGCATGGATACGCTCAATATAGGCTTGGCGATTTGATTTTAAGGTTTTAAAATCAAAGGTAGACTGTTCGATATTAAATCCATAATCCTTAGCATATACCTGAAGCGCCTGTGCAATCTGGGCTCCATACCACATTACTTTTTTAGGAACACAGCCTAAGTTAACACAGGTGCCTCCGATATCTTTTTTCTCAACCAACAATACCTTGGCCCCATACAGAGCTGCACGATTGGCAGAAGCAATCCCTGCACTACCGCCTCCAATAACAATATAATCATAGTTAACAACCATTATATTTACCACCTTTACTATTTAAACATAATGTATCATAAAATCATCCCACTCTCAAATCTTCACTACTATTTCAAACAAAAAAGAATCATGACCAAAGTCATAATTCAAAAGCCTGGTGAACCATTTTAAGATAATAAATCTTTCAATGGGGTAAAAATGATGCGTTCCATATCACTAACATAGATAGATAAAGCTTGTTGAGCATCAAAGTATGCTTTTAGCATCTCATTGGCTTCAATTTTTTGACTAAGCTCTTGAATCTCTGTTTGCTCTTCTTGTGTCGGCATTTTTCCTGACTGCATCATCATCTGTAGTTTTTCTTGCATAGCAACAAATTCTTCAAATAATTGTTTTGCATCATCGTTTGCTTTAATGTCGTCTTTAGCCTTTAAAACATTTTGGTATTCTGGCAAAGCACGAATGGCTCTTTCAAGTTTATTAGCGTAGTCATAAATTTCTTGTGACATTAGATTCTCCTTTTAGTGATGGTTTCTTAAATAATACCATAATCATCTCATCTTTGTCGTCTAAAAATGTTTCACATAATCACAATATTCCTGAAACGTTCTTTTTAAATCGACCATATTATCAGAGGGAAATTGGTCTAAAATTTCTGTCGCAAGGACTGTTGCAACAACATTCTCCATGATCAAACCAGCTGCTGGCAAGGCTGTGGGATCTGAACGTTCAACAGTTGCCTGATAGGGTTCATGAGTTTCAATATCTACAGACATTAAGGGTTTATACAAGGTTGGAATTGGCTTCATAACCCCTTTGACGATGATTGGCTGACCATTGGTCACTCCTGCTTCAAAACCTCCTAGACGATTTGTTTTTCGACTATAGCCTGTAGAGGCATCCCAGACAATCTCATCCATGACCTGGGACCCTTTGTGATAGCCCATATCAAACCCCATGCCAAATTCCACACCTTTAAAAGCATTGATAGATAACACTGCCTGTGCCAATTTAGCATCTAATTTTCTATCCCATTGGACATAAGACCCCAAGCCTGCGGGTAAACCACAAACCATGGTTTCAATAACACCGCCAATCGTATCACCTTCAGCTTTTATCTGATCAATATGCGCCTTGATTTCTGCTTCTTGTTCCTGATTAACAATAGAAAGATCCGATTTCTCTGATAATGCTGCAATTTCAGGTACTGATAAATGATCTGGCACGGCAATCTCTATCCCTCCAAATACCAAGACGTGATGAGCCGTTTGGATGGATAATTCCTTCAAAATAACTTTGGCCACTGCTCCGATAGCAACGCGTAAGGCGGTTTCTCTGGCTGATGACCGTTCCAAAGCATTTCTTAGGTCATCAAAACGATACTTAATCCCTCCAACTAAATCGGCATGCCCTGGTCTTGGTCGAGTCACCTTGCGCTTAGCTTTTAAGCGCCAATCTGCTTCTTCGACAGACATGATATCGCGCCACTTTTGATGGTCTTTATTAGTAATAATCAAAGTCAGTGGGCTTCCAGTCGTCAAGCCATGACGCACACCAGAGGTTATCTGCACTTGGTCTGATTCAATTTGCATCCTAGCTCCACGCCCGTAGCCTGTTTGTCGCCGTTTCAAGTCCTTATTAATGGCTTCTGCCGAAAGGCTTAGCCCCGCGGGAACACCTTCAATAATAGCTGTCAAGGACGGACCATGTGACTCACCTGCTGTTAAATACCTCATCTATACCCCTTTACCACACAAACTCTATTAAGAGCTGTAAAAAACGAAAAAACATTACCCCAAATGTCCAAATGGAATAATGTTTAACGGTACCAAAACATTCAAAAACTTAAGAATCAGATTCCAAAATGGCAATAATTTTTTTCATATCATGCAACTTCACTTGCCCAGGAGCATTGGCCTGATCCAAAGAAACAAAGGTCCAGGACGAACCAACCACATCTCCTGCCAAGCGTGAAATACGACCCAGTTTCCCCATAGACATGGTTGCAAACTCTTGCTCAGGGTTTAGCGCCTTAAAGCCTCGGGTATAATTCATCAAATCGAGAACATCTTGCTCACTCTTAGGCATCACTGCGATTTTAACCACACGTGGAGCCAGTTTAGTCATTTCTGAAAAAGCCTCCATCAAATTCTCAGGAGTTTCTTGAAAATTATGATAAGACAAAATGAGATTTGGAAAATCTAACATCTCATGGAATACAGATTGGTGGCTAAAATACTCAAAATCAATATAGTCAGGATTATAGATTGCGCTAACTTCTTTGATTAAATCAACGTATTCTCGGTCTGAAAGGCTAATATTACCACCTTCAAGTGTTGTCCTTAAAGTAAAAATGATTTCTCTGCCCGCAAACTTTTCAAAAATAGCTGGCGCTACTGAAACAATATCTTCTTTTGGAAAAAAATCTGCCCGCCACTCAATTAAATTGACATCCTCATACTTAGAAATATCAATAGACTGGGCTTCTTCAAAATTTCTTGGCATGACTGGTGCTACAATTTTCATTCTCGTACCTTTATAGTAAATACCTTTAAATAATTACTTCTTTCATCTGCTTTATTGATGGTAAAATCACTCGGAAGCTGTTGGAAATCCATTTCCTCATATTGTCGATTTC
This sequence comes from Streptococcus phocae, assembly GCF_001302265.1. Classification (GTDB taxonomy): domain Bacteria; phylum Bacillota; class Bacilli; order Lactobacillales; family Streptococcaceae; genus Streptococcus; species Streptococcus phocae. The sequence continues at coordinate 73,053 of NZ_LHQM01000030.1, read as the reverse complement.
CAAAACCTTTACTGATTTGCTTTTCAAATTGACTAACAGTCATATTAGCTGCATTTGTAGAAGCAATAAGAGTTCCTTGAGGTTCTAATAACTCCAAAGCCTCAGCAACGAGCTTATGATAATCTTTGGTAACAGAAAAAGTTTGTTTTTTATTTCTTGCAAAACTCGGAGGATCTAAAACAATAAGATCAAAAGTCAACTGTTTTCTTTTGGCATATTTTAGATAATCAAAAACATCCATAACCACAAAATGATGGGAGGATAAATCAAGATGATTCTGTTCAAAATGCGCTACCGATAATTCCCTAGAGCGCTTAGCCAAATCAACTGAGGTTGTTTCAATAGCTCCGCCCATAGCTGCAGCAACTGAAAAAGCAGCCGTGTAAGAAAATAAATTTAAAACGGTTTTACCTGCCGCAAGTCCATCTACCAAACCTTTTCGAACTTGGTGCTGATCTAAAAAAATCCCCGTCATCAAGCCTTCATTTAAAAATACTTGATAAGCAACTCCATTTTCTAAAATCGTAAGGTTTGCGACTTCATCACCATAGACATGCGCGCTATCATAACCAAGACCCTTGAAACGAATTTTTTCATAAGCTCCCTTGACCTCTGGAAAGACGATCTGAAAAGCTTGAATAATTGTTTCTTTTTCCTGATACACAAAAGTATTATACCACGAAAACAAAGCAAAATCTTTGTAGAGGTCTATTGTTAGGCCACCAAAATGGTCACCATCTTGGTTGAACACACGGTAAGCATTTGTGAAGTCAGAATTTGAAAAATCTGTTCTTCTTTGCTTAGCAGCTTCAAACAATATGACAAAATAAGAAACCGTCAACTGCTCGATGCCTTTTCCTAGGTACCAACCAATGCCTTTGTTTTGTTTGGACACATAGGCTGTTCCAATAACTTGGTGAGATTGATTAACTAGTTGGACTAATTGATCAAGAACAGGGTCAGTTGATTGGTGGAAATCTCTTTCATCCAACAATTGAACCCCTTTTGCTACTTTCTTTTCGACAAAAGAATTAATATAGAGTTTATTCATAATCTTTATTATAGCAAAAAGTATTGAAAAGTCCTACTAATTTTAAACTTATAGTAAGCATTCGCGTCATATTTTTGGTATAATTTAGGTTGAGATTTTATTTTAAGAATAGATCTTTAGGAAAAAATGATAAGGAAGTTCCTACTGTGAAAAAATTACAATCATTTATCACAAGTGCTATCAATACTAGATTAGGGTTTATCGCAACCCTCCTCTTCTTTTTTTGGGCAAAAACCTTGTGGGCATATCATACCGACTTTTCACTTGATTTGGGGAATCTGTACCAAGTCTTTCTAACGATTATCAATCCAATCCCTTTAGCCTTGTTACTATTGGGATTTGCCCTTTATATTAAGAACACTCGTGCTTTTTATATCACTGCGTGGATAACTTATGCTATTTTAAATCTTTTGCTTATATCCAACGCTATTTATTACCGAGAATTTTCAGATTTTATCACTGTTAGCGCTATCTTAGCTAGTAGTAAAGTCTCCGCAGGACTAGGCGATTCAGCGCTGAACTTACTTCGTATCTGGGATATCGTTTATATCCTTGATTTTATTATTTTAATTACGTTATCAGTAACCAAAAAACTCTCAAAAGATCCTCGCCACTTCAATAAACGTGCATCTTTTGCTGTCACAGCATTTTCGTTTTTACTGCTATCAATTAATCTGTTTCTTGCTGAAATTGACCGACCTGAATTGCTGACGAGAGGATTTTCAAATACTTATATTGTTCGAGCGCTTGGCTTACCAGCCTTTACTTTTTATAGTGGCAATCAAACCTACCAGGCACAAAAAGAACGCAACAGTGCTACAGCTGATGAGTTAGTCGAGGTCAAAGAGTATGTGAAAAATCACTATGCTGCTCCTGATCCACAATATTTTGGAATTGGTAAAGGCAAAAACGTCATTGTCATTCATCTTGAAAGCTTTCAACAGTTTTTAATTGACTACCACTTAAAGGATGCTGATAAAGAGTACGAAGTCACTCCATTTATTAATTCACTTTATCATTCCAATTCGACCCTCTCCTTCCCTAATTTTTTCCACCAAGTTAAGGCTGGGAAAACGTCAGATGCTGAGACCATGATGGAAAATTCACTTTTTGGTCTAAACAGTGGTTCTTTCATGGTTAATTACGGTGGGGAGAACACTCAATTTGCCACACCGACTATCCTAGCTCAAAAAGGCAACTATACCAGTGCTGTTTTTCATGGGAACGTCGGAACATTTTGGAATCGAAACAATGCCTATAAGCAATGGGGTTACAACTATTTCTTTGATTCGAGTTACTTCTCAAAACAAAACGGCAAAAATTCTTTCCAATATGGTTTGAATGATAAGTACATGTTCAACGACTCTATTAAGTATCTAGAACAATTGCAACAACCTTTTTATACCAAGTTTATTACAGTAAGTAATCACTATCCTTACACCAGTTTAAAAGGTGAAAGTGACGAAGAAGGCTTCCCATTAGCTAAAACAAAAGATGAAACCATTAATGGTTACTTTGCAACGGCTAATTACCTTGATTCTGCTTTGAAATCATTCTTTGATTACTTAAAAGCAACGGGGCTTTATGATAATTCTATCTTTGTCCTCTATGGCGATCACTACGGTATTTCCAACTCCCGAAACACAAGCTTAGCTGCGCTCCTTGGAAAAGACTCCGAAACCTGGTCTGAGTATGATAATGCCATGCTTCAGCGTGTGCCTTATATGATTCATATTCCGGGTTATGCAGGTGGTGGCATCAAAGAAACTTATGGTGGAGAAATTGACTCCTTACCAACCCTGCTACATATTTTGGGAATTGATACCAGTCACTTTGTGCAATTAGGTCAAGACCTCTTGTCTCCACAAAATCAACAGATTGTAGCTCAGAGAACATCCGGTACCTACATCACACCAGAATACACTAGCTATAGCGGACGCTTGTACAATACTCAAACAGGCTTAGAAATCACTAATCCTGATGAAGTGACCATGGCTGCTACCAAAGCCATCAAAGCATCAGTCGCTCAACAATTAGCTGCAAGTGATGCTGTTCAAACTGGAGACTTGTTACGATTTGACACTAAAAATGGTTTGAAAGTCGTTGATCCAACAAGTTTTATTTACCTCAAGCAATTAAAACAAATGAAAACCATTGCCCACGACCTTGGTTCACACTCAACAAGTATCTATAGTCAGAATGGAAATAAAACCACTCAGCACCTCTTTAAGGCACCGTCTTATTTAGAATTAAACCCTGAAGAGCCTACTGATACAACTGACATCAATACTCCTGATACTGCAGCAAATGAATAACAAAAAAGGAATCAAAGGATTCCTTTTTTTGTTACCACAAAAACCTTTGTATAATCAAAAGCATAATAAAAAAGCTATTAGCAATAACTAAAAGCTTTTATCTTGTATCATTATTTACCAAGCTTGTTTTTAGCTGCATCTGCAAGAGCTGTGAAAGCTGCTGCATCATGAACTGCTAAGTCAGCAAGCATTTTACGGTTAACTTCAATTTCTGCTAATTTTAATCCATGCATCAATTGTGAGTATGACAAACCATTCATACGAGCTGCCGCATTGATACGTGTGATCCATAATTTACGGAAGTCACGTTTTTTCTGACGACGGTCACGATATGCATAGTAATAAGAGTTCATTACTTGCTCTTTTGCAGTACGGAACAAGATATGTTTTGCTCCATAGTAACCTTTAGCTAATTTTAAAATACGTTTACGACGTTTGCGTGCAACAACGCCACCTTTAACACGTGCCATTAATAATTCTCCTTCAAATAATTCTTATAATTCTAGTAAATACCTACAAAATCTTTTTATTTAAGACCTGTAACCATTGCTTTAATACGCTTGAAATCTCCTGAGCTTACCAAACCAGCTTTACGAAGATGACGACGTTGCTTTTTAGTTTTACCGTGGAAACGGTGTGATGTGAAGGCACGGAAGCGTTTCAAACCGCCTGAACCTGTACGTTTAAAACGTTTAGCTGATGCGCGGTGTGTTTTTTGTTTTGGCATTTTTAGTATTCTCCTCTTAAGATATAATTTAACTGTGACAATTACTTCTTGTCTGAAATTGGTGCAAGTTGCATAAACATTTGACGTCCATCCATTTTTGCCCTTTGCTCAATGATAGCAATATCTTGAGTGGCTTCAGCAAATTCAGCGAGTACCTTTGCTCCAATATCTTTATGAGTAATCATACGTCCTTTAAAACGAACAGAAACTTTAACTTTGTTTCCTTTTTCAAGGAATTTACGACCATTGCGTAGTCGTGTTTCAAAGTCACCCTTGTCGATTACTGGACTTAAGCGAACTTCTTTTACAGTCACAACACTTTGTTTTTTGCGTTGTTCCTTTTGTTTCTTTTGATACTCAAACTTGAACTTTCCGTAGTCCATGATTTTGGCAACTGGAGGGACAGCTTGTGGCTGGATTAAAACCAAGTCTACACTCAACGAATCGGCTAATGCCTGCGCTTCTGATAGTGGTTTAATGCCTAATTGTTCACCTTCTAGACCAACTAGACGAACTTCGCGAACGCGAATTTCATCATTAATGAATAGATCCTTTTTAGCTATGATCTTCACCTCTTTATTTTTTTAGAGAAAACGAAAACGGACTTGATAATTCAAGCCCGCACACATTACATTCCATAGGAATTTGACATGTAGGGCCAGACAACCTAGGTCGTAAGGCGAGAAGCTCTCGCTCCTGCTTTTCTCATTGTTACTATGTTAACACATGTTTTATGCCATGTCAATTATTTTTTTTGCTTTTTCTTGAATAAATTCTACAACACCTTGAATTGATACCCCTGTTGTGTCAAAAACGATGGCATCATCTGCAGCCTTTAACGGAGAGACCTTACGGTGGCTGTCTTTGTAATCACGATCAGCAATTTCTTTTTTTAATGTCTCGAAATCTGTTTCAATCCCTTTATCACGATTTTCCTTATAGCGGCGTTGCGCCCTTTCATCCACAGAAGCTATCAAAAAGATTTTCAACTCTGCATCAGGAAGCACTACTGTTCCTATGTCTCGCCCATCCATGATAATAGCACCTTGCTGGGCAATCCGTCTTTGTTGTTCGACTAACTCTTCTCTAATGGCTCCTATAGCTGATACCCATGAGACATTATTAGTCACATCGTTTTGACGAATAGCCAATGTGACGTCTTGATTTCCGATGAAAACAGACTGTGTGCCATCTGCTTCTTTTTTAAATGAAATTGGGTGTTGTGCCAATTTTTCCAAGATGAGATGAACATCTTTTTCAGTGTAATGGTGTGTTAATGCGATATAGGTTGCTGAGCGATACATGGCACCAGTATCTAAATACGTGTAGCCAAGATTTTTTGCAATAATCTTGGCTACAGTACTTTTTCCACTGGAAGCTGGTCCATCAATCGCAATTCTGATTGCTTTCATGTCTTCCTCTTTAATTATTTTATCACCACAGTGTCACCTGGATTGGCGTACCAATAACCTTGTGTCATGTGATCTGGATTAAGTTTTTGTAACTGTTCTACAGAAATACCTGCACGAGCTGCAATAGATGCAGCGCCTTCTCCTGCTAACACAGTGATGGTCTCACCAGTAGTCTCAGGAGAAGTCTCTTCGGGAGCTGGTGTGACCTCTTTATCAGTTGCTTTTTCTGATTCTTTTTTATCTTTATCAACTGTTTTTGGCATCTTTTTCTTCTTTGATACTTTAGTCTCTTTTTGAGAAGTAGACACGCCATAAAATCCTGTCGTTTCCGCTTGTCTGTCACTACCGCTATTTGATGTGTAGAAAAAAATAAATAATATGATAACAATAATCACGAATAAAACGCTCAGTAAAGCTGTTAGCCAAGGTGTGCTAATAAGCGCGCCTTTGGAGTATTTAGCTCTAGTTTCTTTATTATCATCTACGATTTTTTCTTCCCATGGTTCTTTGGCCATGATCTTCCCCCTTGTTATTTTACCAGAATCATATTAGAATAATAGCTATGAAAGTTTCTATTATTCCAGAAAAATGCATTGCTTGCGGGCTTTGCCAAACTTACTCTGATCTTTTTGATTATCACGATGATGGTATCGTCAAATTTGCTGATTCGCTCGAATTAGAACAAACCATATCACCAGACAATCAAGAAGCTATCTTAGCCGTCAAAACCTGCCCTACAAAAGCCCTTACTCTCGATTAAGGCGCTTTTTTTCATCCTGATAAGCCTCAAAATAATCTAGTTTTATAAGGTTATCAAGCAATATGACTTCTCCTTTGAAGTAAGGATTAATCGCTAAAGCGTCTAAAAAATATTTTTTAGGCCATTTGCGCATGTAAAAAATGTAATAATTATCTCCAACAAATAATGACACTGTTGACTTGGTTACTTCAATTTTAGTGATTGAGCCAATATCTAGCTTACGAGGCGTAAACAGTTTCAAAGAGACAATACGCAACACCCCATTATTTTCAATGATGAAATAGCGGTGCAACCCGATACCTACTAGTGTCATAAATATGGCAAAAAGAATAAATACATGACTAGGTATTTCAGTACGCTCATATAGCAATGACAAGCCTAGAAAAATAGGAGCAATTGCTATTGACCAATAAATAATAGACCAAGACAGTTCTGGTTGCCAATGGTATCTCACCTTACCAAATAATTTTATCATCTGTTACAATCACCTCCAATAACGTTGCTTAGGATAAGTTTATGCCCGTTGTACGATGCCAACAAGCACGTCAACCGCACGCTCCATCGTTTGTAAGCTCACAAACTCAAAACGCCCATGCATGTTCTCACCACCTGCAAAGATATTAGGCGTTGGAATACCCATGAAAGAAATCTTGGAACCATCAGTGCCACCTCTAATAGGCTCAATAATAGGCTCAATGCTCAAATTTTCCATCACAGATTTAGCCAGAGTGACTGGTGTCATATCTTTTTCAATAACTTTTTTCATGTTGTAATATTGATCTTCAAGATTAATCAGTACACGCTCACTATCTAGCTTAGCATTCATTGATTCAGCCAATGTTGTGACAAACGCTTTTCTAGCCTCAAAAGAAGACTCTTCAAAGTCACGAATGATATAAGTTGCTTTAGCTTCTTCCACGGTACCTGTCAACTCTAATAAATGATAAAACCCTTGGTAACCTTCTGTGTTTTCAGGTCTCTCATCTTTAGGAAGTTGATTGTGAAAATCAACTGCTAACTGAAGGGCGTTTACCATATAGCCTTTGGCAGTTCCTGGATGAACGTTGCGACCCAAAAAGGTAAGGGCTAAACCTGCAGCGCTAAAGGTTTCATATTGGAGCTCTCCAAGAGGACCCCCATCAACGGTATAGGCGAAATCAACTTCAAAATCTTTAACATCAAATTTATCCGCTCCAACACCAATCTCTTCATCAGGTCCAAATGCAACCTTGATTTCACAGTGCTCAATCTGCGGATGCGACACCAAGTACTCAATAGCTGTCATGATTTCTGCAATACCAGATTTATCATCAGAACCTAATAGAGTTGTTCCATCTGTCGTAATCAAGGTATCTCCGAGATAGTTATTCAGATTAGGAAAATCTTCTGGTGCCAAAGCATATCCAGATTCCCCCAATGGAATAACCCCACCTTGGTAATCGTCAATAACTTGAGGTTTGATGTTCTCAGCATTAAAATCAGCCGTATCCATATGAGCAATGAAACCAATTTTACGTGTCAAAGCACTGCTATTAGCAGGCAAAGTGCCGATAAGATAACCATTAGATGGATTGTAGTTAACATCTTGCAAACCGATGGATTCCATCTCTGGTTTGAGAACTGTCAGTGCAAAATCGGTTTGGCTAACAGTACTAGGAGTCGTATCACTATTTGGATTACTTCTTGTATTAATTCTGACATACTTTAAAAATCGGTCTAACAAACTATCATATTTCATAAATCACCTCAATAATTTCTCACTACAATTATAGCATAAAAAGGCTTAAAAAGCTTGGTGAATGCCAGCCTTTTAAGCCTTTTCTTTTACAGAAAATAGTGACGATAATACGAAAGAATGCCTGAAACGATACCTTCAGCTAAACTTTTCTGATAGGTATCGGAATTAATTTTTTGGAATTCTGATGGATTAGACATATATCCAAGCTCTAATAAGACTGCTGGTGCAGTTGTTTCTCTTAAAACAGCAAAAGTGTTCCGCAAGACACCATTGTTTTTAGCACCTGTTTTCAAAACGACTTCCGATTGAAGTGCTTCAGCTAGAAATAGACTTCTTGATAGTCTTTCGCTATTATTATGATACTGTGCATTAATTTTTGATGGGTACTCTTCATAATATTTATAATAATAGGTTTCAATACCATGTGCACTATGGTTTGTGGACGCATTGAAGTGGATACTAACAAACATATCTGATAAGCTTTTATTGGCCTTGGCAGATCTATCCATTAAGCTTACTGATTCGTCAGCAGAGCGACTTAAAATAACTGTGTATCCAGCCTCTTCAAGCTTTGCTTTAACAATGTTTTGCATCGTTAAGTTTAAATATTTTTCGGTTTGATGATTATAAACAGCTCCAGGATCAGAACCGCCATGCCCTGCATCTAGATAAATAACCTTATTAAACGCTTGATAATTACCTTGAGAGGCAGAGGCTTTTTTGTTCTCTGTTATCTGCTCAGAATCAGTGACACTAACTGAAAACCAACCAATGCCTTCGTCATTCCAACCAACGCTATCTAAATAGTGGCTTTCGCTCTCGCTCAAGGTATAGTGATGACTACCTGGCCCTTTAGCATTAGGATTATAAAGTCTATAGACGGCCTTATCCCCTCCAGAATACCACCCAATGCCTTCGTAATTCCAGCCAACAGCATTTAAATGATCACTTTCAGCCTTTGAGCGCGTATAGTGGTGATCTCCATTATTGGGATTATATAATCGAAAAACAGCATCTCCTTTTCGTGGAGCATACCAGCCAATGCCTTCTGAAAGCCAACCTACAGATACTAAGAAATTACTCTCACCTACCTGGGCTGTGTAATGATGTTCTCCGGAGTTAGGATTATAAAGTCTAAAAATTGCTTGTGTTTCAACTTCAGTAGGTAACTCCTCGTTTTGAGTGGTTTCGTTTCTTTTGTCGTTGGTTTCTAAAGACTCGACTTCACTTTTGGCTTCTGAATTTTGTTTAGGTAAACTACTTGTGACAGAAGCTTGTGAACTTGTCTCTTTTTCTGCACTCTCTAGCTCATTACTTATATTACTTGCGTCATTTTTATTTTTCGATACAGGCATAGATAATGAAGTCGATGAGCTTTCATCAACACTTTCAGCTGGGTTTTCTTTTGACATCTGAGTTTCATCTGAGTGAGCGGTCAAATCAGATGTAACTAAAGACGCAGATTTTTCTGAATTTGTCTTATCATCCGATGTCTTTAAAACTTGTTTAGAAAAAAGTGGAGAGCTTGTTTCTTCTGCCTTTATTGTATGTCCTATCCAAAGATTAGTTAGAACAATGGAGCTAAGAAGAAATGTTTTTAAGTATTTTTTTTGCAATTTTTGGCCCTATATTTCTAATGTTTTTATTTTCTAATCATTATAACATCTTGTAATGTTACTTTCAAGACACTAGAGTTTTTTTAATACTGATATTTTTTAAAAAAATCGTCCTAACAAACTCTATCGAATCATCAAACCTTCTGATTTATGCTAATGATTCGATGATTTAATCATTCGCGCTAAAATTCCTTTATCTAACATCCATAAAAATTGAGGCATAACGTAAGATAAATATGAATTGATGTTATTTTTGTGAACACCTTTTTTGAGATAAGTATTTTGGCGCCATTGAGGCCCAAAATGAGTAATCATAAATGCTTTGATTTTGTTGATATCATTGCTTGTCATATCATGACTCTGCAGCAAACGATAAACATGTCCCACACACAAATGTTCTAGAGCTAAATATTGCAATTCATCTCGATAATAATCTTTTTGACTCCCAAATAACTGAAATAAGTGATTCAATGCCTTATAAATATCATTACTTGTTTTTTTATTGCTATTGGCATTCATAATGGAGCCTGGATTATTTACATAATAATTATATATCGCTTTTTTGATGTAAACTACTTGTTGACATCTAGAGGCTACATAAGGTGTCACTGCCAAATCTTCATATATTACACCATTGGGAAATTCAACACCCTGGTAAAGCTCACTTCTATATATACGAGTCCAGTTTGCTTGTTTAGAAATCATAAATCCCCTGATTATGTCTTTGTTATAGCCAGAATTAACCGTTAAGTATTTCTTTTGAAAATTATCTTTATTAACCAGGTTAATATCAAACATGATGCCATCTGGATTTTTTTTAGCAGCTTCCATAAATGTTTCTAGATAATTTAACTCTAAACTATCATCTGGATCAAAAAAACCAATATAACGGCTATTTTCAACTAAATGTAGTCCCATATTTCTACTCTCAGAAACACCACCATTAGTTTTATAATGATACTCTATGAAAGAATATTTTTTCGCATAGCGTTTAATTATAAGGCTAGATGAGTCAGTACTGCCATCATCAATACATAAAACTCTTAAGCGACATTGCCTAAGATAGGTTTGATTGATAATACTATCTAAGGAACGACTCAATAGTTTTTCTTGATTATAAATTGGCATGATAAGCGTTAAATCATATAGCATAATATCCTCGTTTAAAATGTGTAATAATGAGCTAAAGTACTAAGAAGCATCGTGTAAATCCAACAAATTGATAGGTTAAGAATAATGCGATCTGATAACATATCTTGGCACTGCTTAAATAATTTATTATTAGATACCATGAGTATCAGCATGAAAACGACAACACCTAAACTATACCTATCCTGCATACCTTCAACTACCCTGCTTCCAACTGGCGTCCAAGTAAGGTACATTGCTAACACAGCTCCTGTAAAGAGGCCCAGTATGACAAGTGCTAAAGCAAATCTTGACATGATATTCATGGTTATTTTATGAGCGTTGTTCAAAACAACCAGTCCTAAAAATAATATTTGATAGGCAATTAAGAAAGTGGGACCATAAGTTAATCGACCAAATAAGTTAATGTTAGCTGGATAAATAATCCTCATCACTATCTCTCTCATTATTACAGGGAAATAAGTCAAGGGCTTATTAATAACAGATTTTATTTGACGAACGGCATCTACATTAGACAAGGTGTCTAGCTGCATATAGTTAACATTAACAACTTCTGAATACAATTGACCCCAAAAAATAGTCCCTAAACACACCAGTACAATAGCAACGAATTTCACTAACCAAACAGGATACCTTCCAAAATCAAATTTTTTATTCGGAATAAAAACAATTAGAAAGGTTAATAACATAAAAGGAAGCTTAATTGTAATCAAAGAGGCACACAGTAAAATAAATGCCAAAAATGGTTTGAACCCAATTGCCTTTTCACTTAAATAAATATGGCAAAACAGTGCTGCAATTAAAAGCATAATCCCAATTCCTACAGGGTCTTGACTAAATGATCCTGCTAAATAAATATTCATCGGCAATAACGCTGAAACAGCTATGATTTGCCCCAAAGCTCCAGCTATCTTGATGGCTAAAAAAACAATTAACGCGTAGCAAATAACATTAAGTAAGCGACCTAGAATAAAGCTAGTTTTTAAATTAATATTTAGAGCATTTCCTATTGTTAATCCTATGGCTTGTGGAATATAGCCTAAAATGTAATAAGAATTAGTAATGGTTAATCGTGGATTTGGAATTTCCTTATGACTATGTTTTATTTTATCTAAATTAGTAAGCGGTAATGGTTTCCCAAGGTTTTTATCAAACTCTTGGAAATCACTTGATTGCAACAGTTGACTGGGGTTATTTGATAGATTAACATCCCCTTCCGACAAAAATAAACTCCGCTGAAAATGCGCCGACTCATCAGGAACATCGTAGACTGGACTTAAAAGAGCTGATGCTCCGCCAAGTGTTATAATAATTAAAGCAGTCGCTTTTCCTAATCCTTTAGGTTTAAAACTAATTAACAAAAATCCTAATAACAGCAACAAACTAAGGATTGTTATGGGTAAACGAGTTAAGTCTGCATAAATAAGTAATATTAACAGATAACTAAACAAATAAAGAACATAGGATCCTCTATTTGCCTTAAAAGTGTTACTAACTTGATGAAGAAAAGTCATTCTACCACGTCTTTCTTTTTATATAGAGATAAATGCAAAGTGAGCTCAAAAGCCAAATGAACATTGCACAGAAAAAGGCAATTGAAGCTCCTAATATACTGTAAGTCTTCACTAAATAAGGTGAGAAGATTATTGTGACTAAAAATGACAACAAATAAGAAACAATGAGAAGTTTTTGTTTTCTAATAACTGTAAGAATATTATCTATTGCTATTGCATAACTACTGAGAAGACCACTTACCATCAATAGCATAAATGCTAGCTTTAAATCATTTAAGTGGACACCATATAACATATTGAGAAAAGGAATACCTGCTACAAAAGAGCCTCCTAATACCAAACATCCAATAGCCAGCAACCAACTAAACAACTGTACCTGAATTTTATAAAAAAAATGTATTTTTTTTTCGGAAAAAAAGATTGCCATCTTAGTGATCAATGGCCTAAAAAACAACATCAATAGATTCATGACAAAAGTAGGCATAAAAATGATGTTAAAATCTTTTTGGACTCCAGGTTTCAAAATACCTGCTTCTAAAAAATTATCAATAACATATTTGGGATAATTATAAATATAAAGCAGTAAAAAGCCATTAATAAACAACGGAAAACATTCTCTTAATAATTTGAATATCAATTTCCAATTGATTTTGTAAGTTCCAATATTTTCAAACTGTCTAGCTTTTAAAATATCTAGATACAAAATAGAGATTGTCGAGATAATCAAAACCCAGACCATTGCATCAATGATGTTTCTTTGCCAAAATAGCCCTAAAATGAATGCCACTATAATCCACATATTCCTGAAGAATAGAGATTTTCCTGCTAAATCTAATCGTTCATGTTGTTGAAAAATTCCTTGATAAACATCAGAAAAGGCATCTGTTGAACGGTATAAAATCATTAAAAAAATAAGTGCCGATTTTTCTGATGTGTAATCTTTCATCATAAGGTATATGATTGTTATCCCTATCATGATGCCAATTGTTACCAAGCGTGCAAAAAAATAAGTTGTAAATTCAAATGTTCTTTGAATATCGGTAGCTTGGTAATTTCTGACCTGAAACAAACCAATAATAACCAATAAACTGCCTAAAGCATAAGCAAAACTAAAAGTATCTGTCTGAGACGTTGTCGCTAAACGTGAGACAACCAGTAAAAATATCACTGAAATGATAGCTGTTGATAGGCTCCCAAATAAATTCCAGATAAAGTTTTTTCTCTCAGAGAGTTTCGTTATGTCAGAATCCTTACTTATCATTTTCTTTTTCCTTTAGAGCAATATACTGAATTAAATTTTTTAACTTAATCTCAGTCTTGGCTAAAGCATTTGTTAATCGATACTGTTGAATAATTAACAAAAAAATAATAGCTAAAAAAACAAAATTTGCCGGCGACTCAAACCCAATAATTTTTGCAAAAAATATGATAACCTTCGGAAAGATAGCAAAGAATAACAAAATACCAGAAAATAATAACCAGAAAAAACTATCTTCAATGTGAATATTTGATTTTCGGATATTACCTAAAATGAGTGTTGCTGTGATAATTGCTGTGACGATAAAAATTACTTGTAAGCTAAAAACCATTATTTCTTCTTCCTAAAGTTTTGAATTAATAAGATTGAAGTAAACATATGAATCATATATTTAATAGAGCGACTCAAAGTCAAATAAGATTGACCAGCTTGCCTTTCTTGCATAGCAACTTGGACTTCTTTTACGTCAAATCCTTGGCGTATCAAATAAGATATCGTGTCTGGTTCGGGTGTATAGTTGATATCCTCTGCAAATGCCTTTATTAATACGTTATTAAACATTCTCATACCAGAAGTTGGATCCGAGATAACTTTACCTGTTGTTAACTTGATGGCGTAGCTAATCAATGTATTACCCAACATTCTAAGCGAGTGATGTTTTGCGCTACTAATAAATCGTGAACCAATCGCACAGTCAGCCCCATTGTCAATTAATTGAATTAGCCGTTCAATATATTCAGGAAGATGCTGACCATCTCCATCAAATTGAATTACCATATCATAATTTTGCTTTAAGGCATATTTGAAACCTGTTTGAACAGCACCTGAAAGGCCCAGATTTACTGGTAAATCAATAATATTAAAAGAACGCTTATGACAAATCTCTGACGTTCTGTCCTTAGAGCCATCATTGATAATAATATAATCATAAAAAGGATAATGACGAATGAGATTATCCACTACCGATTCAATGGATTCCTCCTCATTATATGCGGGTATTATTACTAAAAGTTTATTTTTTTTCATTTCCATAATCATCTTTATCTAAATATCAAACATCAAAACCATTGGGATGTTTTTTTTGCCATCTCCAGGCATCCTGACACATTTGCTTAATATCATATCGAGCTTGCCATCCTAGTTCTAAGTTAGCTTTACTAGGGTCCGCGTAACAAATCGCAATATCGCCTGGTCTACGTTTGCTAATTTTATATGGGATATCCTTTCCAATAACGTCAGACATCGTTTTAATAATGTCCAAAACAGAATACCCCTTTCCAGTTCCTAAATTATAGACACGAAAAATTCCTGGTTTTATCATTTGAGACAAAGCCGCAACATGGCCTCTTGCCAAGTCAACCACATGAATATAGTCACGTACACCTGTTCCGTCTTTTGTTGGATAATCACTACCAAAAACATTAACATAAGCAAGTTTTCCAATAGCCACTTGCGTCACATAAGGAAGTAAATTATTAGGAATTCCGAAGGGATCCTCACCTAAGTCTCCAGATTCATGTGCTCCAATAGGATTGAAGTATCGAAGAACTATAATTTTCCAGCTATGATCAGCTGTGAAAATATCTTTCAAAATATCTTCTAATATTAGCTTCGTTCTGCCATATGGATTTGTCACGGATAATGGAAACTCTTCTTTGATTGGTACTTTCTCGGGATTTCCATAGACAGTTGCTGATGAGCTAAAAATAAGATTCCGACAATTATACTTTGTCATCACCTTTAATAAGGTTAATGTGCCTACGACATTGTTCTCGTAGTAAGACAATGGTTTTTCAGATGATTCCCCAACAGACTTTAAACCTGCAAAATGAATAACACTATCAATCTGTTCCTTTGAAAAAATGTTTTCTAATGCCTGTTCATTGCAAATATCTTCGTTATAAAAGGTGACTTTTTTTGCTGTTAATCGTTCAACCGTATCAATACTTGCCTTTTTACTATTAGAAAGGTTATCGACGATAACTACAGTATGGTCAGCCTTTAATAATTCTATGCATGTATGAGAACCTATAAAACCTGCTCCACCTGTCACTAAAATGTTTGCCATAATAACCTCCTTAATTCTTGATAAAAAGCGTATCACTATTTCACTTTAAAAAATTCTTTATCATCTAAAATATAGTGATGTCCTAACGTCAAATCGTACTGCAGTATTTTTAGGTCTTCGTTAAGTTTCTTGAAAACAGCTTTTTGGTCTCTATTATCTAACAGTTTCGTTAATAAAGCACCATAAGGAGAGACCTTTGCATTTGTGTGTTTCAAAATAAGTGCTGGAAAATCACTTGAATGGACTTTTGGATAATCCAACTTTTCCGTCTCATAATTGCTCCAGATAAAATAATCCGTCTCATATTGACTACCTGGATTTGAAGAAAAAGCTGAGTTAGGATAAAATCCAGGTAAATGATCGCCATAGAAAACAACTGTCACATTTTTTTCATAGCTAGACAGTTCATTCAAAAAATCTTGCGTCATTTGATCCGTCACATTTAATAATCGTGAATAATTTGATAACGTTGTGTTTTCTTCCTCTGTGAAGCCTTTTCCTGTCCCGCTAATATCTGCGGGTTCTTCCTTAGTCCAAGGAATGTGATTTTGCATCGTGATAACAGAAAAAAACTGGTTTTTATTCTTATCTAAATGACTAAGAACAGCATGGTAGCTTGATTTATCTGTGGCTCCTGCACTTAAAAATTCAAGCTGAGTTGGTTTATCTTTTGTACCATCTAGTGCAACAAAAGTATTAAATCCTAAATCATTATAAACAACATTCCTTGCATAATTTGTTGCATTGTGTAAGTGAACAGCATACTTATCATTATTTTTAAAAGTGTCACTTATCGATGGCACGTAAGGCATGCTAGGAATAACTTCGGTATTAACGACTGCTACGCTAGGAGAAAAGTTTGAATAAGGTAATCCTGTCAATGTTTGAATTTCAACATTGGCAGTACCTCCACCATAAAAATCAGACACCATTGTACCACTAGTGTTTGTTTTCATAACTTCAGAAATATTTGGAATGATGTTTTTTGAAAGTGAAACACCAGCAATACGTTCTGGATTTGCAAAACTCTCACTGAGTACAAAAATAACAGTTTGGTCATTCAAATGCTTAAATCTAGTTTGATTGATTTGAGTAGCCTCTTCTTTGTAAAGTTTCGCAATCCGCTTAACTGAAGCCTTGCTATATCCACTAGGGACTTCCATAATAGAACCTGTTAATTGTTTGGTCCAAATATAGGCAAGAGATTTATATCTGGCATTAACTAAAAAGCCCATCCAATCGATATCGTTCCAGTTACTCACTTTCGACAAAACTGGTATGCCATTAATAACCTTATTGTCTTCTTTATGTCTAAAAGTTATCAGCGTTCCAAGTCCAAAAAACATTATAAAAAACAAATAAAACAATCTAACTTTGTAATCATTTAAAATTTTTCCTGGAAAAATGTACTTTCTGACAATAAAATACAAGACAACAATGCCTAAACTTATCCCAGTTATTTTAATAAACAAATTAGTATCAAAACTGCTCAAAAAAGACAAGTCCTTTAGCCAAACAAAGTCTGTCATCAATAAAGGTTCATTACGCATTCTGACTTTTGTTGCATTTGCTATTGATAATAATATTCCTAAACTTAAGCTAAGCACCGTCGATAGCACATAGCGATTGATGAGTAGATAAATAACAAAAAACAAGAAAAACAAGAAAGCAATCTGATAAGCGGTTGCTCCAGGAAAAATATATCTCTCTAACAACATGGCATCTTTTTTTAAGCCATATTGGAAACAGTAGTTAAATACTAAAGCTAGTAATAAACTACTGGCAAAGGCAAGGTGGATGCTGGGTTTGTTGTTAGTTATTGACTCATACGCCTTATATAAATAGTAGCAAATAACATGAAATGTTATTAAGCAAAGCAAAAGATTGATTACAGAAAACCGTATGAAGGCAGTATAGTCTGCTTTTTCCAAAAATGATGACAAAATATCGTCTCGAAAAATCGTAACAAGATGCTTATCATTAATAATGAACGAAGAAATCATCCCAAACAGAATTGAGTCGGATGATTCAAATACTGCCATATACTTAGATAATATCAAATCCAATGAACTTCGTTGGAGAAATATTTTCAAGATTATAGTTGCTACTAACATACCTACTAACGGAAGTAAAAAACTATTTGTTGTCACTGATAGCTTAGAAAAATCCCAAACTTTAAATTTATCATCGTTTAGATACCTCGTTACAAGTATAAAATAAGATACTAATAAATAGGTGAGGTATCCTAAGCCTAACTTTTTAAGAAACGAGACATTTATAAATTGAGTTAATATCACTGTGATACTCGTCAAAGCTAAACCAAAAGTTATTCCTGAAAAATTAAAAAGTGTTTGAATGCCTACTACATTATGATTGGCAATAGATTGTTTCAAAATAGGAACAATGAGTAAATAAAAATTAATATAAGCAAATAAAATTACTGCTAAAATAGGTTGTAAGCACTTGGGCCAATTAGCGTTTTTTATTCTAGTAATTATCATTTTTTCAATATTTTTTAATTATTTATTTTTTAATATTCTTCTAATTATATATTTTATCGCACTTCCCGGACCACGGTAAATATATTTCAAGGCACCTTTTATACCTCCAATTTGATCAAAATTAATATATGTGTTCTGAACAAGATCCGGTCTTAAATTGAGAACTTTGTTATCAACATAAGGGCTGATATAAAGAGGATTACGAGAAATAGCATAATCATAATCATTAGCCCACGCTAGGTAAACAAGAATTCTTTCAATTGAATGAAGCACCGTATGTTGACCTATTGGTTCTTCGGGGATGTCTAAATCTTCAAGTACTAGATCAAATAAAGGTTGTAATGCTGCTTTTTTGAACCAAATAAAGGTACCATAGCTCATAATAAAAGTATCTAATTGATTAAAATCTAATGCTCTCGATAATCCCATTTGCTCCCATAAAGCATTCATATCTTCAGCAAACTTATTCTCATTAGTCGGGTCTACAATTTTTGTATAGCGAAAGAAAGAAGGAATATCCGCAATAACAAGTCCGAGATTATCTCTTTGCTCTAAACTAGCAAGAATGTTGTTAGCTGGTTTTATTAACATTTGATACAATTCGCGACGCCATGAGTCACCTACCCAATGAGGGTATTCCGGTGATTTTTTCGTGTGGAAATGGCCAATGTAATCATAGTTTGCCAATTCTTCTTTCAACTTCAGCATCGGAATAATGTCTCGTCCTTTATTACCAGTTAAGAAAATTCGAGCAGGCTGAGCTAGCTTATCAAGAATTACTTGAATGTGTTCTCTTTTTTCTTCGGTATCTGTTGTCAAAAACAAATCATAATCAAAATTGAAATGTTTAAATTGAATCAGAAATTCTTCTAATAAATCAACATAAAAAGTATGCAGGTGAACAGCTATCTTCTTCGTATTAGAGTAAGGAGGTGTCCCCGTTGTTAAAACTTTTCGTCCCAATAAATAAGCAGGTGTTGGCACGCTAATATCTGACATATGATCCAAGATATGTTGCACTGGATAATCTGTTTCTTCTTCTATTGCTATTAACAGATACGGAGATAAGTGTTGCGTTAAGTCGAAGGTCTTAACTTTAACAAAAGGAACCTTATTTGCCAGTATGACATGTGGATAATGAATTGTAAAATTAGAATGAAAATAATCGTCTGCAATAGGAACTGTATTTAAAACGGATTGATAATGAAATCCTGCATCTAAGAAGCGTTTCGTGTATTGCGTCTCATAATTATCAATAACATATTGAACATTATCATAAGCCTCTATGTTAGTCCAAAAAGCTTGAAAAACTTCTGAAGCTACGAGGGAGCGCTTGAACGACATGAAGTAAGATTGTAGGTGTTCTTCTATATGAACATGATGCGTGTCTACTTTGGTATGATTTGTCATTCCCCAAAAATCTACAGATATGTCCGACTCGTATTTTTCAAAGTAGGGCTCCATATCCCATAGTGGCCCAAAACAGGTGTCATTCATGCAGGTCACGGAATCAAATTGATCTAAACGGTCAAAACCGATAACATTCATTCCATCATGCCAAGCAGCAAAATCATACCCTTTGTTTTCTCTTTGAATAAAAGAATCAAATAGCTGCTGTTTTTTTAGTTGTTCAATAGCTTCCTCTTCTAATAGGCTATTAGAAATAAATACAATTTCAGAAAATAACGGTCTCATTTTCTCCAATTGATAAAATACATGGCTGCTAATCTTATTATATTTATGATAGTGAACATATAACAATAATCGTTTCATTTTTTTCTCCTAAAAAAGTTGATTATTTTAGTTGGAATCGTCCAGCGACGAGAATTGATGACATTTAGGTATTGATTTTTCCAGTTTTGGGATTCACGTTGCAAAGATAATATTTGAGTCGTCAATTCACTGATATCGCTCTCTAATCGCATGATATCATTCGACTGGTAGTGAGTTATCTGATCAAAAGTATGTGTCACCATGCTATCATAAGTGCTTGTCAGGGTGTAACGAAACTGAAGTGTCTTTTTATGATATTGATGAACATCATAAATGATTTGTGGATCTTGGGTCAAAAATAAAAACACATCATTTTCAAGTATTGCATTATAACTAAGTGGTTTGATAAATTGTTTCGTTTCAGCATCATATAAACTAATTTGAGCAGAAATACCCGTTTGTTCTGATAGATCAAACCTTATAAAATTACACTGATCACTGATTTCAATCATAAAATCATCAGAAAAAGCCAGGTCTTTTTGGTGACTATTCATAGCCGAAAAACTATCTAATTCTTCCGATTCAAATATTGTTAACTTTTGATTGTGAATAAACCAAGGAAATTCGTCATAATTATAAGAACCTAGCAACTCTTTTATGGGATAAATTATTTTTTTAGTGGAAGGGTGGCCAGTTGCTATTGCTTTTAGAATTGATGCATACGCATTTTCTAAAGTGTAAACTTGTCTAGCCTTTTGCTGTAAGTATAGAGACCTTGTTTTATACTCTTCATAGTCTTCTAAAATGGATTTCAACAGTTGTACTAACTTGTCAATATTTCCTATCGGATAGCTATGACCAGATTTAAAAACTTTTTGAACTGATTGATACCCATAATTATCAGAAACAACTGTTGGAATTCCTTTTAAGGTAGCTTCTACAAAAACCATTGGAAAAGCCTCTGATTTAGAGTTAAAGACACATACATCTTTATCAGTAACATATTCCCAAGGATTTGCCTTATGTCCTAAAAATTGAACATTAGTCAACTCATTCTCTTTAATAATCGCATCAATTTTTTCTTTTACAGACTCTTCCCAACCACCAATAAAAACAAGTGGAAGATTACGTTGATTTAACGCAATATAAGCTTTGAGAAGCTCTATTTGATTCTTATTATCATTGATTTTACCAATCGAGATCAAGCGTCTAGCCGTACCACTTGTAACAGGTGACTGGTCAATATTAGAATAAGGCATAAATGTTTTTGGTCTTTTCTCTTGCGGAAAGAGGCTAGCAAGTTGCTCATTCAAAATACCTTCAACAGAGAAAACATCATCTGACATGTCAGCCATAAATGGAATATAATCTTTGTAATAAGCAAATTCTTCTGTTGGAAACTCGTGAATTAACCAAAAATGCTGCCGATTTTCACAAGCAGCTGCAACAGCTCCCTGAAACAGATTAGCCGTATTAGTAATGACAATATCAATATTATTTTCCTTAATGTATTGACGAATGTCATAAATATATTTTTGGTAGAAATAAAAACGCTCTTCTTTTGTGCCATGAAGTTGTGCAGGCGATTCCTCCCACCACCAATTTAAAAGAGGTAATTTCAAAAAAAGTATTCCATTTTCCTTCATTTTTTCAATGTACTTGTCTTGAGAAGGATGTGGATTACTAGGAAAAACATTAAATACTTGATAATTGTGTGATTGCAGAAACGTCATTAGATTAATCACTGATATTTCTGCACCATTGTCCAAAGTTCCAGTAGGTGATATGACTAATACTTTTTTCATGTTCCTTTTACCTAATTCCACTCACTACTTCGTCTGAGCATCCCCGTATTGGCATCCCATTCGCTTTCTTGTGATTTGTCAATGATTCTGTCAATAACAATGACCGGAGCTGTAGCAGCTGGCGAAAAAGCCAAAGCGTGCTTCGAATTATCTCTGACAGTTGCTGCTAACTTTAATTTAGCATGGTTAAGGTAATCCAATCGACATGTAAATCGAACTTTTTTGTGACCTGCTCCTGTCGTTTTTAAGTCCATTGAGTTGTCGTTATAGATGCCGAAATTAGTATCGAGATCTAAAAATGATAACGCAATATGAGTATCAATATTTTTTAACACCCGATAAGAAAATTCTATAACAATATCTTCTGTCGGGCTAATTTGTGGTGAGGACAATAATCTAGCGTTAAAATCTTGTACAACACTACCTTGACCATCTGTCTGATGTTCAGCTGCTTTTTCTGAAACAACGACATTATCAAAACTATATTGATTGGCAACAATATCCGGGTCACCAATAGCCTTAACCAAGCCATTTTCAATTAATATAGCTTTATTGCAGTATTTTTTTACAGCCCCCATGTCATGGGTCACCAAAATAGTAGTTTTTCCACTCTTCTTACGTTCTAAAAAGTAGTCATTGCATTTGCGTTGAAATGCTTCATCTCCTACCGCTAACACTTCGTCTAAAATCAAGACATCTCCTTGCGCTTTTATCGCGACAGAAAATGCTAAACGAACTTGCATTCCTGATGAATAGTTCTTTAATTTTTGATTCATGAAGTCATGAAGCTCTGCAAAATCGACAATGTCATCGTACATTGCATCAATCTCTTCTGTAGTAAATCCAAGCATAGCTCCGTTCATGTAAACGTTTTCTCTACCTGTTAATTCTGGATTGAATCCTACCCCTAATTCAATAAATGATACCATCTTACCTTGAACTGTTACGCTACCTTTTTCGGGTATGTATATTTGGGAGATAATTTTTAATAGGGTCGATTTACCTGAACCGTTTCTACCAACGATACCAAAAAAATCTCCTTCTTCAACTTCAAAATTGATATCTTTCAATACATGTTGTTCTTTATAGCCTTTTATTCCTTTAAACCGATTGACCAAAGCAGTTCTTAAACTTTGGGTACGCTCTGTTGGTAATCTAAAATATTTGCTGACATGGTCAACGTTTACAACAATTTTTTTATTTGACATTAAAGAATCTCCGCGAATTTTTTAGCATGATGGTGAAAAATATAGTATCCAATCAGAAAGATTATTACTGGGAAAACATACGGTATCAATGCTAACCATTTGTTATTAATCAAATCCCATCCTCTCATTGCTCCTGAATAGATGATAAAATGCCTCATGTCTTGTATAATTTGTGCAATTGGATTAAGCATCATTACTTTAGCAATTCCTACCTGGCCTCGTTGCAAAATAAAGGTCAATGAATAGATAATAGGAGTTGCATACAAACCAGCTTGTAGTACTACTTCCCAAATTGGTCCGATATCTCGGTATTTGACAAAAAAGGTTGATAATATGAACGAAACTCCCGTAGCTAATAACATCAACTCAGCAAACAACGGAAAAATAATTACCCACTGCCAAGAAAAAGAAACTCCATTGACTAAGGCAAAAACAAAAACAACAATCAAATTAATTGAGTAATTGATAGCCGCACCAACAACAGATGAAAAAATAATAATTTCTTTGGAAAAATTTAATTTTCTTAAGAGGTCTCCGCGAGAAACAATTGACATCATTCCCATATTTGTTGCCTCTGTGAAGAAATTCCATGTCACCATTCCCAGTAGAAGACCTATTGCATAGTGAGGTGTTCCATCGTCAAAGCGTAAGAAACGGACGAAAACCAAATACATGATTGTAAAAAGAAGCATTGGTTTTAAAATAGACCAAAGGTGCCCGATGAGGCTTCCCTGATACCGTAATTTAAAATCTGTTTTTACCATTTCTTTTAGCAAAATACGATTTTTTTGTGTTAAAAAATTCATTCTGTTCTCCTGTATCCACATTTTGTCATCACTAATGCTCTAAAAATTATTGTGTGGAAAATGCGATTTTTTCGAAAACCATACTGCCTCAGAGCTGCTAGGCGTTGAGGCAGCGGTTTTTTTAATAAGTCGACATAAGTTTGTATCATTGCTCGATCATTTGGAGTGAGTGGTAACGCTAATAATGACTGGGCCTGTTTTTGGCTGGATGTGATTAACCACCAATATTTCTGTATCAAGGTGGTTGGACGTATCCAGTTTTTGACACGCTTTGACCATGTTCTCGCTCCGAGGACGTTATTGTCGTGTTGACGATAAAGTTCTGTTGCAACATCGAGATAAACTAATTTACCTTTGACTGTTGCTAATAAAGCGAGGTACCAGTCATGCATCAATAGATTTTCACAGCTGGTCCAATATGCTGCTAACGCCTGATTGATCATCATAGTGCCACCTGTCACGGTATTTTCTGTCAATTCTTGAACTAATGTTGTGTTAGCATGTGCTGATTGTGTGCGAATCATGCTGTCATAAATGACTTCGAGGTTTTGATTGACCACTTTTAAGTCAGTGTAGACCAACAAGGGTGTTTGAGCACTATGCTTTTCAGCTTCTGCCAAACTAAGCGCTAACTTGTCTTCTAACCACACGTCATCTTGGTCGCTGAAAAAATAGAAATCAGCCTCTTGATGCTTTAAAAGGGTGAAAAAATTTTTGACAACGCCAAGGTTTTCATCCTTTTCTGAGTTAATGCACTTAATGCGAGGGTCTTGTGCCACAAACTCTTGAATGATTTCACGTGTTCGATCGCTCGACCCATCATCTCTAATCAATAAAGTCCAATCCGTGACGGTTTGTTTTTGAATGCTTTGAATCTGCTCTGCCAAAAACCGTTCACCATTATAGGTGGATAGCAAAATATTAATGTTCATTTAAAAATAAAGCCTCATACTCTCTGACAATTTTTTCCCAGGTATAATCGTTTTGGATAATTGTTTTGGCTTTTTCACCCAAAGCATCTTGATCGCTACCTGAGTCAACTTGATTAATCAATTGAGCCAAGTTGCCTTCTTTTTTTGTCCAATAAAGCGCCGCTGTTTTAGCCACTGAGTGATTAAATGTCACGTCTAGTACTAAGTTAAGGTTTGTATGGGCTAGCGCCTCTAACAATCCTGGATTGGTCCCACCAACCTCATGACCATGAAGGTAAGCAAAAGCATTCTCACGAATATAAGTCAGCAAGTCTCGGTCATACTGAGTGCCGATAAATTTTATCCGAGGATCCTCATGGCAGCCCGTGGACGCAACAAGTTTGTCAAAGTAAGCGTTACCTTTGTGGTTGCAAATGATAATTAAATCACGCTTAGTTGAAGACGCCATAAACTCTCGAATTGCTGTTTCATAATTGTTTTCAGGAACAAATCGGCCTATGATTAAATAATAATCTCTTTCTGTCATGTCAAATTGACGGAAATAATCTCTGACCTTATTGTCTGTGGCAAGAAGGTTCGAAGCTTTTGTCTGTGTGCCATAAGCGATGAACCTGGTCTTTGACCACGGATAGGCCAGTTTGATGTAGTCATCAATACCAATATTGTCAGAAATCACCAAATCTGCGTGCTTGGTCATTTGTTTTTCAGCATATTTCAAGTAAACCTGAACAGGTTTTGACCATTTGGCACGTTTCCACTCTAGTCCATCTGGGTTGATAAATAGTTGACCTCCACGCGCATGCACCTGTCTTACAAAAGGTGCAATAAAGGCACCGATTGTGTTGCCAAGCACATAAAAAATAGGCTTTTGAATATGATGTTTGTCGATGTAAGACAAAGCATAACTAATAGCCATCATGTCGTAGGCGATAACTCTTGCAGGACCCAGTTTAGGTGGATTGATGTAAAAACAGTCTGTCCCTTTATAGTCAAAATGCTCTTGGTGTTTTGTGTCACTGAGGCAGGCAACGTGGTACCGAATAGCTTTGCTAATCTGATGACTAATCAACTCCTCAACAAAAGTCTCAAACCCACCATAAGTTGCTGGCAAGCCTCGACTTCCGATGATAAACACGTCTTGCATAAACATAATGCCCCATTCTAAAGTATAATCAGTGATATTATATCATATTTTAAGGGGTAATGCGATACAAAAAGAGGTGGCCACTATAGCCATCTCTTGCTTCATTATGATAAATTATTGACCTCTTGATGGTAAAAATCATTTAAGGCATCTTGCCACATTGGGATGACAAATCCAGTAGCTTTAGCCTTGTCCAGGTTCAATGTTGAGTTAGCTGGTCTTTTTGCCTTGGCAGGAAAAGCTGATGAATCCACAGGTACCACTTCGACATCTGTATCTTTTAAAATTTCTTTGGCAAAGTCATACCAAGTGGTGTCTTCGTCTGCATCATTCGAGAGGTGATAATACCCATATTCTTTTTGATTATCTGCCAAGTGGCACATAAACTCTGCTAGAGTTCGGGTCCAAGTCGGACGACCATGCTGGTCATTGACAACCGTTAGTCTTGGGTGAGTTTTTGCAAGATTTTGCATGGTAAAGACAAAGTTTTTCCCATAATTACCAAATACCCAAGCTGTGCGGATAATATAAAACTGCTCAGCATATTTCTCAACCGCTTGTTCTCCAAGACGCTTTGTGCGTCCGTATTCGGTTTGAGGGTCTGGCTGGTCTGTTTCTAGCCACTCTTGTCCTACTGGTTTATTGCCGTCAAAAACATAGTCTGTTGAAATGTAAACTAGAGTCGCACCGTGACTGGCACAGGCTTTAGCAATCACCTCTGTTCCTGTGACGTTGATTGCTTCGTTCAAGGCTTTCCCTTCATCTTCGGCAGCGTCAACTGCTGTGTAGGCTGCACAATGATAAACCAATGTTGGTTTGACTTGCGCAAAGACCTCCTCAACCTGATGTTGATTTGTAATATCCATCTCAGCAACATCAACTGCAACGTAATCAGTGTTACGTTCATCTAGCAAATAGCGAAGCTCTGTGCCAAGTTGCCCCTTGCTTCCTGTAATTAGAATCATGTTTTCTCCTTTTCAAATAAAGACAGAGTCGCCCTTATTAATAACGACTACGGTTATCTTTCTTATTATTTTACATCAAAAAAGGGAATATTTCATCCCTTTGCTTTATGATTAACGAATTCCTAAGGCAATTCTCGCATAACGGCTCATCTTATCAACACTCCAGGCTGGTGACCAAACCAACTTCACTTCTGTTTTCGTCACTTCTGGAATGTCACGCATGGCATCATGAATTTGGTCTGTTAACAAATCTGCTAAAGGGCAGCCCATAGTGGTTAGGGTCATATCAATTTCTGTATGACCATTGTCTTCAAAGCGGATTTCATAAATCAAACCAAGATTAACAATATCAATCCCTAATTCAGGGTCAATCACTGTTTCTAAAGCCTCTAAAATGCTATCTTTAATCGCCATAACTTGCTCTTCAGAGTAATGTTGTGTTTCAGGCATTGCTCCCCCTTTCCAAAAATGTTCCAAATCAAGCTTTATCTGGTCATTTCTCAAACAACTACGTGGCTAGACGTCTTAGTCTTCAATAAAATCTCTCAACTGTTTGCTACGGCTAGGATGACGTAGTTTACGAAGGGCTTTGGCTTCGATTTGACGGATACGCTCACGGGTGACGTTGAAAACTTTGCCCACATCTTCTAAGGTGCGCATCTTGCCATCATCTAGTCCAAAGCGCAAACGAAGAACATTTTCTTCGCGGTCTGTCAAAGTGTCAAGCACTTCATCTAATTGCTCACGAAGCACGACACGCGTCGTGTAGTCAACTGGGTTTTCAATGACTTCGTCTTCAATAAAGTCACCTAGGTGGCTATCATCTTCTTCACCGATTGGTGTTTCTAAGGAGACTGGCTCTTGAGCAATTTTTAAAATCTCGCGAACCTTGTCCGGAGTCATTTCCATACGCTCTGCAATTTGCTCAGGCGTTGGATCTTGTCCCAACTCTTGTAGCAGATTACGTTGCTCACGAACCAATTTATTAATCGTCTCTACCATATGAACCGGAATACGGATAGTTCTGGCCTGGTCTGCAATCGCACGCGTGATTGCCTGACGAATCCACCAAGTCGCATAAGTTGAGAATTTAAAGCCTTTTGAATAATCAAATTTGTCAACAGCTTTCATGAGACCCATATTGCCTTCTTGAATCAAGTCAAGAAATTGCATGCCGCGCCCTACATAACGTTTTGCTATTGACACCACCAAACGTAGGTTAGCCTCTGCCAGACGCTGTTTGGCTTCTAGGTCTCCCTCAGCTACTGCTACCGCCAAGACTTTTTCTTCCTCGCTGGTTAATAGGGGAACAACACCGATTTCTTTGAGGTACATCCGAACAGGGTCATTAACCTTAGCAGAGTTGCTACCAATTAATTCTGCATCTGTCAACTCTTCTGGCTTTGGCTCTTCAACGATATATTTTGTTGAAGGGTTCCCTTCTTTATCAGTGATGGAAATACCACCATCTGTCAAACGCTCAAGCAAATCATCAATACGATCTGCATCTAAAGCAAATGGAATCACAAGTTTTTCAGTCACTTCGTCATCAACAGCTGTTCCTTCTTTTTTATGATGACGAATAAACTCCGCGACCTGAACATTAAACGTTGTAATTTCTGTTTCTTTTGCCATATTTTCCTCTATTCCATGTTTCTTTTTTGGGCGATTAGATTTTCTAATACTTCCAAAGCTAATTGGTGATCCCCTTTATTGCTAGACTCTCTCACTTGTTTGCCTTGTTTGTTGATATCTCTTTGGGTTAATAGCTTTTGGCGCTGAGATAAAATGTCTGCTATTTCACCATCTGCTATTTCCTGGGGGAGTTGCTCTTCCAAGACCCGATAGTAAGCTTGGTTGACCTCTTCAGATAATTGCGATAAATCATATGAAGAAATCTGACCATACTGTTTGATGTGCTGATAAATCTCTTGAAAGGCGGGTGTGTCAAAATAAAATGTTTCTCGGTGACGAAATTCATTGAGCAGGTAACTGTGATGTAATAATCTGTGCAAGAGGTGACTTTCTGTCTTAACCACAGCTGACAAACTTTTAACAAGCGGTAAAGTCATCATTGCTGTTGGTTGAGGGACTTGATTTTGCCGATGTTGGCGCTCTTGCACCCTAAACATGTCTACGGATTGCTCGACTTGAAAATAGTCAAAATCCGGCAAGAGGTCTGCAACTTTATTAATGTATGAATTCTGAGCCATGATGGACGGTGATTTTGCGATAATCGGCGAAATTTTCTCCACGTAAGCAATCTGCGACTGTAAGTTGTCTAAATTTTCTGGTTTTAAGTGATCAATAAAAAATTCTGTACTACTAATACGCGACTGTTTGAGTAATTTCGCCAAAGCTTCGGGAGAATGTTTCTGCACAAAATCATCAGGATCCATTTGATTGGGCAATTTAACAATCTCAACTAAAAAATCCTCTAACAAGGTGAGTGATTTTGCAATTGCTTGCTGGCCAGCATCGTCGCCATCATAGGTCAAAATAACTTTTTTAGCCACTTTCTTGAGATGATTGACATGTTCAGGAGTCAAAGCTGTCCCCATCGAAGCCACTGCATTTTCACATCCCGATCGATAGGCTGCTATCACGTCCATGAACCCTTCCATCAAAAATACTTCGTGTGTTTTTGCAATCACAGGTTTGGCCTTGTCTAAATGATAAAGCTCATAGGATTTATTAAAAAGAACTGTCGACCGAGAATTTTTATACTTAGATAGTTGGCTCTTGGCATCAGCTTCTGTCCAAATCCTCCCAGAAAAAGCAATGACACTTCCCCTATCGTCCGTCAAAGGAAACATGATTCGGTTTCTAAACGCGTCATAAATCGTGTTTGATTGTTCAGACAAGTTAAATAAGCCCGAGGCGGCTAGCTGGTCTTCATCGTATTTCTTAGAGAGCGCTTGGTAGAGATAGTCTGTCTCATCTGGTGCTAAACCAATATTGAAATGCTCAAGTAACTGATCTGTCAAACCTCTCTGGTAAAGGTATTCTTTAGCTTGTTGTCCTATCTTTGTAGTCATTAACACGGCATGATAAAACTTAGCAGCATCCTCATGGAGTGTTTTTAATATCTGGTTAGCACTCTTTTGAGGAGATTTTTTTGAACCTGACCGCGGCGCAAAATCAACAGCAATGCCTGCCTTATCAGCGACAATTTGAACACTATCTAAAAAAGGAACTTGCTGATATTCCTCTATAAATTTAAAAACATCCCCTGATTTTCCACATCCAAAGCAATGGAAAAACTGTCTGTCTTCAATGACATTAAAAGAGGGCGTTTTTTCTTTATGAAAGGGACAAAGTCCAAGGTAACGTCGACCTGTGCGGGTAAGATTAACCACCTCACCGATAACATCAACGATGTTTACTGCACTTTTTATTTGGGAAATCTTTTCTTGGTCAACTGCCAAATCATCACCTCCCCACAAAAATCCCATTATGATTTTATATTTTATTATACCATTGAAAATGGTCTTTGTAAATTCAAAAGCATAAGCTATTACATTGCCATTTTTCTTTAAATTATGTTATGATTAAAGAAAGTCAAGGAGGAAATCGATTATGATTCAAGAATTAAAAAAGTTTTTATTTAGGGGCAATATCATTGACCTTGCTGTTGCTGTGATTATCGGTGGTGCGTTTGGT
Source organism: Streptococcus phocae (assembly GCF_001302265.1). Taxonomy (GTDB): domain Bacteria; phylum Bacillota; class Bacilli; order Lactobacillales; family Streptococcaceae; genus Streptococcus; species Streptococcus phocae. The sequence goes on along the minus strand of NZ_LHQM01000030.1, from coordinate 42,708 downwards.
ACTATCGTCACATCGTTTGTAAACGACATCATCACACCACTCATCTTAAACCCAGCTTTGAAAGCTGCTAATGTCGAAAACATCGCTCAATTAGCTTGGAATGGTGTCAAATATGGTAGCTTCCTAAGTGCTGTTATTAATTTCTTAATTGTTGGTACCAGCCTATTCTTCGTTGTTCAAGCAGCGCAAAAAGCTATGCCTAAAAAAGAAGAAGTTGCTAAAGAGCCTGCAACACCATCTCAAGAAGAACTTCTTATGGAAATTCGTGATTTACTCGCTAAAAAATAGTCACAAAAAACAACTGATTGCATGTCAGTTGTTTTTTCATTTCTCAATTTTAAAAGCACTGAGACGGTTCGGTCTCAGTGCTTTTTGAGTTGATTAATGTGTGTTCTTTTTATGACGTTTTGCGCCAAAAAATGTTGTTAATATCAGGCTAAAGCCAAATAGAGAGGCTAAGCGACTAGTTGTGTCTCCAGTGCTTGGCAACTGTTTCGAAGCCTTCGATGCCACAGTAGCCTTGCTAGGTGAGAGGTCTTTTTTAACCTCTGCTTGGTCAGATTTTTTCTGAGGAGTTTGATTTTTTTGTTGTTGGGCGTCTTGCGATGAGGTATCTGCTTTAAGCTCCAACTGCAATAACAATGGGTCATGGTCAGAAGCTCTGCCATGTTCTTCCATAAACGGCGAATTAACATGGACCATATCAAAAGCATAACGTCCCAAAAGATTATTAGAAATCAAAACATTGTCAAGAGTTTGGTTATTTCCTTGATAGAAATAAGAGAAACGATCTGCCTCATCATGACGGCTCACAAGATTTGACATGCCGCCTGTCTCAATGAGACTGATGGTCTTAGTAAACTCATAGTCATTGAAATCTCCCAACATCACAATATTGGAATTGGCGTTTTGTGCTAATCCCGTTTTTGCAAAATCAGCTAACATCTTAGACAATTGATGGCGTCTTTCTTCAGATTTAAAAGTTACTGGTTGAACGCGACCATAAAGACCATTGTCCCCACGTTTTGAATTAAGGTGGTTAGCCAACACAACAACTTTTTGCCCTTTGAAAATAAACTCAGCTGCGAGTGATTTACGAACCGTTTCCCAAATAGGATTGGTCGGATCAATTCTTCCAACACTAAGGTTTAATTCACCGTTTTCCCATGCAACTGCCTGAGTAGCTGTTCCTTTAGGTTTGTCAGAAAGGCTAACGCGATCTTTATTATAAAGGAAGGCAACACGGATATTACCGCCAGGCTGACCTCCATCTTGGTTGTTTTCTGGTGCAATGTCAACATAGGTATAGGCTGGACCACCCAAATCTGTAATTGCTTTGATCAAACGAGCTGCACTTTGGCTTGCATCGGTCGTGCCATCATCTGTCGGACCATTGTTGTCTTGAACCTCGATGAGACCAATGATATCTGGAGATTGAAGATCGGAAATAAAGGATTGGGCAATGCGTTTTACTTTGCTGTCTGGCGTTGATTTTTTATCTGCCGAGAAGTTTTCAATATTATAAGAAGCAATGCTCAATCGGCTCTCATCTTTTGCTAAGTAGGTTTTTTCAGGAACAACTGAACCTTGGTTTAAGGTTGGCATCGTTTCATCGTTAACATAAACCTTATAGTTTGTGTAGCTATAGGTCACCGGACCAACCAAGCGACCAGTAAAGAAATCTCCTGCCTTAACAACTTGTTTTCCTGATTTAAACAAGATTGGTACCAAACCAGTGTTGTAAGTATTTGGTTTCAAATTGATGCCGCTCATGTTATTGAGTTTTGCTTGGTAAGACCCTGGTAACACGTAAATTTCTTTGTGTTTCATCGGTCCAACAATCTTAGCATCGTCAACAGCAACTAACATGCCTTCAACAGATTCCCAAAAATCAAGAGCATCTTCTTCTGGGTCAAAAACAGTCATGCCGTCGTTATCAATGATGTCAGCAGGAATCTTGCGGTCTTTGCCGATGACAATCGCTTTAGGCAATTCAGCTGTGCCTGTTTTTCCGATTTCTTTTGCTTTGATGCGCGTAATGGTTAAGTCAGTTTTACTCTTTTCTGAATAGCCCTTCCCAAAATGTTCTTCAACGGTTCCTGTTAATGTTAAAACATCTCCAATACGGATATCTTTAGCATCTACCTCGCTGATGACATTGATACCGTCTGATGTTGCGCTATCACCATCTGGGTGAAGGTCTTGGACGTAAAAATTATTTGAAGCAACAAGGTAAGTTACCACAACGTCTTTTACTATCACTTTTCGGTGATTATAAGGCGATTGATGACTCTTGCCCTGGATATCACCAATAGTAACTGTCGCTTTTTGAGGACTTCGAGGGGCAAGTTTTTTAATGACTTGGAAATGTGATTTGTCAAAAGGTTTGATTTGGAAATTATTGTCAAAAAGAGATAAGATTCCTGAAACGTTAATGACATCACTAGTATCAACTATCTCTAGCAAATCAGAACCTGTCATTCCTGTTCGATTATCTAAACGGATAGTTGCTTTTTGACCCTTATCGTCTGAAACAGTAAAGGTAGCGGTATTATGGGAATCAATAGTAATCTCACCAACAGTCACCTGATCCAATTCCACCATAGTAGCTAAAGGTGCTGTGGCAAGCTCGCTTGGACTAGTTTTTGTGACAGAAGTCTTAAAGGTTTGATCAGTAGACTTATGGTCAGTAACATCTACCAATTGCAAATCACTTCTAAAACGTTTTAGTGTCCCTGTTAGTGTGACACGGTCACCCAGCTGATACCCTAGAGAGTTGTTTTTAGGATAGACATAAAGCCCTTGACCTGAATTGTCTTGAAGGTAAAACCCATTACCGCCCCAGGCATTGACTTTACTAATGATTTGGCCTGAAACAGTATAAGCTACACCTTCTTGCCCGTTTCTAACGTCAGACAAAGGACTAGATATCGTAGCCGTTGCTTGACTGTCGCTGACCTTTTCTTGCTCTGGTTCTACGACAGCAACTTCTCCAGCTTTTTCAGGTGCTGATGTTGGTTGTAATTCCTGTTCTGTTACACCAACCGCAGACACTTCTGCCTGTTGATTTGCCGCAGCTTCTGTTAGGGAGAGTTGTTGTGCTTGAGGCGACTGACCGTCTACCTCTCCAGCATGAACCACTTGCTCTGCTGCAGTTGCTGATAGCAATGCAACTGCCATTTGCCCTAAGACCAAATAACGTGAAAAATCACTTGTCCCAGACTTTCTTTTCACAATAAATACTTCCTTTCTTTTATCACTGCTACCATCAAAATAATTAATGTCATTCGTGATAACAGCTCTATAGCAATAGCCAACGCTTATATTTTATCAGAAAACGTTTAATATGGAAATGTTTTTTCTGACAAAATTAAAAATTGTTCGTACTAATCTGGGAGTGTTTTTCTGAAGTGACGACGAAAAAGCAGCCTCCTTTTTAAGGAGACTGCTTTTAATATCTAGAATTTAGAATTTTTTACGTTTGCGAGCTGCTTCTGATTTGCGTTTGCGTTTTACAGAAGGTTTTTCGTAGAATTCACGTTTACGTGATTCTTGAAGAGTACCAGCTTTAGTAACAGAACGTTTGAAGCGACGAAGAGCATCGTCAAGCGATTCGTTTTTACGGACTACTGTTTTTGACATGTGTTTCACCTCCTCAAGATATTGTAACATTTTCACGTTCTTGACTATATTACATGATTTTGATACAAAAGTCAAACAATTTTTTCTTCTTTTATGTGCTATTTTTTTAAACTCCACGCTAAATCAAATGGAGTACTATCTCCTAAAGGTTTAGCAAAAGGCGGAGCGTTTTTGCTATCCAGTCCTAACAGATATTTTCTTAATAAAATAAATATACAAAAAGAGGACAGATATTTTTGTCCTCCTTTTTAAAATAGCATGATATATCCTACTAATATTTCTGATTGCTTGTATTGTTTCGTTTTTGATAACACTACTTACCAGATAGGCTCGTAACTTTTACTATTCCACTGCTTTTCCTGTTAATGCCGCAGCTTCTTTAATAAAATCTTTGTATTTGCCTTCTTTGATGAGTTTTTTAATAACTTTATCAGCAACTTTTTTCAATTCTTTGCTGCCTTTTGGCATTGCCACTGCTTTAGCATCGCCATCACTGGTTTTTAGTTTAAAAGGTGCCAAAGCTAAATCTGGGTTTTGGGCTAAGAATCCTTCTGCTACTGGAGCTTCTAGGTCAACAGCTTGAACTTGTCCTGATTTCAACTCATTAATTGCTTCACCCATCGCTGTCAAAGGAATGATGTTGGCTTTTTTAAGTTGCTCTTTAGATAATTTTTCCTCGATAGCCCCTTTTTGCACAGCAACTTTTTTATTGTCTAGACTCGATTTATCTGTGTATTTAGAAAGGTCTGAAGCTTTTACTAAAATAGCATTTTCTGTTTCGTAATAAGGTGTTGAAAATTCATAGACCTTTGCACGCTCTTTGGTGTAAGATAAGCCAGAAATTGCCATATCAGCCTTTCCTGTTTGAAGGCTAGACAAAACATTATCAAAGCTCATCGCTGATAACTCTAGCTTGACCCCTAGTTCATCTGCAATGGCTTGGGCTAATTGAATGTCAGCGCCTACCACAGTATCTTTGCCATCAATTAAGGCTTTAAATTCAAAGGGAGCGTAATCAGGGCTGACTGCTACAACTAACTTTCCTGTTTCTTTCACACTATCTTTCAAACTGCTTTTTTGAGTACTCCCACAAGCTGCTAGGCTAAATAGAGATAAAAAGGTGATGGTGCTGATCATTATTTTTTTGAGTTTCATAGTATTTTTATTCCTTTTTTATTTGATAAAACCTATTATAGTGTATTCTTATTCAAAAGTAAAGCATTTATTGAATATTATTTAATAATTTCGACAAGGCTGTCAGTCCTGCTTCGAGATGATCTTTTTGGCAACAGTAGCCAATTCTCACATGCTGAGGTTGCTGAAATCGATTGCCAGGAACAACCAATGTTTGGTAATCATTGAGTAGACTTAGCGCAAAGTCTTCTATTGGGATATCAATGGCTAGTTTTACAAAAGCTGTCGAAACCAAAGGAGGCTTTCGGTAGGAAGCTTTTTCTTCTTGTTGAACCCATTGATCTAAAATGGCTAAGTTAGTAGCAACGATGTGACGGTTACGCGCTAAAATGGCATCAACATGCGTCAGAGCTAATGTTGCTACCATATCATCAAACACACCTGCACAAATCATGGTGTAATCACGGTAACCCACTAGCTGCTGACAAATGCTCTGAGATGCTGCTAGCCAGCCTACTCGAATCCCTGGAATAGAAAACGTTTTAGACATGCTGTTGACTGAAATGCCCTTATCATACAAGTCAGCGATGGCAATCAGTCGGTCTGAGGCAAATGAGTGGTAAACTTCGTCACTGAGAATATAGATATCGTGTGCCTTTGCGATAGCGACAAGTTTTTCTAAGTAAGCCCTATCCATAAAGGCACCTGTCGGGTTATTGGCATTATTGATGGTAATGAGTTTGGTATTTGGTCGAATCAGCGTTTTTAACTCTTCTAAATCTGGCAGCCAATTTAAAGATTCTTTGGTGTGCCAATAGTCTACCTCAGCACCTAATGATGCTGGAATGTCATACAGTTGCTGATAACTTGGGTAATGAGCAATAACATGGTCTCCTTCACTAATCAAGGCATAAATCACTAGAAAATTAGCTCCTGTAGCCCCATTGGTTTGAAGGATGTTATCTGTTTCTTGGTTTTGGTAAAGCGCTGCAACAGCTTTTTTAAACTCAGGCGACCCTTCTATCCAGCCATAGTCTAACTGTTTATGGTGCAAGGTCTGGTAAAAGGCTTCTGGGTTAGTCTGGGTTAGTTCGAATAACTCTGCAAGACTAAGTGATGAAATTGAGGATTCTGCAATATTATGCACTGCTTTTTTTTCGTGCTGATTAAGCCATTCTTCAACACCAAATACTGGTAACTTCATAGATAGGCCTCCTTGCTTTTAATAATTATTATATTAACTTATAAAAATACAAAAATCAAGGCTAAACTGAGCCCAGCAAAAAAGTTGCAGCAATTGCCACAACTTTTACTAATCTTTAGTGATAAGTATCTTAATAAACAGAGACAACTTCTAGTTTGGTGCCTCCCATTAAAACAAGGTATTTGTCAATTTGGTTAATGCCATAAACTTGTTGGAGAGCTTCTGCATATAAATCCATCTGATGTTGGTACCGTTTTTGCAGCTCTTGAGCGTGCGTGTAGCGATCTGTCTTGTAGTCAAACAAGACGATGTAATCGTCAAACAACAGATACCCATCAATAATTCCTCGAACAACATACTGTTCTTTACTCTCAGGGTCTTGGCGCAAAATGGCAAATGGGGCTTCACGGTTCAATCGCTCAGGATGTTGTTTCATGAGTTTTCCGAGAGTTGTTGTTTCAAAGAAACTATTAACCTTATCAAGATCAATTTTTTCCTTCACAGCCTCATCAGCTCCTACCATCTCAAGGGCTTTTTCAATATCAGCCTCTGATAGGTCTTTTGAGATTGGAATGCGCTGCATTAATTCATGCAAGCTAGAGCCTATTTGATGGGGGAGAACCTTTCCTTTTTTCGTAAAATCAGGTAAGTCAAAATCACGTTTTTGGGGATAGGCTTTTGAAATCACCTCAATCTCCTCTGTCCCCATTAATGGCTGGTACCGCTCTTTGAGTTGGCTCGGAGTTCTCACTGTTGGTAGGTTAATGGCCGCTTGATAAGTGTCATTGAGACGAGAGACATTCTCTAAAATGTCTAAAGCACGCGCAATGTCAGGAGTCTGGCGATTGTTGCTCACATCGTCAGCCTGTAAAACAGCGGGGGTTTTAAGTTGCCCAATAGCTTCTGACGTCAACTCCTCATCCGAACAATAATTGATGTCAAAGTGCAAGTCTTGTTTGCTAAACACCGCCGCAACTGCCAGCAACCAGTCTTGAAAACTGGTCAGACGTTTTCGCAGCTCTAAAGCCAAATGATTGCCACTGCGCTGATCATTCTCAAAGGATAAGTCAGTGCTTTCGCTGATCTTACCGACTAGATATAGTTTTTTTTCTGCTCTAGTCATTGCCACATACAAAAGGCGCATTTGTTCTGATAATGTTGCCAGGTGCAATGCTTGCTTATTAATCTGATAAGGCATGGTTTCCATCATCACCTTGACTGAGGCTAGTGATGTTTCTTCTAGTTCTTTTTTGACGTCTGCCAGATACTTGATGCCAATGCCATTCTGGCGGTTCAACATAACAGGTGCTTGCAAATCGGTCATCGAAAAACGCTTGTCACTGTTTAAGATAAAGACATAAGGAAACTCCAAACCTTTGGATTTATGGATAGTCATCAGATTCACCGCTTGCTTAGGGCTTGTCAGCTCAACATTTGCCAAGTCATTTTTGGTTTCCAAAACCTTGTCAATCATGCCAATAAAGCGAGAAAGGCCTTTGTAGCCAGATTGTTCAAATTGATAAGCACGAAAGGCCAGGGCGTAAAGATTTGCCTGAGCCTGTTCTGCCTTTGGCTGAGTCGCAACAAAGTCAAAGTAAAAACGGTCATTAAAGATTTTCCAAATCAAGTCATACAACGAGTTCACTTTGGCAAATTGTCGCCACGAGGTCAACGTTGCGACAAAATCTGTCAATTTCTCAGTCAGGTCTTGTGGCATCAGGGAGGTGTGTGCCCCTTTTTTCAGAAGGCTATTTTCAATTTTTTCATAGAAGGATTCAACATATGGCGTTTCTTGGTTTTGAAGAGCAATCCGAGCTAGCTGGTCCTCGTCAAATGAAAACATCGGTGAGCGCATCAAGGCCACTAAGGCATAATCGTTTAAAGGATTGTTAATGCTTCTTAGTGTGTCTAACATGACCATCACCTCAACGGATTTGAGGTAATTTTGCTGACCACCGTCCACAATCAATGGAATCCCATACTGATTGAAGGTCTGTAAAATGCCATCGTTACGTGTTCTCGAAGAAACTAACAAAGTGATTTGATCAAACGTAACCCCCTCTTCGTTGTGAAGTCGAATAATTTCTTTCACAACCATTTTGACTTCGGCTGGTGATAGTTGACCAACATCAGCTGAGGTTTCTTCTGATTCTTCATTTTTGTCAGTGTTGTATAGTAATAACTGGGTTTTGTTTTGAGGTTGTGGAGCTTTTTGACGATCACTACCGGCGACTAAGGCGTGGCTGTCGTCGTAGTTGATTTCTCCTAAATCCTCATCCATGAGATGGCTAAAAATAGCATTGGTGGTGTCTAAAACCTCTGATTGGCTGCGGAAATTTTCCTTGAGCAAAATCAGTTTCCCATGCTGAGGGTTATTTTGGTAATCTTTGAAGGTTGTGTTGAAAATCTGGGGATCTGCCTGTCTAAATCGGTAGATTGACTGCTTGATATCCCCCACCATAAAGCGATTTTGCCCATTTGAGAGCAGTTCTATCAAACGCTCTTGCATGTGGTTGTTGTCTTGATACTCATCAACCATAACTTCGTGGTAATGGCCTTGATAGGCTTGTCTGATGTCTGGATTTTGCTGTAAAATGTGAATGGCAAAATGTGCGATGTCAGAAAATTCAAAAGCACTTTCAGCCATTTTGACAGACAGGTAGTCTCTCGAAAAATCAAGCATAAAACCTTGCAACACCTCTAATAAAGGAAGGGATTCTGCTTGGTAGGCAAAAATAGTCTCCATGTGCCTGAGCCTCGTCAATCGATGCTGTAAAGGACGGTAGACAGGGTATTTTTCACCAGCAACCGTCACATCTGAGCCAGAAGGCAAGAGGGCTGTTAGGTCTTGGGCCAAACGGCTCAAACCTGATTTTCCATAAAGGCTCTCAAAATGCAAGGCCCATTCGTAAAGCGACTCAATCTGCTGCAAATGTTTAACATATTTCGCAGTGGGTTTGCCGTCTTTTTTTACTTGCCCATAACCTTCTAAATCGGTCACATCTCTGAGTTGGTCAGCGGTATCCTGCATACAAATCAGCAAAGCCTCGACATCTTTGTCAGCAATGTCTTGAAAACTCGTGTAGGTTTTGGCAGCTCTTAAAAAATGCTCTTTCAGCCATTTTTCAGGGTCATCCGTTGACTGGCTAAATTGATGAATTTGATAAACCACTTGCCTAAAGCCTGTGGCATCTTTTCGATTTCCTGAAAAGTTTTTGACTAAAGCCTTAAATAGCTGTCCTTGCGTGCCTTCTAGGTAGCTGGCAAAAAGCTTGCTAAAGACCTCCTTTTTCAAATAGTCTTGCTCAGTTTTATCCTGCATGATTCGAAAATGAGGTGATATCCCTAGGGTATAGCCATACCGACTGACTAATTTTTGGGTAAAGGCATCCATGGTGCCAATATCTGCCTGAGAAAGAGATTGTAATTGGTCGTTGAAATAAGCTTTTAGTTGCGCATCAGAGGTTTTAGCAATGGTTGCTACTAGTCGCTTTTCAATACGCTCTCGTAGCTCTGTTGCAGCTTTGACAGTAAATGTGGAAATAAAGAGTTGGTCAATGCCTATCCCGCGCTTGATTTTATCCAAGATACGCTCAACCATCACAAATGTTTTCCCAGAGCCTGCTGAGGCAGATACCAGAACATTTTGCCCATTGGTGTAAATGGCTTCAATTTGTTGCGCTGTTCGCTTTTGCGCCTTATCTGACAGTTGCTCTTTTTGCTGCAAGTCAGTAATGGCTTCTGGCGTTAAAAAAGGGTCAAATGTCATCGTTTTTGTCCTCCGTCATCATGAGCTCAAAGAAAGCCTGACGTTTTTGTCTAGCAGGAAAGGTCACTAAGCGTCTGGCTTGACCCAAATCAAGATCTGCTTCAAATCGGGTAATGGCTTTCAGTTGATCTCCTTGAACCGATTTTCCGTCTTTGGTGTAGGGATTAATAACAAAATGCCCTTGTCTGATACGCTGAGCCGCTGATTGGTAAAGTTTCTGGTTAACATCCAGCAAGGTTTCAATCTCCTCAGGGCTATATAGAGATTGTTTAATGGCATAACTGCCATTAGCTAAAAACTCTTTTTTAGCTTCCATGAAAATGCCTTTATAGGTCAATTCTTTATGAATCGCCTCAACCAACTTGTTGTCCAACTGTTTAAATTTTGCCAATTCTAATTTCGGCTCTTGCAAATGCAAATACATGGCTCCAAACAGACTGGCGGAATCCTTGTCATCACTACCGTTTGCCAAGGCTGCTAGATAGGTGATTAACTGTGGGCTTAGTCCATTATAGAACTGCTCAATGTCAAACGTATTGGCGCTCGATTTGTAATCAATAATTCCCAAACTACCATCTGGCAAGCGGTCCACACGGTCAATCATGCCTCGCACAACCACATTCTCGTCTAGGTCCCATTCAAATGGAGCTTCTTGACGCAAAACCTGCAAGTTTTGATCAGTAGGCAAAGCGCGTGCTGCTGCTCTGGCTATATCTTCTAAGACCTCGAGGCTGTACTGCCCTTCAGCATCATCATGATAGGCTTGTAAAAAAGTTGATTGCTGATTTGTCTGTTGAATCGCCTCTCCTAACTTGTCGTCAAACGGCAAATCGCGTTGGTCTTGCATGACCAACTCAAAAACACGGTGCAAGTACTGACCATGAATACGAGCATCTGGATGAATAGACTCGAGTTCCTGTAACCTTAGGACATAATCTAAAAAGTATTTGTATTCATTGTTGTAAAAAATAGTTAAAGCTGACGACGATAGCCTTATCGGCTGATCACTTGGGAAGCGGGCTTCTATGACCTTAGCATCTAGTGGTTTAGTGGCGAGGTGATTTTCAAAAGTAGGAATCACCATATCCTCCTCACGTAATCGTCGTTTTAGATACCTAAGCGCCACTGTCCAAAAAGTTCTATCCTCGTCAGTCATTTCCTCAGAAATAGCTTGTCGATTGATATCAATTAAGCGAGACAATAAAGATTTGTAGTTGCCAATATCTTCTGGCGATGTTGATAACAAGTTCTTGCCTTTTTCTACTAGTGGCACGCCAAAACTGATGAGTTCCTCAAGGTAGGGAGACATTTCCTGAGGCACTTCATTGAGAGATAGCGGGGTGCTAAGCACCAACTCTGACGTCGCAGCATTAAACAATGATAAGGCTGTTTGATGATTTTTTTTAAGATTTTCAGCAGTTGGAATTTCAAAACGCTGATGAGTTTCTGTGGCTTCATTGATTAGAGCCCTTTCCTGGTCAGAAATCAGGCTCGTATTAGTGACTTGTTTTGGAAAATGAGACTGGCTAAGCCCAATCGCAAAAACAAATGGTCTAGAGTGAGGTTCAACAAGGTCATAAGACGTCACTGATACCACGTCAACAGTTGCTGGTACTGTTCGATAATTCGCTGCTTGCATGCCTGCTTTAATCAGAGACAGGCAATCTGATAACGTCATTTTTTCCATGCCAAAAATGCGATGGAAAGATTCTAAAATGCCAACGAAGGTCTTCCACACCTCCTCATCTCTGTCCATTTCAGCTTCTGATCGGTTGCTTGATAAAGTGATAATGTTTTCTGATAATCGGATGGTCTTGAAGAAACTCGTGAGTTTTTTTAGCAGAGATGATCCTAACTGTTTCTGACTTTTAAATAACTGTTGCAAGGGAGTTACGACCTCAAGCCTAATCTGATCTAATCGCTCAAGTGGGTAGTGCCTAGAGGAGTTGATGCTAAAAGGACGAGAAAACTTGGTAAATCCTTTAATATCAGCAAAATCTAAATAGTACTCTAGTTGGTCCAGGTCTTTTTCTAAAAAATTACCATATAAACCCGATTTCAACAAATTGACAATGTCATCACGTCTCCAGTTGTAGCGGAGGCTTCTCTCCAAGGACTCTATGAATTGCACCAAGGGGTGAGCTGACATGGATTCTGTCTTACCAAAATAATAGGGAATTTCAAATTTATCAAATAAATGCCCCACTTGGAGCTGATAAGCATCCACATCACCTAAAAGCACTAGCATGTCTTTGTAACGGTAACCGTCTTGAAGTTTTTGTCGAATGGCTTTTGCAACATGCTCTATTTCTTCTTTTTGAGAGATGTTTTGCCAAATGGTCACCTTGCTTTTATCTTCTTCGCTCAGCGTCTGGTCCAGTACTGAGTAATCGTGCCCAGCCTCAAAAAGCTGGGTCAGTCGTGAAAAGGAGGGATCAAAAACCATTTCTGAAGAGCGGTAGATCGGCTTGGTTTGAAACGTCTGGGCGAGACTTGTCATAAAATCAACACTGGCCTGATAGATATTGCCTTGGATAAACGATTGCTGATAAGCTTTTTGGCTGATATAGCTCCCCACAACAATATCGTGGCATTTGGCATGCAACAATGTTAGCAAATGATCTTCTTCTGCAGAAAAGCGTGAAAAGCCATCAATGATGACAACGGTTTTCCTTAATGCATCATCTAAATCGCCACTTTGAATCGCCTCAGCCAGATGGCTAAGTTGGCTGTCTTGATCATAGTTACCTTGAGCAATAATCGCATCAACACGATTGAAAATAGTGATAAAATCAGCCTGTTTATCTGGATTTTCAAGACCGGTCAAGTCAAAAGCGGTCAACTGAGCTTGTTTTAATTCCTTATAAAGGTCAACCAACTGCTTGATGAAAGCTTGATCTGTTCGCAAACGGTTAAAAACCTTTAGCTGATCTTCGTTCAAAGTCATCAATGCCCGATACATAATCATGGACAAATCATTGTCGTCTAAAGATTCTTTTGAGATGGACTTGGACAATGTCAAATAATGCGCCATCTGTGAAAAGCGCGTCACCGTGATTAAAAATGACCCCTGCTCTGGAAGTAATTCTAGAACAGCCCTTTCCTTTTCAAAAGACAAGGAGTTAGGGGCGATATAAAACACACGCAATCCCTCATCAGCATAACCTTTTGCTTCTTTGACGAGGATATCGGTTAATGAGTGGGCGATGTCTGTATATAGTAATTTCATAGGACTCCTTTTGCCTCAATCTGATACTGGTGGTTCCATTATAACAAATGCCACCTTCTTTTCCTATCAATGTCCTGCTTCACATCACAAAAACACACAAGAAGTCATCACGTCTTTCTAGAGTGATGCTGCTTGTGTGCTTATGATGTTATAAGCTAAGTTTCCCTTAGTCTTGGCTGAGATTTCCATCTTGCATGCGATAAACTTTATCACAAAATGATATCATGCGTTCATCATGGGTAACCATGATAATAGCTTTGTTTTGTTCCTTGCTTTCTTTTGCTAACAGATTCACCACTTCAAAGGCCTTCTCAGTATCTAAACTAGCCGTTGGCTCATCTGCTAGTATAATCACAGGGTCATTGTATAGGGCCCTAGCAATAGCTACTCGCTGGCGCTCACCACCTGACAAATCCTGAGGCAGTTTATTCACCAACTTGTCAATGCCTAAGTCCTCAAACAATTTTTGCCGCTTGTCTTCTTGCTTTGTTTTGTTTAATTTATCTACCAGCTCTAACTGTTGCTTCACTGTCAAAAAAGGAATCAGATTAGAAGCCTGTAAAATAAAGCCGATGTCATTAAATCGTAATTTTGCTCGCTCTTTTTCAGATAAGTTGGTATAATCTTGACCATTTACCAAAAATTGACCCGAACTTGGGGTTTGTAAGCCTCCTGCGATTGTCAAAAAGGTCGATTTCCCTGACCCAGATGGACCGACCAAGGCCACAAACTCACCTGCTGAAATTGAAAAATTGGTTTCCTTGAGGGCTTCAATGGTTTGACTACCATCTTTAAATGATTTTGTCACATTTTTAAATTCTAATACCGTCATGTTAACTCCTATCCAATCGCTTTTAATGGATCAATTCTAACAATAGCTAGAACTGAAAACAAGGTGCCCATCACTGCAAAAGTAACCATAGCTACTAAGATTAGTGCATACAAGTACCAGTTACTTTGAAAGGGAACAGCAGCTGGCAACACTTGTGAACTAAGCCAAGTCCCAAGTAAACCAAAACTGCTACCCAATAGGCTCAAGATAAAGGTCTGCGACAAGACAGCATTAGCAATTGTCTTGTTCGAAATGCCTTGTGCTTTCATAATGCCAAAAATAGGGGCCTTTTGAATTGTTAACACGTACATAAAGATACCAATTATAATGGCTGAAATGACAATTAAAAAACCAATCATAAAACCAAAAGTCAGGTTCTGTGCACTATAACCTGGTAATTTCGTGATAAAATCACTAATTGTCAATTTTTGAAAATCAGCTTTTGGGTAGCTATCTAACTTTCCTTGAACAATAAACGCATTCACTTGTTTTGGTTGTTTAGTCGCTCTGTCCCCATATTTCAACTCTTGAAATGCCTCCAGAGTCATGTAGGCAACTGGTGCCACGCTAAAACTAGCTTTATTGGTGTAACCAACTATGGTAAACCCCTTATCGAGACTTGAGACGTAGAGTTTGTCTCCTAGTTGAAAACCTCCTTTTTCAGCCATGATTTCATCAATAACCACTTCTTGGTCTGATTGAAACATTCTACCTTTGGTCAGTGTTGGTTTCAAAAAGGTTTTTGGATCTATCCCGAAAAAACTGACTTTTTCTTTGTCTGTTTCAGTTGGTTTTTTCACAGACCAAGTCACTGAACCTAGCTGTGCTAGAGGGGCAACTTTATCTGCTTTTATGGTTGAAATTTGATCAGCTTCTAGTGATGATAAGTTTAAGCTAGCATCTGCGTCTTTTGACAACAACACGGTATCTGCGTCCCACTTATCAACTGCCGAACGGTTTTCTTGCATCAGACCAAACGATAGACCTGATAAAAAAAACATCAAATAGGCAATTAAAAAAAGTAATCCCATAATCAAACCATAGCGTAGCTTGGCTTGTTTCATTTCATTGATTGCTAAAAACATAACATCTCCTTTGTTTCTTAAAACAGATAGCTGACTGCTATCAACATACCTGCTGTTTCGTGCTCAGACCCCTTCTAAAATCAAACGGGACTGTTGTAAATAGGTTGGCTGATAGAGAGCTGTCAAGTCTTGTAAAAAAACAAGCATCTCACTAGCTCGGTCTTCTAAGCCGTCATCCAATTCTTTAAACCGCTCTTTCTCACTAGGAGTAGCTGACTTCTTGAAGTAACCCCAAACGTGTTGATAAGCAGTGCGCAAGGTTTTGGTGCTTGGCTCAATCCGCTCAGCTTCGGCAATTAGCTCATCAAATTGTTGGGCTTTTTCCTGCGACCAATCATTACCTTTGAATAATAGGCGCAGCTGATTGTAGTGTTGCTGTGAGTGTGCCATAACCCAGTATTTTTGGTAGGCCCACTGAGCTTGATAAGTTGCTAAATTAGTCATTAACATCACCTCTAAAGTCGATAACGATAGGCACATCTGTGCTGAGGAGCTGTTTAACACGGCAATAAGTGTCCACATAAGCTAATAAGGAGGCTTTTTGTTCCAAGGATAGACTCTCTGTCAATAGAATGCTCAATTGAAAGGAGCTCCCATCATAATTAGCTTGGATATCAACCTTTAAATCTTCTCGGTCAAATTCACGTTTGAAATAGCTCTGCACACACATGGTGACACAAGAAGCTAAAGCGATTAGCAAGAGGCTCATAGGAGTTTCGCCTTTTTCTGTAGCGGCGAATAACTCAATTTCTGAACCATATCCATTAGAGCGGGTATGATAAAGTCCGTCTCCTGTAATTGTTGTTTGATACATGGCATTCCTCCTTTTGCTATCTTCTCCCTCAATTATAACAAAAAACCATCCTCAAGGATGGTTTTTTGCTTGTGTGATTATCTGATTTCTGCGTCGACCTGTTGGACCAGAGATTTAGTAATCTTATCCATGTATTTGGTGACTTCTTCATCAGTCAAGCTATCGTTTGGATTTTGGAAGGTTAGGCTGTAAGCCATTGATTTTTTATTTTCGTCAATATTGGCACCTGTATAAACATCAAATAAGGTCACATCGGTCAAGCGTTTCACTCCTGCTGACTCAATCGCCGATAGAATCATTTGATGGCTAGTCTCTTTAGGAACTAGCATGGCAATATCGCGTGACATGGCTGGGAATTTAGTAATCTCAACAAAAGTCTGCTGTTCTGGCAACAAGCTTTCGATAGTAGTCAAGTCAAGTTCCGCCACATAGGTTTCTGGAATATGATAGGTTTTGGCGGTCTGTGGATGCACTTGCCCTACAAAACCTAATACTTGCTCGCCTAACTGAATTAATGCAGTACGACCCGGATGCATATGGGCCAGGTCCTTAGTCGGTAGGTAGTCTACCACTAAACCGAGTTTAGCAAATAATTGCTCTAAAATACCTTTGGCATGGTAGAAATCGACAGGTTGGGCTGCTGTTTGAAAATCTTTTTCAGTGATTAATCCTGTCATGGCAAAAGCAAAATGGTTACGCTCATCTGGTAGATCTGCTTTTGGATTTCCTCTTTGTTCAAAGACTTTACCAATCTCGTAAACCCCTATATTACCTTGTTTACGAGCGACATTGTAAGCAATCGTATCTAGCATGCCTGAGACAATGTTTTGACGAAGCGCGGAGCGCTCAACAGACATCGGCCACATAAGCTCAGTCAAATGGCTTGGAGCTCCTGAAAAGGCAGTCGCTTTTTCAGGAGTTGTCAAGGCATAAGAAATCATCTCTGTCAGTCCTAGACCTTCTGCTATGGTGTGACATTTGCGACGTAACAGCTGTGTCGGCGTTAACTCTGCAGCAGTTCCCCCTGCTTCTGGGAGGGTCGTTGGCAAGCGATCATAGCCATAAATACGAGCAATTTCCTCAACTAGATCAGCTTGTATATGGATGTCCCAACGGCGACGCGGTACCGATACGGTAAAATGACTTACGTCTCCTGCTAAACCAAAACCTAGTTTTTCAAAGACCTGCTCAATATCTGCAAAGGTAAGGTCTGTCCCTAGACGGACATTGACGTAATCCAAACTGGTAGATACCGCTACCGGCTCCGTATCTAATTCCCCTGCCTGCAAATGACCTGATAGCACCTTACCGCCAGCTAACTCTTCTAACATGGCTCCAGCAAAATCTAAAGCTTCTAGCAGGGTTTCATGATTGATACCCTTCTCAAAGCGTGAAGATGATTCAGAACGCAAGTTCAAACGATTGCTGGTTTGACGAATAGACTTACCATCAAAAAGCGCTGCTTCTAAGACGATTGTCTTTGAGGTATGATCAACCTCGGTAGATTGACCTCCCATGATTCCTGCTAGGGCAACTGGCTTGTCCGCAACAGTGATCACAAGATCACCAGGCATCAAGTCTCGCTCTTGCCCATCAAGTGTCACCAATTG
The DNA here is from genome assembly GCF_001302265.1 of Streptococcus phocae. Classification (GTDB taxonomy): domain Bacteria; phylum Bacillota; class Bacilli; order Lactobacillales; family Streptococcaceae; genus Streptococcus; species Streptococcus phocae. The sequence continues at coordinate 25,389 of NZ_LHQM01000030.1, read as the reverse complement.
CTCACCCTCACGCGCCTCACGCGCTAGAATGTTGTGATTGCCAAACTTATCATAGTCAAAAGCATGCATGGGTTGACCAAAATAAAGCAAGACATAATTAGTCACATCGACAACGTTATTGATTGGGCGAATGCCTGCATTCATCAGTCGGTTTTGTAGCCATTGAGGACTTGGTTTGACCGTGATATTGGTCACCACACGACTGGCATAAGTGGTCACCTTATCAGAAGCAATGGCAACTGACAACAGTTCAGAAGCTTTCTGCGGGACTTCTGCAGGGCTTTTCTTATCAAAAGACACTGTTTTGCCATAAATAGCAGCGACTTCGTGAGCCACACCACGCATGGACAAAGCGTCTGCTCGGTTTGGCGTGATTGACAGCTCAATGATGTCATCATCAAGGTCCAAGTAAGGAAAAATGCTCTCACCAGGTTTAGCGGTTTCTGGCAATAGCTGGATACCTTCTGAAAATTCTTTTGGAATAATGGCTTCTGGCAGACCAAGTTCTTGCAAGGAACAAATCATTCCAAGAGACTCAATCCCACGGATTTTACCTTTTTTAATTTTGTAGTTATCTGCAATGCGAGCCCCAGGAATCGCGACAATAACATTGATTCCTGCAGTAACATTTGGAGCCCCACAAACAATTTGGCGCAGAGTTTCGTCTCCTGTGTCAACTTGACACAAGTGCAGATGGGTGTCTGGAATATCCTCACAAGACACAACATGCCCAACAACTAACTTTGATAACCCTTCTGACGGGACTGTAACCCCTTCTACTTCAATACCTGTGGTTGACATTTTTTCTGCCAACTCGGCAGGCGAAACGTCAATATCCACTAATTCTTTTAACCATTTATAAGATACTAGCATACTTTTATTTTGTTCTTTCTATATTTTCGGATTGTGCCACAAGGCAAATCTAAGACTGCTCTTAGTTAAATTGCTCAGCAAAACGTCGATCGCCTTGGTAGAAGCCTCGAATATCATTAATGCCATAGCGCAACATCGCCACACGCTCTTGCCCTAGTCCAAAGGCAAAGCCAGAGTATTCTTGAGAATCAACTCCTGACATTTCTAAGACGCTTGGATGAACCATGCCTGCTCCCAGAATCTCAATCCAGCCTGTTTTTTTACAAACATTGCAGCCCTTGCCCCCACATTTGAAACACGAAACGTCTACTTCAACAGAAGGCTCGGTGAATGGGAAATACGATGGGCGCAAACGAATCTTACGCTCTTCACCAAACATCTTTTTGATAATCATCTCAAGAGTCCCTTTTAAGTCACCCATGGAAATGTTTTTCCCGACCACAAGGCCTTCAATTTGATGGAATTGATGTGAGTGAGTCGCATCATCTGTATCACGACGGAAAACACGGCCTGGTGAAATCATTTTTAAAGGACCTTTGCTAAAATCGTGTTGATCAAGTGTCCTTGCTTGCACGGGACTTGTATGAGTCCGTAATAAGATGTCTTCTGTGATATAAAAAGTGTCTTGCATATCGCGGGCAGGATGGTCTTTCGGAAGGTTCATGCGTTCAAAGTTGTAGTAGTCTCTTTCAACTTCAAAACCGTCCACAATCTGAAAGCCCATTCCTAAAAAGATATCCTCAATCTCATCACTGGTTTGTGTGAGAATGTGACGATTTCCTAGGGTCATTTGACGCCCTGGCAAGGTCACATCAATGCTTTCAGCCTCAAGCTGTGCCTGAATTCTCGCTGCTTCAACGACCTTCACTTGCTCATCAAAAGCTTTTGTCAGCACATCACGCACTTCATTGACTTGCTTGCCAACAACAGGACGCAAATCATTTGACAAATCTTTAAGCCCTTTTAATAGCTCGGTTAACGACCCTTTTTTACCCAGTACAGAAACCCTCAACTCTTGCAATTCCTTGCCGTGGTTGCCAGTTAACGCTTTAAGGTGCTCCAGCGTCTTAGTTTTTAAGTCTTCTAATTGTGTTTGTAAGTCCATTATATTCCCTTCTGTTTGAAACCATGAAAAAAGCATGCCAAAACTCCATTTAGCGGAGCGTTGACACGCGGTACCATCCGTTTTTTATCTGACTCATCAGACCTTAATTACTCGGTCACCTACTGAGTGAATTCTTAGCATTTCCCTTAAGAAGGCTTCCAGTCACGGCCCTCACTCCCTGTTAATTTCCACACTAATACTAGTCTCACTGACCTTTATTCAATTACTCTTATTCTATCAAAAAAACAAGCGTCTGACAATCTTTATTGCAAAAGGAAGCATCGGTTTAGTCCAATGCTACCTCACCTGTGTAATAGTTAGCAGTCAGCCCTTTTTGCACATTTGGAACAAAAACATTAAACTCTAAACTACCGTCTGATGATTTGGCTTCCAGATGACTCCCACTGGCAAGCAGGTTGTCACCATCATAAATCAAACTGACTCGGTAGCGAACTCGCTTATTGCTGTCTAACGCTTTACGAATTTGTGTTTCGTAGTAATTTTGCCCCGTCGATTCTTCCGAGGAAGCCTGATTAGCCCAAGCTAGTTGCGTTGCAATGTTGTCAGGATTACTAGTTGAAGCATCAAAACCTTTTAGACGACCCACCAAAGCATAGGCAATCAAATGCCCTCTGTCAACAGCGTGATTGTAGCGACCAGGTAATCCGCTAAGCTGATGCCAACCTGGAGGCATCCAACTTGTTGACCCATTACCTGTTTCTTGGCGATTACGGTATTGTCGTGTGCTCTTTGTCAAAAGAGCATTAGCCACTGTTGGAACCTTTTGCCCTCTAACTATTTTCGTGTCATTTCTGGCATAAGGAAGACTTGCCACTTGAGCATTTAAGGGCGTTTTATTGTTATTGATGATGTAAGCTCCTGCTCCATTCCATTCAATAAACTGACCCAGTTGTTTGGTTACTGCAACTGTCATAACCGAATCAGCTAACTCTTTTGACGGTCTTGCAGCATCCGTTTCCTCGGTTGCGACAGTTTTTGTGTCATCACCTATAACTGCCTGATAAACCTGAGCGATGGGATTTTCTGGTGATAGGTAATCCTCGTTGACCAGATAGCCCGTCCCTAAAAGCAACACACCTAACAATAAGGCATTGAGAGTTTTGGTTTTTGGTTTAAATTTTGACATTTTTTCTTTCATATTAAAAGTAGGTCTTGCCTACTTTCCTGTAAATTTACTGATTAGCTCTGCCCATTTACCTACTGATAAAATCGACAAAGGATCCTGACCATCACCAATAAAGGCATAGCCAATCACTAAGCCAATCGCCAAAAACAAACACGCTAAAAAAGCAATAAGCGCTAACAACATGAATTGTTGCAAGACATATCTCCAACCTGTTGTCATAGGCTAATCCTCACTGATACGCTGAATCTTAGCACCTAGCTTAGCCAATTTTTCGTGAAATTTGTAATAGCCGCGATCCAGATGATTTAGCTTGTTAACCGTTGTTCTACCTTTAGCCACCATCCCTGTTAAAATAAGGGCTGCGCTAGCACGGAGGTCTGTCGACATGACAGGAGCTCCTTGCAGCTCATGTCCACCGTGAATCATTGCAGTATCTCGTAAAATTTCAGACTGCAATCCCATACGGCGCATTTCTTCAAGGTGTTGGAATCGGTTTTCAAAGACCGTTTCAACCATTGTAGACTCCCCTTTGACCGTTGCCATAAGGGCTGTAAATTGCGCTTGCATATCTGTTGGAAAGCCAGGATGTGGCAAAGTTTTAACAGCAACTGGTTTCAAGCTAAGAGTATCTGCCTGTACACGGATCCCTTCGTCTTCTTCTGTGACAGAAACACCCATTTCTAACAGTTTTGAAATTAGTGGACGATTATGCTCCCAGACAGCATCTTTGATTAACACATTGCCAGAAGTCATTGCTGCAGCGACCATAAATGTGCCTGCTTCAATGCGATCTTGAACCACGTCATGTTCGACACCTTTTAGTGACGAAACGCCTTTGATGATTAGGGTTTCTGTTCCTGCCCCTCTGACATTAGCACCCATTTTGTTTAATAGCTGAGCAAGATCGACAATTTCTGGCTCACGTGCAGCGTTTTCAAGTACGGTAACACCTTCGGCAAGGGTCGCTGCCATCATCAAATTTTGTGTGGCACCAACCGATGGGAAATCCATGTAAATGTTGGCTCCTTTTAGACGCTCTGCTGTTGCCGTGATATCACCGCCATGCTGCTTAATGACCGCACCCATAGCTTCTAAACCTTTCAAATGCAAGTCTATCGGTCTGCTACCAATGGTGCAACCTCCTGGCATAGAGACCTTAGCATGACCATTACGCGCTAAGATAGGTCCTAATACAACAATCGAAGCACGCATCTGGCTCACGTATTCATAAGGCGCTTCATCTAAGATGTCACCAGAAGCATCTACCGTAATCTCATTTGCAGCCTCGTTAAAATCAACTGCAATGTCTAAACCACGCACAACATTATTCATAGTAAAAACGTCTGACAAAACGGGAACGTTTTTTAAAATGGTTTTACCTTGCGACGGTAAAATAGTAGCCGCCAAAAGAGGAAGAACGGCATTTTTAGCTCCCTCAATTGTGACAACTCCTTCTAAGCGGGTCGTTCCGCCATCAATGATTATTTTATCCACAATAGTCTCCGTTTCATATCTCATAGTTCATAGTCAAATTATACCATACTTTCTGATGCGATTCCTTAACGGAAAGCCACAAAAAGAGACTGGCTTAGCTGGATGAGTTCTATCATAAAATGACTAACCAAATAACCAATGGCAATAGCGACTAAAAATAAAAAAAGACGCAGTTTGCCAACATTCTCAGGCCTATTGTAAATGAACTTAGACCAATCAAAAAGAGTTATGAGTAGCTGATAACTCACGCCGATAAATATTAGATGTGTCATAAACATGACAAAATGATTAATAGTTTCCATATCCCTATTATACCAAAAGTCCCTCCAAAAAGCGTCTTTTCATTTTTGAACATAAAAAAAGAGGTAACCAACAAGACCACGGAAAATATCTAATGGCTAAAAAAGTAAACAGCTAATATCTGCTCTTTTTCTTATTATCTAACTTTTTCAGTAACTTAAATGATATAATAATTATGAGGTGTATTAAATGAAAAAAACATTAATTATTTTAGTATTATCAGTCTTTTTTTTAAACGGCTGCACTAATAATAAAGAAACTGCTAAGAATAGTTTCAGCAATGAAGATAGAATAATTCAAACTCCTAGCAGTGAAGAATCTAGCTCTAAAACTGAAAGTAGTTCTACATCTAAATCTGAAAGTTCAACAAGTGAATTTATTCCAGCAGACTCATCAAAAGATAATATCTCGTCAAGTTCTAATACCACTCCGTATTCATTATATGTCGCTGATTATGTTTCTTTAAACCATATAAAAGATGGACAAGCATTAAGAGATGCTTATGGGCATGTTTTTAGAGATGGTTTCTATATTCATAGGGGCATAATGGGAAGCCGACATGAGGAAGTTGGAATGGTGTACCAATTGTCTCAAGGTATTATGGTCGATAATACATTAATTTTAGGACCCGATGAAGCTAAGCAATTTCTTGATTGGATTAGACAAATTGCTCCAAGCGGAACAACAAAAAATAGGCTTAAGTCTAACTATGATTATTGGACAACAAACATAAAAGATAAGTAAGAAGTACGGCGCTATAATCAGTCTCTGTGTTTCCTGTTGAGAAAATTGATTTGTTGGTAAAGCATTTAATCTAAAATAGCGGTTTTCTAACTCCCCTTGAAACAGACTTGTCTGCGGTAGGAGATAGAATACCTCTGTTTTTTAGTTATCAAAAAATCAAGTAGCTGATTGCTAACTGCTTATAAAACACTTTCGATTGATTTGATTTCCGACTTCATAATTTCTGTATATCCTGTTTTATTTTTTCGACCATAAAATCTTCGAGAGACTCATTTGTTTCAGCGTCATAATGATATGCCATTCCAGTCCAAACCTTATTATCAATATCAATGAGATTAGCTTTTTTATTATTGATTTTCAATAATTCTATGTGTTTTTCCTCCTAATAAGTTACATCAAATATTAAGTTTAGTCTACAAAACATCTTAAAACAAACTCACCTATATAGCCGCTATTAATTTTTTCAGTTTTAAGATGATTTCATCATATGATTCATCTTATGTATCAAGTTTTCCTATAAAAGTGTTGTATCCTATTCTCCATAAAAATACCATCAATCAAAGGAAACTAATTGTCATAAATATTGGATCTCTTGGCGAAGCAGTCTATGTACCATAGTTTCTTATTTACTGAGTTAATGCTGACTTCTTTTAAAGACTCTCATATATGTATTGAAGCTCAATGTAAAGATTTTTAATCTTTGAAGTAACAAACAGCAATTTCTAAGAAAATAAGAGTGATGAAAATAAAAAGCACCTTGGGATAACACCCAAAAGTACTTAATATAAAAAATTTAAAACCTATCAAGTTAAACAAGACTTTTCAAAGATTAGGTTTCATTCTAGTCTTTGAAATGACTTGCAAGTTAGGACTCTTCATTTTATTTTTTACTGACATTGATCCGATTTAAGGCACGTCTCAAGGCAACTTTTGCCCTTTGAACTTCATCAATGTCATGAGTTGTTTCAGCTTGCGCAAGCTTTCGCTCTGCTCGCAGTTTTGCTCGCTCTGCTCGACTAACATCGATATCGCAGTCACGCTCAGCAGAATCTGCAACAATGGTAACCATATTATCTTTTACTTCAAGAATTCCACCATTAATAGCAATCCAGTCCACAACTTCTTGATTTTCCTCACCAAGGCGACGAATCTTCATTTCATGCACCTGTAACGGTGCGATAATATTAATGTGGTCTGGCAAAATTCCCATTTCGCCTTCAGGCGTTTTCACTGAAATAAATTTAGCCTGATTATCATACTTGATACCATCTGGTGTTACCACTTGAATCGTCATTTGTCTCATGACACCACCTCACTAAAAGCCCATTTTTTTGGCTTTTTCGATAACATCCTCGATTGGACCAACTGAACGAAAGGCATCTTCTGGAAGGTCATCATATTTTCCTTCAAGAATTTCCTTAAAGCTACGAACCGTATCAGAAACTGGAACATATGATCCTGGTTGTCCGGTAAATTGCTCAGCAACGTTAAAGTTTTGTGACAAGAAGAACTGGATACGACGAGCGCGTCCAACGAGAGTTTTCTCCTCATCTGATAGCTCATCCATACCCAAGATAGCAATGATATCTTGGAGTTCACGGTAACGTTGAAGAACACGCTGAACCTCAGTTGCAACAGCGTAATGCTCTTCACCTACAATTTCAGGTGACAAAGCACGTGAACTTGAAGCCAGTGGGTCAACCGCTGGGTAAATCCCCATCTGTGTCAACTTACGCTCAAGGTTAGTTGTTGAATCAAGATGGGCAAATGCTGTTGCTGGCGCTGGGTCAGTATAGTCATCGGCTGGTACGTAGATTGCTTGGATAGAGGTTACAGATCCTTTTTGAGTAGATGTGATACGCTCTTGCAATTGTCCCATTTCAGTAGCTAGGGTTGGTTGGTAACCTACCGCTGAAGGCATACGCCCTAGAAGGGCAGACACTTCAGAACCTGCTTGTGTGAAACGGAAAATGTTGTCGATAAAGAGCAATACGTCTTGTCCTTCAACATCACGGAAATATTCAGCAATGGTCAAACCAGTCAAGGCAACACGCATACGTGCTCCAGGAGGTTCGTTCATCTGTCCAAATACCATGGCTGTTTTTTCGATAACACCTGATTCTTTCATTTCCCAATAAAGGTCATTTCCTTCACGGGTACGTTCACCAACTCCTGAGAACACTGAGATACCACCGTGTTCTTGAGCGATGTTGTGAATCAATTCTTGAATAAGAACGGTTTTACCAACCCCGGCACCACCGAAAAGTCCTACTTTACCACCTTTTAGATATGGGGCAAGAAGGTCAATAACTTTGATACCTGTTTCAAGAATTTCTGATGATGTTGATAATTCATCAAAAGCTGGCGCTTTTTTGTGGATTGGTTCGCGTCTTGCATCTGCTGCAAAAGGTTCTTCCAAGTCAATGGTTTCACCAAGGACATTGAAAACACGCCCCAAGGTTTCTTTTCCTACTGGAACGCTAATAGCTTGACCAGTATCAAGAACTTCTAATCCACGAGTAAGCCCATCAGTTGATTCCATAGCAATTGTACGAACTAAACCATCCCCAAGTTCAAGAGCAACTTCAAGGACAATTTTTTGTGTTTTATCGCTATCTTTATAAACTATCAATGCATTATTAATCTCTGGTAGCTTGTCTCCGCTAGCAAACATAACGTCTACAACTGGACCAATAACCTGAGCAATTTTGCCTGAGCTCATGTATTTCTCCTTATATTTGATAGTAAGGGACTTATTCTATTTATCTCAGCCATTGTTAAACCAAGGACTGACCAACCGTATCAAGCAGCTGGATTGATAAATAGATCCCGTATGCTATGTTCCCTTTATGAGGTAACATAGGCAGTTGTCGACCCCTTTATAAGAGTGGGTCTTTTATAATGTTTTAATCAAGTGCATTTGCACCAGCTACAATTTCGGTAATTTCTTGCGTAATTGCTGCCTGACGTGCGCGGTTGTACTGAATGGTTAAATCGCTAATAACATTTTTAGCATTGTCTGTGGCAGTCTGCATTGCAGTCATGCCGGCAGCATGCTCAGCTGTTTTTGCATCAATAATAGCGCCATAGATAAGGCTCTCAGTAAATTGAGGCAATAACTGCTCTAAAATAATATGACGACTCGGTTCCAACTCAAAACCAGTGACCCCTTCTTCTGCTGCTTCATTAGCAACTAGATCAGAAATAGGTAGCATCTGTTGAACACGAACTTGACTGGTTAAACTGTTCACATGATGATTGTAACAAACATACAATTCATCAAAAATTTCGTTCACAAACATGTCCACAGAGCGCGAAATAATTTTGCCTACTTGTTCAAAACTTGGTTGATCAGCAAGACCACGTAGCTCAAAGGCGATATTCATGCCTCTGGCTTTAAAAAAGTCTGAGCCCACACTGCCGATAGAGATAATTTCATAACTACCATCTGCGTGGTGCTCTTGGATCATGTCCATAACAGATTTCAAGATTTTAGAGTTATATCCGCCAACCAATCCTTTGTCTGATGTGATGACAATGTAACCTGTTTTTTTAACCGGTCGCGATGCCAACATGGGATTTCCAGACCCTGCTGTTAAATCAGATTTTAACAAGTCTGTTGTAATTTGTCGGATTTTAGACGCATAAATTTGGAAATCACGAGCTGCTTGTTCTGATTTAATTAGTTTAGCAGAAGAAACCATACGCATGGCACTAGTGATTTTACTTGTTTTTTCAGTTGAACTAATCTTAGCTTTAATTTCGCTTAGAGAGCCTACCATACTAGTATCCCCCCTCTATTAGTTAAAATGTGACTGCGCTTTGAATGCTTTAATAGCTGCATCAAGTTTAGCTTCTTCAGGAAGGTCTTTTGTCGTACGGATGACCTCAAATAAATCATCATAGTGAACATCGAAGTAGTCATAAAGGGCTTCTTCAAAGGCTAAGAGATCATCAACAGGAACATCGTCCAAGAAACCACGCGTTAACGCGTACAATATCACAACTTGTTTTTCAACAGGTAGTGGTTTGTGTAACGGTTGTTTCAAGATTTCTACTGTACGACGACCACGATTCAATTTAGATTGTGTTGCCGCATCCAAATCAGAACCAAACTGTGTAAAGGCTTCTAACTCACGGTAAGATGCCAAGTCAAGACGCAAGGTTCCGGCAACTTTTTTCATTGCCTTGATCTGCGCTGCACCACCAACACGTGACACAGATGATCCTGCATCAATAGCTGGACGAATCCCTGAGTTAAAGAGGCTTTCTTGCAAGAAGATTTGACCATCTGTAATAGAGATAACGTTTGTTGCGATGTAGGCAGAAATATCACCAGCTTGTGTTTCGATAAATGGTAGAGCTGTAATCGAACCACCACCTAATGCATCTGACACTTTAGCTGAACGCTCAAGCAAACGACTGTGCAAGTAGAAAACATCACCTGGATAAGCTTCACGACCTGGAGGACGACGAAGCAAGAGTGACAATTCACGATATGCAACGGCTTGTTTTGATAAATCATCGTAAACGATTAAAACGTGTTTGCCTTGGTACATAAACTCTTCAGCCATAGCTACACCAGCATACGGTGCAATAAAGAGTAATGGAGATGGTTGTGATGCAGAAGCTGTCACAATAATTGTGTAATCCATCGCACCATAGCGACGTAAGGTTTCAACTTGCGTACGCACTGTTGATTCTTTTTGACCAATTGCAACATAGATACAGATCATATCTTGACCTTTTTGATTCAAGATAGTATCTATAGCAACGGTTGTTTTACCGGTTTGGCGGTCTCCGATGATTAACTCACGCTGACCACGACCAATAGGTACTAAAGCATCAATCGCTTTTAAGCCGGTTTGTAGCGGTTCAAAAACAGATTTACGCTGCATAACGCCTGGAGCTGGAGCTTCAACCGGTCTAAAACCAGTTGTTGCAATATCACCTAAGCCATCAACTGGCTGTCCTAGTGAGTTCACCACTCGACCTATAAGAGCTTCACCAACTGGCACTTCCATGATTTTCCCGGTACGTTTCACAACATCACCTTCACGAATGGTTGAAAAATCACCAAGGATAATGATACCGACGTCATTTGACTCAAGGTTTTGAGCCATCCCGTAAGCACCATTTGAAAATTCAAGAAGTTCACCACTCATGGCATTGTCTAACCCACGAGCACGCGCAATACCGTCACCAATATAGGTAACGATCCCAGTTTCTGTGACATCGAAATTTGGCTGGAAGTTCTCAATTTGCTTTTTAATTAAAGCGCTAATTTCTTGTGCATTAATTGCCAAAAGTCACACCACTTTCTATTTTAATTTCATTTTAAATTCTTGTAACTGACGACGCACACTGGTGTCAATTACCTTATTGTTGACGCTAATAACAAATCCGCCGATTAAGCTAGTATCAACGTGCTCAATCAACTGATTTGTTTTTAATGATAGTTTTTTTGCTACTACATCACGAACGCGTACTTTTTGATCCTCGTTTAGGGGAACAGATGATGTGACGGTCACATCGTATTGATTGGTCACAACAGCTATTTCAGCCAATACCGTTTGTAAAATAGTATGCAAATACTGCTCACGTTCATTGTGCAAAATAACGTCTAAGAAATTATTGACGTATGCCGAATTATTTCCTTGAAGTAATCTTACCAACTGAACTTTATCAGCGTGCGGAACAGCTAGACTTGATAGCATTTTATCAAGTTCGGTAGCTTTAAAAGTCTCTAGAATAGCAAGCACATCAGCCTGCAAGGTTTCAAGAGCATCGTGCTCAGAACAAACCTCTACAAGACTTTTTGCATATTGCTCTATAAGAGCCTGTTCTTTTTTAGTCATTAAGCTTCTCCTAGGTCATCAAGATAACTATCAATAAGTCGGCTTTGAGCCTCCTTATCAAGATTAGCTCCCATAATTTTTTCGGCTAAGAGAACAGTTAGGTCTGACATATCCGATTTAACTGCTGAAATGGCTTCTGACTTACTTTGTTCAATATCTGTTAATGCTTTTTGTTTTAAGCGACTCGCTTCATCAGTAGCTTCTGCTACAAGCTTATCACCTTGTGATTGACCAACTTCTTTTGCATCTGTAATGATTTTGCTTGCTTCTTCTTTAGCACCAGCTAATTCATGTTCGCGTTTTTGCGCTAATGTTTTAGCTGTTTGACGTGCAGTTTCAGCAGTTTCGATATCCTTAGCAATTTTAGCTGCTCTTTCTTCTAAAAGACCGCTAATCGCTCCCCAAGCATATTTTCTAATCAAGAGATACAAAACAAGAACTGATCCTGTTACTAGGATAAAATTCCCAATAAGTTCACCTAATGTTAACTCCATACAGGTTCTCCTTTCTTATTCTTCTTCTTCGTTGACTTTTTTACCAAGATACATTGATGTCAACTTGGTAAATACGTAGGCTTGGACACATGAAATAAAGATAGAAAATCCTGTCCATACTATATTTAATAGTAAAGCAACAGGGAACCAAGCCACATTGGCAACTAAAATCTTCAAGATTAATCCTGTAACAACCTCTCCGGCAAAGATATTTCCGTATAGACGCAAAGCCAAAGATAAGACGTTAGTGACTTCTTCTAAAAGATTCATTGGCGCCATAACTTTTGGACTCATTAGACGACTAACATATGCTTTGAAACCACGTTGGCGAATACCTTCGACCTGACAAATGATCGAAATCAAAAATGATAACGACAAGTCAAATCCAATATTAGCTGTTGGCGATGTCCAAAGATTGTAGTGATCTAATGTTTCCAATTTGGTCATAAGACCCAAGTTATTGGCAACCATTACAAAAAGAAAAACACAGAAAAAGAAAAGTGAATAACGACTGCGATGTTGCTTTTCAACGTGCTCATCAGTAACTCCGGATATGAAATCCAAAATCAATTCAAGAACAGTCTGTTTGCCTTTTGGACGCAGCGTCATGTTACGACTAGCTGAGTAGACAAATGTAAAAACAAGGCCTATCGTTACTACACACATGGCAAGCAGGGTTAAATTAAAGGTCACAGGACCTAGTGTCAGTGTTGGAGTTAATTCTCCCAACCTTATCCCTCCTTTTTTCAGTTACAAGGGGCATCAACGAGTAGGTGCTGATATTTGGCATGACGCACAAAATCAGCCTACTCACCTAAAGAGGTAGTCTCTTGACTATATCAGCCCATCTATTTTTCTGAGACAGACACTCGTTTATAAGATAAATGCCATTGCAAGTGTTACGAAGAATGTTCCCTCGATAAAGGCAATACCTAGGATCATCAGAGAACGTAATTGACCGATGATTTCTGGTTGACGAGATGCAGCCTTAAACAGGTTTGCCATCAAGAAACCTTCTGAAAGTGATACACCAAAACAGGCTAAAGCCAATGCGAAAATAGGACTCATAATAAAATACTCCTTAAAATTTTTTGTACCATGTTATTCTATTCTTTAATGTAGAGAATGTCAACAAATTCCTATAAAATCATTATGTTTCTTAGACCAAAACTAACCATCTTTCAGTATTTTCCGACAATATCATTTGCCTTTCACTACTTAAAATAAGGTTACTTTTAGCAGGACGATTCGCCGTCAAAACCCAATAAACTAATGTTTATCGGGCTTGAGCAACGATTACTTATTCTTTTTTTATCAACTCCTTATCTTATCTAAAGGACTCATGAAGCTCCTGGTATAGCGCTAGATAAGCCAGGCTTGCCATATCCCACGAAAAATCCTTGGTCATGGCATTTTTTTGTAGGTTTTGCCATACTTCTGGGAAATTACGATAGGTATCAAGAGCGAGCAAGATTGTTTGTGTCATCCAGAATCCAGTAAAGTTATTAAACCCAAAACCAGTTCCTGTCTGGCTATAGGGATCATACGGCAGGACAGTGTCTTTCAATCCCCCAACTTCGTGCACGATTGGCAGGCTTCCATACCGCATTGCCATCATCTGAGAAAGTCCACAAGGCTCAAAGGCACTAGGCATCAGAAATAGATCGCTAGCCCCATAAATCTGCTGCGCCAACTCCAAATCAAAAGTAAGGTTAGCTGATAACTTTTCTGGGTATTCTTGCGCAAATCTCCTAAAGGCTTCTTCATACTCAGGATAGCCCGTGCCCAAAACCACTAATTGAAGGTCTAGCTGCATCAAATGATGTAACTCTTCAACCACAAGGTCAAACCCCTTTTGGTCTGTTAACCTTGAGACGATCCCAATCAAGGGAACGCCGTCGTTAACCGGCAGGTTTAATCGCTCTTGCAAGGCTTTTCTAGTTGCTTTTTTTCCTGTGATGTTTTCTGCTGAAAATGGCTCCGCTAGATAAGTGTCGGTCTCGGGATTAATTAATTCGGTATCAATCCCATTGACAATTCCTCTAAGCTTCCCAGCTATCATACGCATGACGGGGTCTAGTCCTTTACCAAAAGCTGGCGTTTGAATCTCTTGGGCATAAGTGGGCGATACGGTTGTTACGCGATCAGCATAGAGCACTGCTGCTTTCATCCAGTTTAGAGCATTGTCCCATCGCAATGTGCCGTCATGGTAACGTTCCATGCCTACACCAAACAAGTCCCCTAACATGCCTGGATCAAACTGCCCTTGAAACTGGATGTTGTGAATGGTAAAAACAGTCTGTATGTCTTGATAGGCTGTTTTCCAATGGTATTTTTCTCTTAGTAAGAAGGGAATCATCGCTGTGTGATAGTCGTGCAGATGTAACACATCAGGTATCAGATTGATTTTTTCGAGAGCTTCTAGTGCTGCTAGTTGAAAGTAAGCAAAGCGCTCACCATCATCCCAATCACCATAAACTTTTCCTCTGAAAAAATAGTACTGGTTATCAATAAAGTAAAAGGTAACGCCATCCTTAAGCAGTTTTTTTATCCCAACATACTGATGTCGCCACCCAACTTGGGTGTAAAAGTGTGAGACGTCTTCTACCTGATGACCAAAGGTTTGGTCTATCACATCATAATAGGGAAGCATCACAGAGACTTCATGCCCACTTTTGACGAGTGATTTCGGTAATGCTCCGATAACATCACCCAATCCTCCTGTTTTAGCAAAAGGTGCTCCTTCTGCTGCAATAAACATTAATTTCATTTAATCATATCCTCAACAACCCTTGTTCCTTTGGCGATGACAATAGGATCTTCTGGGGTTCCTTTAATGGTGATGCCTGGTGCGACCTTGACAGACTTATCGATAATCGCATAAGCAATAACAGCCCCTTCGCCAATTTCAGCCTTTGGTAGCAAAATACTGTTTTTGACACTGGCTCCAGGCGCAATCAGACAATTTCGCGACACAATGGCATGCTCTACTGTTCCTTTGATGATGCTGCCTGACGCAAATTGTGAATTTTTCACTACCGAAGCTCTATCAAAGTAGGTAGACTCTTCATTTTTAACCCGAGTGTAAACTTTTTGGTTTGCATATAATAGCGAGTAAAATTTTTGAGGATCCAACATGTCCATATTGGCATCAAAATAAGATTTGACCGAATGGATATTTGCCAAATAGCCGGTGTACTCAAACCCTAGTGCTCCTTCGGAGATAATCAAATCACGTAATAAGAAGCGTAGCTTTTGTGGCACTGCTTTTTGAGCTTCTTTTTCCATCTGTTCAATCAACCAAGGGGTATTTACAATATAGATGCCCGCCGACATTTTTTGTGATGGCTCGTCTCCCAAATGAGTGCGTCTACAGATAACCGTATCCGTTTCATCAATTTCTAGCACATCATTTGATGGCGAAATAGAATCCTTTGGCATGGTTTTGTAAACGACCGTTATGTTACGATGATTGGCATTGTGCAGGTGAATAACCTGGCTCAAGTCAATATTGCACAACATATCACAACTCATGTAAATGGTTTGATCAGACCCTGACCTTTTAAGATAGGTTAGGATTTGCTCGTAGTAGTCTTTGTCAGCTTCTTTGGAATCTTCTTGCGTGTTATAAAAACCAAGAAAATAATGGCTCAACAAAGAATTTAAGCCCCATTCTCTCCCTGAGCGAATATGGTCAAAAACAGAGCGGATGTTTTGCCCACGAAAAATACCATAGATGCTTCTGACTCCCGCATTAGCAAGGTTTGATAACTGAAAGTCGATGAGGCGGTATTTCCCATCAAAAGGCAAGTTTGCCAAGGGACGTGTGTCTGTTAGTCCTTTCATTTCTGGAAAACCAACGGAACTTCCTAAAATTGCTGAATATTTATCAATCTTCATTTGGTACCCCCACTACCTCGTTATAGCCAACTACCTGTACATCTTGACTGCCATCAATAACAACGCCTTCGCCAATCACTGCACCTTCACCGATAATAGCTCGAGTGACTTTGGCGCCTTCACCAATAATAGCTCCACTCATGATAAAGGAGTCCTTGATTTCTGCACCTTTTCTGACTTGGACATTTGTTGATAAAATAGAATGTTCAACTCTTCCTGATACAAAACTACCATCCACAACCAAGGAATCTAGGACTTCTGCGTCTTCGGTGATGAAATTTGGAGGAGCAATATGATTTTTAGAATAGATTTTCCAAGAGCGGTCACGGCTTACGAGCTCATTGTCTTCACCGATATATTCCATATTGGCTTCCCAGAGTGATTCAATTGTTCCTACGTCTTTCCAGTAGCCACTAAAGTTATAGGTGTAGACACGCTCACCAGACTCTAGGTATGATGGGATAACGTTTTGACCGAAATCACACATGTCAACATTGTTTTTTTCAGCATCGACAAGCATTTTGCGTAGGCGTTTCCAGTTGAAAATGTAAATCCCCATAGAGGCTTTGGTGGATTTTGGATTAGCTGGTTTTTCTTCAAATTCAACAATGCGGTCATTGGTATCTGTGTTCATAATGCCAAATCGACTGGCTTCTTTCAAAGGGACATCAATCACGGCAACAGTTAAGCTAGCCATATTATCTTTGTGGGTTTGCAACATGTCATCATAATCCATCTTGTAAATATGGTCGCCAGATAAAATCAGCACGTACTCAGGATTAATGCTATCAATGTAGTCAATGTTTTGGTATATGGCATGGCTAGTTCCTTGGAACCAACGGTTACCTTCTGTAGCAGAGTAAGGCTGTAAGATGGTGGCACCTGAATTAATACCATCTAGCCCCCAAGAAGAGCCGTTTCCGATATGATTATTTAACGCCAAAGGCTGGTATTGTGTAATAACTCCAACATGACCGATGCCTGAATTGGCACAGTTGGACAATGCAAAATCAATAATGCGATAGCGACCACCAAATTGTACTGCAGGCTTGGCAATGGTGTGGGTTAATTTTCCTAGACGAGTTCCTTGCCCTCCCGCTAGAATCAAAGCTAACATTTCATTCTTCATTCAGATATCCTTTCATGGCTCTTAATACGTTTCTATCATTAGTAGGTCTATTTCAACACACGTGCTTGACGAGTTCATAAGCTACTTTTCACGACTTGTTACGGCGCTTAATCCGCCAAATGCTGGCGCCAAGAGCAGGCAATGTAAATTGTAGCGTCTGCTCATAGGTTTTCCAGGTTTCCTTGACAGTTTCTGTAACTGGATTGTGCTCTTTCCATACGCCGCCAAAGGCTTCAAGCTCTGTGTTAAGCACTTCTTCGTATAGACCTGCTATCGGTACACCTATGGTGAACTGCTTGCGCTCTACTGGCGTCATGTTAAAGACACACAAGAGAAGATCGCCTTTTGCGTTAAAGCGACAAAACGACAAAACCGACTCTTCTTTATTATCAGCATCAATCATTTCAATGCCGTCATAGGTTTCATCATTTTGCCAAAGCATGTTATGCTCTTTATAAAACTGATTTAAAAACGAGGTAAAGTATGACATCTTAGCATTAAGGTCATCGGTCAAATCAGACCATTCTAATTGGTCGTCACACTTCCATTCTAAAAATTGTCCAAACTCTGAACCCATAAAGAGCAATTTTTTCCCTGGGTGACACATTTGGTAAGCATAAAGATTTCTCAACCCTGCAAATTGATTGTAGCGGTCTCCCCACATTTTATGCATCATGCTTTTTTTCCCATGAACAACCTCATCGTGAGAAAAAGGCAACAAGTAATTTTCCTTAAAACAATACATAAAACTAAAGGTCAGCAAATGAAACTGATATTTTCGATAGTAAGGGTCTTCTGCATAAAATCTTAGAATATCATTCATCCATCCCATGTTCCACTTAAAGTCAAAGCCCAAACCACCTTCTGTAACAGGACTAGTAATTGGAATAGCTGAGGTTGCTTCTTCAGCTATGAGCATCACATCTGGATGGTAACTTTTGAGAGTACTCGTTAGCTTTTGTAAAAATGCAATGCCTTCTAGGTTTTCGTTGCCACCGTGTTTATTTGGTGTCCAAGGACCTTGATCGTAGTCTAAATACAACATATTGCTAACGGCATCCACTCTGATGCCATCGACGTGATACGTCTCTATCCAAAAAAGAGCACTGGAAATTAAAAAAGAGTGTACCTGTGTTTTTCCTAAATCAAAATTAAGTGCTCCCCAGCCATAATTATGCGCTCTATGATGGTCTTGATATTCATAAGTTGCAGTCCCATCAAAATAGGCTAATGCATCATCGTTTTGAGTAAAGTGACCAGGCACCCAATCAATCAGCACCCCTATATTATTCAGATGGCATGCCTCAACAAAGTCTTGAAAGGCTTCGGGCGTCCCAAAGGTAGACTCAAAAGCAAAATATCCCATCACTTGGTAGCCCCAACTCTGACCTAGAGGATGAGCCATTAAAGGCATAAATTCTACATGGGTATAATGCATTTGTTTCAAATAAGGAATCAGTTCTTCTTTTAAGCGGTTAAAATCATAGGGATTGCCTTGTTCATCTTTTTTCCACGAATTGGCATGCACTTCATAGATATTGACAGGTCTTTTCTTAAACCCAAACCGCTTTCGACGTCCCATCCAAAGGCCATCACGCCATTTTTTAGATGGTAAGGTCTTTACAACGGCAGCGGTACCTGGCCTTGCTTCAAACAAGAAAGCAACAGGGTCAATTTTTTCAACCACATGACCTCCCTGACGCTTAACCAAATATTTATAAAGGTCTCCCTCTTTAGCTAATGGCGTAACTGTCTCCCAAACACCTGCACTGTTTTTTTGCATTGGTATTGGGCTTTGTGTCCAATTTGTAAAGTCACCAATCACACTAACGGCTTCGGCATTGGGGGCCCAGACTCTGAAAACATAGCTCGGTCTACCGTCATGCTCTACGCGATGTACCCCAAAATAATCTTGCATGTGGCTGTTTTCGCCTGTCCCAAATGTATACAATGCTAAGTCATTATCCATCCCATCACCCTTTCTTGCTTTTAATAACAAAGAATATAACCCTTAAAAAAACAAAAAATAACCTGAGATTTCTCAGGTTATTCCGTGATGTCAAGGATCATCGCTGTCAAATTATTCATGATTAACTCACTTTTTTGAAAACGCTTGTCATTTGTCTCAATTATAGCATTATTTTCAAGGTATTGCAAGCGGTTCCCAAAAATAGTGAAAATCACTCGGTATTTTCTTTTATCTGTTACGGTAAAGCTAATAAAGCCTGTATTGTAATCAGCTTTTTCAATGTAGACATGCTTTCTAATGTCTTCGAAAGTCTGATATGAAAAGAGCGGGGTTTTCGTTTTCAAGAAAATCAAAGCCTTGACAAACGCCACTGTCTCACGCTCCAAGCTGACCTTTCGCCAATCAACCTGATTCACTTCGTCTGGAGCATTGTAAGAATTCATCGCACGGTGCTTATCGTCATCTGTCAGCACCTTGTTAGCTCCTGTTGGATAAAGTTTGGTGCGTAAAAATTCTTGACCAATCTGCATAAAACAAATCCCTTGCATGAGGATATTCATGGCAGAGGCTAGCTGAACACGCTTAGTATGCACAGCTTTTGTGTCATCAGGGTTCAAAGCCCAAAACAGATCATTTAGATTGTAATTATCATGTGCTTCGACGTAGTTAACAACTTGACTCGGAGTTAAGTAACCATTTAGCTCATCGCTACCAAGAATCGCCTTAGCAACTAAATCTTCTGTAGAGGCACCAGACACAAAGCCTTTTTTAAAATGACCATACACTTCAGCACCTTTTATGGCATTGCGCTGATCATCATTGAAAAAACCAATCCCCGGTAGTTGACTCGCATTTTCTTTTTTGGCTTTTTGGTCTGGTGCTAACCCAATACCCATGTCCCAACCTTCTCCGTACATGAGAATCCTTGGATCGATTTTGTCTAATTCTTGTCGGATCATCCTCATAGTTTCAATATCATGAAGTCCCATTAAATCAAATCGGAAACCATCAATATTAAACATTTTTGTCCAATACAGGATTGAGTCAATCATGTATTTGCGATACATTTCTTTCTCGCTGGCTGTTTCGTTACCACAGCCTGAACCATTTTGAAAAGAACCGTTTGGATTCATCCGATAATAATAATCAGGCACCGCTAATTGAAAGGCCGAATCCCGCGAAGAATAGGTATGATTATACACAACGTCCATAATCACGCTAATGCCTGCATCATGGTAGGCTTGAATCGCTTCTTTCAACTCTAAGATACGAGTTGCAGGCTCATGAGGATTACTCGTGAAACTAGCGTCAGGAACATTATAATTTTCGGGGTCATAGCCCCAGTTGTACGCATAATCCCCCTTATCATCAAGGGTTTGATGATGATCAAAAATGGGTTGTAGCTGAATATGAGTCACCCCAAGAGAGGTAACGTAGTCAAAGCAGGTCTTATCACCAAAAGAATTACGAGTCCCTTTCTCAAACAAGCCCTTAAACTTACCACGATTAGCTTCTGAAACACCTGAAGTTGGTGATTTTGAAAAATCACGAACATGCATTTCGTAAATGACCGCTTGATTTGGATTGTCCAGGCGCCAAGTAGCCTCTTTCCCTTGTCTGACTGAGAACCCTTCAGGAATCAATGCTTTGGGATCAATAACGATAGAACGTCGTCCGTTAGCTGTCGTTGCAGTAGCATAGGGATCACGTGTGTCTCTAAATGTTCGTTTGCGGTAATACACTCGGTAGCGATAAGCTTGGTAATTATAATCACCACTAAGCTCTAGCTCCCAAACCCCGTGCGTGTTGACCGCATGGTCATCTGGATTATGGTCACTCCCTCTTTGCATGGGAATAACCTGCGAAACACTGGCACGATCATCTGTTGAATGGTATAGCACCAACTCCACACGCTCAGCTGTCGGAGCCCACAAGCGAAAAGTCGTATGGTCAATATGGTATCGACATCCCAGCCAACCTGAAAATCCCCACCGTTTATCAAAAGCCTTGCTATTAATCGCAAGATCAAAAGCGTGCGGCACGCAACGTGAATAATAGGGACTAGAAACCGCTGCTTGTCGTGAGTAGTAAACCGTATCATCACCATCAACAAGCCAAACTTCTACTTTGGACAAACCATAATCACGCTCAATGCGATAATCAACCGTCTGATGATTCCATGACTGGTCCTTGATAATGACATATGCATGCCCTAAAAAATAAGGGGCTGGATAGACAAGATGAGCTACTGCTCCAAAACTATCAAACCGCGAAAAATAAGCATCTTTTCCTAACTTTCCATCTTGCCACTGCCATAAACT
The DNA here is from genome assembly GCF_001302265.1 of Streptococcus phocae. Lineage (GTDB taxonomy): Bacteria > Bacillota > Bacilli > Lactobacillales > Streptococcaceae > Streptococcus > Streptococcus phocae. The sequence goes on along the minus strand of NZ_LHQM01000030.1, from coordinate 4,055 downwards.
AAGGTTAAAATAGTTTTCCTGACGCGTGTGGTAATGGATGATAACAGCATTATCCATGGCTTGATTTATTTCTCCATTTCCTGTTCTAAATCTTTTACCTCGTGGGCAAATTTCTTAACCATTTCACCAATAGCTAATTCTTCTTGATCAACGACAAGAGCATCGTCTGAAATCAGATCCGTATCTGCAAAAAAGGTAATGTGGTTTTTAAAGTTTTCTAAAGTAATCGGCGCATCGCCCCCGTATTCCCCATCTAGATTAATCATCATGCGCTTATCAGATAGAGGCTCGATAGTGATTTTACTCGTTTTAATGTATTCAACACGACGGTCCGTGACATGCTTTCCGCCATCAATAATTAAACGCAGCAAATGCACCACTTCAAATAAGTTGGCTGTTTTTACCACAATCAAGGTAAACATCCCATCATCTAATTTGGCATCTGGAGCTATCATCTCAAACCCACCAACCGAGTTAGTTATCGCAGCAAAAATCATCGATGCTTCACCTTCAAAAACCCCATGATCATGAGTAATTTTAACTGGTACCTTACGCACGCGCGGCAAGAGTTCAACTCCTTTTGCCAAATAAGCCAAATAACCAAACATGGTTTTCAACTGGCTAGGCACGCTATAGGTCAACTCCGTCAAACTTCCCGCTGCCGCAATATTGATAAAATAGGTATCGCCCTTGGCACGACCAATGTCCATCTGAATGGTTTGATTTTTTCCAATTAATTTAGCCGCTTTGATTGGGTTTCCACGGGGGATTTTCAAAGCTCTGGCAAAATCATTGGTTGTTCCTGTGGGAATAATAGCCATTTTAGGTCGATGTTCCAGTGGTGCAATGCCGTTGACAACTTCATTAATCGTCCCATCACCACCAGCAGCCACAAGTAAATCAAAACCGGCTTGCGCTGCCCTCTTCGCCTCATTGAGAGCCGAGTTGGGAGCCGCTGTGGTTTGAAAGGCTGACGTTTCATAGCCAAACCCTTCCAAAATATCCAAAACTTCGGCAACATTTTTTTTAATGATTTCCTGCCCTGAAGTTGGGTTATAAATGAGACGTGCTCTCATTTGCTTCTTCATCTTTTCACCTCACCTTTATTGGTTGCGTAACCAATCCTCGTTTTCAATCCTAATACCTAGTTGTTGCGCCTTATCAAGCTTAGAGCCTGCCTCTGTTCCTGCCACCAGCAAGTCCGTTTTTTTCGAGACGCTGTTAGTGACCTTTGCCCCCAGTTGTTCAAGCTTTGCTTTGGCTTCGTTTCGAGTCATTTGTGATAACTTCCCAGTCAGGACAACGGTTAAGCCAAATAAAGCCGCTGTGCTATCCGTCCGATGACCTAGATAGCTCAAATTAACGCCAGCCTCTTTTAATTCAGAGATCAGTTTTGCAGCTTGTTCTTGTTGAAAATAACGCACTAAAGATGCCGCAATAACTTTTCCGAGGCCATCAATTTGTGCCACCTGGGCTTCTGTGACATTTAAAAGGGCTTCGATATCGCCAAACGTCTCTAAAATCAGACGACTGGCTTTAGCACCAACATGACGAATGCCTAGCCCAAACAGTAATTTATCTGCCGATTTTGTCTTAGAATTTTCGATAGCTGTCACTAACTTTTCAGCAGATTTTTCCTTAACCCCATCTAATAGGACTAATTCTGCTGGTGACAGGCTATAAATATCAGCAACATCATGGACTAAACCAGCAGCAAATAACTTACCAACCATAGCCGGTCCTAGACCTGCAATGTTCATCGCATTTCGACTAGCAAAGTGTTCTAAGCCACGTTGCATCAAACTTGGGCACAGGGGATTAATGCAGCGCAAAGCCACCTCATCTTCAAAATGCACCAAATCACTCTGGCAAGAAGGACAAACACTTGGAATCGGCATCGGTGCTTGCTGATGCCTTTTCGTATGAACAACTCTCAACACAGCAGGAATAATATCCCCTGCCTTATAGACAACAACAGTATCTCCAATACGGATGTCCTTTTCCGTAATATAGTCCACATTGTGCAAGGTTGCACGGCTAACGGTTGTTCCTGCTAATTGAATAGGCGTTAAATTAGCGGTTGGGGTCACAACACCTGTCCGTCCGACAGTCCAGTCGACTGATAAAAGCTCCGCTTCTTTTTCTTCAGCTGGAAATTTGTAGGCAATTGCCCATCGCGGTGCTTTAACTGTAAAACCAAGCTCTTCTTGCATAGCGAGATGGTTGACCTTGACAACTATACCGTCAATATCATAAGGCAATTGGTCTCGAACAGTTTCGATTTCTTGGATAAAGTCCCAAATCTCAGCCATTGAGGAACTAACGATATAGTTGCTATTAACCGAAAATCCCAAATCAGCCAAATGCTCAAGCACCTCTGCTTGAGTCGTCTGATCAGGTGAATCAACAGTTTGATATAGGAAGGTCGCAAGCTGACGCTTGGCAACAACTCTTGTGTCCAATTGCCTTAAAGTTCCTGCAGCGGCATTTCGTGGATTAGCAAACTCAGTTTGCCCATTTTCGTGACGCTCCTCATTAATGGTTTGAAAAGCCAAACGAGGCATATAAGCTTCCCCACGAATCGTTAAGGAAAGCTCTTTTGCTAAGCATTTTGGGATATCTGCTACGTTTTTGAGATTTTCTGTAATGTTTTCACCCGTACTACCATCGCCACGCGTGGCACCGACCTTGAGTTTGCCAGATTCATAAACTAAGGAAATGGAAAGCCCATCTATTTTTAATTCGGCAATATACTGAGCAGCTGGAAATTCTGTTTTCACCCGTTTGTCAAACAACAGTAAATCTTCACGTGAAAAAGCATCCTGTAAACTAAACAACGGATACTGGTGTCGATATTTTTCAAAACCTTCTAATAGCTTACCACCCACTTCAAGGGTAGGGCTATTGGGCAAAACAGCATTAGGATATGCTTTTTCTAATGCTAAAAGTTCCTGATATAGGCTGTCATAGTGGCTATCTGAAACAGATGGCGCATCATTAGTATAGTACTCTTGACGATAACGATTTAATAAATCTGTCAATTCTCTTATTCGTTTTTCCATACCTTTATTTTATCATAAAAGACAGAAAATAGGCGAATGACTAGAAATAAGAATCAAAAGATACATCCTAGTTAAGGATTTTTTTATCACACGACAAACAGCACAGTAGACAAACTAAAAAGCCTCCCCTAAGGGAGGCTTGGTATTTAAATGGTTATTGATTTAGATTAAGGCGTTTAGATAATTTGTCGATAATCACCGAACCAATCAAGAGCGATGCCAGCTCTCCTATAGCCGTGGTAAACCAGGTTAAAAAGAAAGGAGCTCCAAAAAATGTCAACTCTATAGCAACAGTAATCATAGAGGTTGCAAAAAATAATGAAAAGTAAACAAAAGCCTTATTTAAGAGTCCGTTAAACAGATAGTCTTTGTGGTATTTTTGAAATAAAAATACTCCTAAGGTCACAAAAATAAAGGTTGAACCACCACCAACAAAGACATCAATCAAGCCAAAACTGTAAAAGTTAGCTATCATACACCCTAGAGTCACTGCAATAATATATTTTTTGTTATAAAATGCCAAAAAATTCATCATTTCAGAAACCCTAAATTGATACATTCCATAAGAAATGGCGTTCAGAGGTGGGGTAATGGTTAGCACCACATATAAAGCAGCTACCAAAGCAATGTGAACGTAGTCACGGACAGTAAAATGTTTCATGTTTTCTCCTTTAACGTCAAAACAAGGACTTAACCTTGCTACGTGTGTAATATGCTTGATGAAAGGGAACTAAGCATCAAGGGTTGCCAAACAACTATTCTATTGTAACATAATTTCATACAAAAAAACCCAAAAGATTAGATTTTTAGTCTAACCTTTAGGGTTTTTAATATTAGGCGTTTTTAGTAATATTTGTCGCTTGAAGGCCACGTTGACCTTGCTCAATATCAAAACTAACTTTTTGGCCATCATCTAATGATTTAAAACCATCAGTCTGAATTGCTGAGAAATGGGCGAACACGTCGTCTCCATTTTCTTGTGAAATAAAGCCG
>NZ_LHQM01000029.1 GCF_001302265.1 Streptococcus phocae | reverse complement strand
TTTGAATGGTTCCAAAACGCCATTAATGACTTATTTAGATTCGGCGGTTTTAGAGCTGTGTTGTTTTGAATGGTTCCAAAACATGGTAGTTTTTAAAGATGCAAGCTATGTAGTTTTAGAGCTGTGTTGTTTTGAATGGTTCCAAATTTTTATTTAAATAAATTGAAAAGGAGGGGTTTTAGAGCTGTTTTATCTTTGATGGTTCAAAACTGAGGGTTTCACCCTCTTTTTTATATGTTTTAACAGTTTTATTTCCGTAAGAACGAAGATGTTATTATGTGTTGGATAGCTTGGTGTCCGTTGTCATCTTTATATTTCTATTCCTTAGTTCTCGTGTTATAATAGTAGGTACGTTGGAGGTGACAAATGGAACAGACATTTTTTATGATAAAACCTGATGGGGTTAAACGTGGATTGATTGGTGAAGTGTTGCAACGTATTGAACGTCGTGGTTTTACGTTTGATAAGTTAGAATTGCGCCAAGCGAGTCCAGACTTATTGGCTCGTCATTATGAATCCTTGGTCAATGAATCGTTTTACCCTCAGCTAGAATCTTATATGACGAGTGGTCCAGTTCTTGTGGGCATTCTCTCAGGAAATAAAGTAGTGTCGTCTTGGCGTATGATGATGGGTCAGACGCATCCTCAGGATGCTGCTCCAGGGACAATTCGTGGAGATTTTGCACAAGCACCTGATGAAAAAAGCAGTATTCAAAATGTTGTTCACGGGTCAGACTCTGTAGAGTCTGCTAATCGTGAGATAGCGATTTGGTTTGGCAATTCACTTTAAACCAGCAACTGCTTTGACGAAATCCGTCTAAACGAAAAGATAGGCAAAGGCTTATCTTTTTTGATATAATATTATGTAAAGACTAAATGTATAGGAAAAAAGAATGAACAGTCAAGAATTAAAAAAACGTCAGGAGAAGATACGTAATTTCTCCATTATTGCCCATATTGACCACGGAAAATCAACGCTTGCTGACCGGATTTTGGAAAAAACAGAAACCGTCTCCATGCGTGAAATGCAGGCCCAACTTCTAGATTCTATGGATTTGGAGCGTGAACGTGGTATTACCATCAAATTAAATGCGATTGAGTTGAATTACACCGCTAAAGATGGTGAAACCTATATTTTGCATCTTATCGATACACCAGGGCACGTTGACTTTACCTATGAGGTGTCTCGCTCACTTGCAGCGTGTGAGGGTGCTATTTTAGTGGTTGATGCCGCTCAGGGGATTGAGGCTCAAACGCTTGCTAATGTTTACCTCGCTTTGGATAACGATTTAGAAATCTTACCAGTAATCAATAAAATCGATTTGCCAGCAGCAGACCCTGAAAGGGTTCGTCAGGAAATTGAAGACGTGATTGGTTTAGATGCGTCTGAGGCTGTTCTTGCTTCTGCAAAAGCAGGTATTGGAATTGAAGAAATACTAGAGCAAATTGTCGAAAAAGTGCCGGCTCCTTCAGGAGATGTGGATGCTCCTTTACAGGCTTTGATTTTCGACTCAGCCTATGATGCCTACCGTGGTGTAATTTTGCAAGTGCGTATCATCAATGGCATTGTGAAACCAGGAGATACGATTCAGATGATGTCAAATGGCAAAACATTTGACGTGACAGAAGTTGGTATTTTCACCCCTAAAACAGTCGGAAGAGCTTTCTTGGCGACTGGAGATGTTGGTTATATTGCAGCTTCGATTAAAACAGTGGCTGATACTCGTGTCGGAGATACCGTTACCTTGGCTAATAATCCAGCACCAGAAGCACTCGATGGCTACAAGCAGATGAATCCTATGGTTTTTGCAGGGATTTATCCGATTGAGTCCAACAAATACAATGATTTGCGCGAAGCCCTTGAAAAACTACAATTAAATGATGCGAGTCTTCAATTTGAGCCTGAGACGTCTCAGGCTTTGGGATTTGGTTTTCGATGTGGTTTTCTCGGCTTGTTGCACATGGATGTTATCCAAGAGCGCTTGGAGCGAGAATTTAATATTGACTTAATCATGACAGCACCATCAGTGGTCTATCATGTGAACACAACAGACGGTGAGAGCCATGCCGTTTCTAACCCATCTGAGTTTCCAGACCCAACCAAGGTCGATAACATTGAAGAACCTTATGTTAAAGCTCAAATCATGGTGCCACAAGAGTTTGTCGGCTCCGTAATGGAGCTTGCACAGCGTAAGCGTGGTGACTTCGTGACGATGGATTACATTGACGACAATCGTGTCAATGTTATTTATCACATTCCATTAGCTGAGATCGTGTTTGATTTCTTTGATAAGCTAAAATCTTCTACTCGAGGCTATGCTAGCTTTGATTATGAGGTTGCTGAATACCGCAAATCTCAGTTGGTTAAGATGGATATTTTGCTGAATGGAGATAAGGTAGATGCGCTTAGCTTTATTGTTCACAAAGAGTTTGCCTATGAGCGTGGTAAAATCATTGTTGAAAAACTAAAGAAAATTATCCCGCGCCAGCAATTTGAAGTGCCGATTCAGGCGGCTATTGGTCAAAAAATTGTTGCACGTTCAGACATCAAAGCTTTGCGGAAAAACGTTCTGGCGAAATGTTATGGTGGTGACGTGTCTCGTAAGCGTAAGTTGCTTGAAAAACAAAAAGCTGGTAAAAAACGCATGAAATCAATCGGTTCTGTAGAAGTGCCACAAGAAGCTTTCTTGAGTGTTTTATCTATGGATGACGATAGCAAAAAGTAATTTTTATCAGATCAAAAAGCCAGATAATCATCTGGCTTTTTTGCTAGTTAAGCTTCGCTGATTGACCCATCACTTAAAACAAGGATGTGCCTTATTGCGCAAAAGATTGTCTTTTTTGGTACAATAAAGGCACTAAGAAAGTCAAAAAGGAGACGCTATGGAAACACAAGAAGAACTAAAAAAACGAATTGGTGACTTGTCCTACGAGGTAACCCAACACGCTGCAACAGAACGTGCTTTTACGGGTCAGTATGACGACTTTTTTGATAAGGGGATCTACGTGGATGTGGTTAGTGGAGAGGTTCTCTTTTCATCTCTTGACAAATTCAACTCTGGCTGTGGCTGGCCTGCCTTTTCAAAACCAGTTGATCACCGAAGGGTTACCAATCATGATGACTCATCCCATGGGATGCGTCGCATTGAAATAAAAAGTCGCGAGGCTGGCTCTCACTTAGGCCATGTCTTCAATGATGGTCCTAAAGAAGCTGGAGGACTGCGCTATTGCATTAATTCGGCTGCTCTTCGCTTTATTCCCTATGAAGACATGGAAAAAGAAGGTTATGGTCAGTGGCTAAGTCTGTTTGACGCCTGATCATTATTGAAATCATGTGAGAATCCTCACCAGAAAGAAGGTCCATAGTTGGCAACATTGGTAGATTATGTCACACACAACCAAGAGACAAGCTTTACAAAGCTTGCGCTGAATGAGCTAGATATTGCTGTTATCAATGAAATTGGCTACTTGCCTTTTGATGGCTTGATTGGACAAGCGTCGTATCGTTTGTCGGACATGACATTAGCAAATCTGATTCGTGGCAATCAAGATGCATTTGGCAAACCCGTTTATAATTTCTTAATCACAAAAGAAAGACTGGCTTTGTTTTTAGCGGTGTCTCAGTCTAAGCGCTTTGCTGATTTATCCTTGTCAAACTATGTTAATGACATCAATGTGGAGTTTGAAAAGCAATTTGCCGCAATGGTGTTTACGATTGATACGATTAATCACGTTCAGATTGTTTTTCGGGGCACAGATGATAGTTTGATTGGTTGGAAAGAGGACTTTAAACTAACCTATATGAGAGAAGTGCCTGCTCATCGCTCAGCTATTGCCTACCTCAAAACCTTTCAAAAAGAGCACCCAAATTGTGATGTGACGATTAGTGGTCACTCTAAGGGAGGTAATTTAGCCCTATATGCTAGTAGCTTCTTATCACCTTATGGTCAATCCTTTATCAAGCGCCTTTATCTTTTTGATGCACCTGGATTGCCTCAAAGTCAGTTGAACCATCCGGGTTACAGGGCTATCCGTGAGAAACTAACGGTCATACAACCACATGAGTCAGTGGTTGGTGTCATGCTGTATTATGATGTGCCGGTTACCATTGTTCGCAGTCTGTCCTACGGTCTGTTACAACATAAAATCTGTAATTGGCTGGTTGATTTGGGAGGGACATTTGAGACGGTGGCAGAACGCTCTGCACTCAGTCAACACCTGGAAGTGGCTTTTAGAGATTGGACGAGAGACCTTTCAAAAAGTGAATTAAAGTTAATCGGAGATGCTTTTTTTGACACCTTGATTGCTTCAGGGATTACGAGTCTTAATGCCTTTACTTTTGATGAAAAAGCGATGGGAACGATTTTTCGCGCTATTTATTCCCTGCACTCCATTGACCACCGTAAAAAAGCCCTCATGATCACATCAATGCGAAAGCTAATAGGCACCTATACAGGTTATCGCAAGCGTCAGGTATCTGAAAAGATGCTATCTGCGGTTTCGCATGTTCTCAAATCACCAAAATCCTTTAAAAAACCTTAAGCCCAGCTTGAGGTTTTTAGCATTGCCAAAGCTGATTTTACATTCTTGCTGAAAAGGGCTATAATAAAAAATTGGAAAGGAGTTTGCTATGTCAATCAATCGCAATCTGTTACCTGGAGTATTTCTTTGCCTCTTGTTAGCCCTGCCGTCTTGGTATTTTGGGCATTTGTGGCCTCTTATTGGAGGACCTGTCTTTGCCATTCTTATTGGGATGTTAGTGGCTATGGTTTATCCCCCTCATGCCAAGACCAAATCAGGCGTTGCCTTTACCTCAAAATATGTCCTACAGGCAGCTGTGGTGCTTTTGGGCTTTGGCTTGAATGTGGCAGAGGTAATGGATGTCGGGATACAATCCTTACCCATTATTCTTGCGACGATTATAACAGCTCTTTTGGTGGCTTTTGGATGTCAAAAATTACTAAAGCTAGATACCAATACGGCAACCCTAGTAGGTGTTGGTTCGTCTATTTGTGGAGGTTCTGCGATTGCGGCAACGGCACCAGTGATTGGCGCTAAAGATGATGAGATTGCTAAGGCTATCTCAGTGATTTTCCTCTTTAACATCTTGGCGGCCTTGCTATTTCCAACCTTGGGACAAGTCATCGGATTATCTAATCAGGGCTTTGCCTTGTTTGCCGGAACAGCAGTAAATGACACCTCATCTGTGATAGCAACTGCAGCAGCATGGGATGCCATTCACCACTCCAACACACTAGATGGCGCAACTATTGTCAAACTGACTAGAACATTGGCCATTATTCCGATTACGCTGGTACTATCTTTTTACCAAACCAAAAAAGAGCAAAAAGGGCAGGCCTCTTTTCGCTTGACCAAGGCATTTCCAACATTTATTCTCTTTTTTCTTGTGGCATCTCTAGTGACGACTTTGATGAGTTCGTTAGGCATGCCTTTGGCGGTATTTCAGTTTTTCAAAATGGTATCAAAATTCTTCATCGTCATGGCTATGGTGGCGATAGGGCTTCACACCGATTTGCTAAAGCTGATTAAAACAGGGGGAAAAGCCCTGCTGTTGGGAGGTCTTTGTTGGATTGCCATTGCGATGGTTAGCCTCCTTATGCAAGCAGTACTTCATATCTTATAATAGTAATCAGACGTTACACCATTCAGAATGTCATTTCTGGGTGGTGTTTTTAGGTGTCGTGAGAGATGGAGGAGGATTTTTGTGTAGAATTGTCTACACATTGAGTAGAATAATCCATTTTAAAAACGTTTTCATTTGATAGAATATCTATGTAAGGTCCGCTAAGGCAGGACAACGAAACTACTTTGTTCAAAGCATAGTTGAATTAGGTTGGAGGAAATCATGAAACGAAAATTTTTAATTGGTAGTCATGGTAAATTGGCAAGTGGGCTAAAAAGCTCTATTGACATTTTGACAGGCATGGGCGAAGAAATTCAAACCATTGATGCCTATATTGATGACAGTGATTACACAGAGCAGCTTACAAGCTTTATCGCAGGTGTCGAGGATGACGAGCAAGCCCTTATTTTTACAGATTTATTGGGTGGTAGTGTTAACCAAAAAGTGGTCACAGCTGTTATGAACAGTGGAAAAGATAATATTTTCTTAATCTCTAATAGTAACTTAGCCACTCTGTTATCACTCATGTTTTTAAAGCCAGACGAAGCAATCACAAAAGAAGAAATAGCTACAGTTATTGCAGAGTCACAAGTTCAAATGGTTGCATTAGCAGTGGATGATACCACAGATGATGACTTTTTTAATTAAATAGGAGGAAACACATGATTACACAAATTCGCGTTGACGACCGTCTTATTCATGGTCAGGTTGCTGTTGTTTGGACAAAGGAGTTGAATGCGCCTTTGCTAGTTGTGGCGAATGATGAGGCAGCCAACAATGAAATTACCCAAATGACTTTGAAAATGGCTGTGCCAAATGGCATGAAATTATTGATTCGCTCTGTTGAGGATTCAATTGCTTTATTCAATGACCCACGCGCAGTAGACAAACGCATTTTTGTTATTGTTAACTCTGTCACTGACGCTTACAAGATTGCTCAAGAAGTGAAAGATTTGGAAGCGGTTAACGTGGCTAATGTTGGTCGTTTTGACAAATCAGACCCAGCAAGCAAAGTGAAATTAGCATCAAGCTTGTTGTTAAATCCAACGGAACTCGAAGCCGCTAAAGCCCTAGCAGCTTTGCCAGATTTGGACGTCTTTAACCAAGTTTTGCCATCAAACACTAAAGTTAGCTTGAGCCAACTAGTCAAATAAAGAGAGGTAATCAATTATGTTAGTACCAGCAACAATGGCAGCCCTAGCTGTATTGATTTGTTTTGGGGGAAATTATTTAACAGGTCAGAGTATGATGGAACGGCCACTCGTGGTTGGACTGGTTACAGGCCTATTACTGGGAGACATGAAAGTCGGCATCCTAATGGGAGCGTCTCTAGAAGCGCTTTTCTTAGGGAATGTTAATATCGGTGGTGTGATTGCTGCAGAGCCTGTTACAGCAACAGCGATGGCAACAACCTTTACCATTATTTCTAATATTGACCAAAAGGCAGCGATGACCTTAGCTGTTCCGATTGGGATGTTGGCAGCTTTTGTTGTAATGTTCTTGAAAAACGTGTTTATGAACATCTTTGCCCCATGGGTAGACAAAGCAGCAGCAGAAAACAAGCAAGGGCAGTTGGTTCTTCTTCATTATGGTACTTGGATTGTCTACTACCTGATTATTGCATCGATTTCCTTTATCGGTATTTTGGTAGGAAGTGGACCAGTTAACATTTTCGTTGAGAATATTCCGCAAAATCTTATGAATGGTTTGAGTGCAGCAGGAGGCTTGTTGCCGGCAGTTGGTTTTGCCATGTTGATGAAACTCTTGTGGACTAATAAATTAGCAGTTTTCTTCTTATTAGGATTTGTTTTGACAGCCTATTTGAAATTACCAGCGGTAGCCGTTGCTGCGTTAGGTGCGGTGATTTGTGTGATTAGTTCTCAAAGAGACTTGGAAATGGATGCCATGACCAAGGGCGTTATTAGTAGCCAAAACACATTTGACTCTAAAGAATCAGAAGAGGAGGATTTCTTCGCATGAAATCTCAACAAAATTTGACTAAAGAAGAAAGAAAAATGTTGCGCTCTGTCTTTTGGCGTTCATGGACGATGAATGCTAGCCGTACAGGTGCTACTCAATACCATGCGGTTGGGGTCATCTATACCTTGTTACCTGTGATTAACCATTTCTACAAGACTGATAAGGATAAAGCAGATGCTCTTGTGAGACACACCACTTGGTTTAACGCAACGATGCATATCAATAACTTTATCATGGGCTTGGTAGCTTCTATGGAAAAGAAAAACAGTGAAGACCCAACCTTTGATGCTAGTGCGATTACCGCTGTTAAAGCGTCTTTAATGGGTCCTATCTCTGGGGTTGGTGATTCGTTTTTCTGGGGAATTCTTCGTGTTATCGCAGCAGGAATTGGTATTTCTCTTGCAAGCACGGGATCTGCTATGGGAGCAGTAATCTTCTTGCTCCTATATAACATCCCAGCTTTTATTATCCATTACTATAGCTTGTATGGTGGGTATTCAGTAGGTGCTGGTTTTATCAAGAAATTGTATGAATCTGGCGGGATTAAGATTGTTACGAAAACGTCAAGCATGCTCGGATTGATGATGGTTGGTTCTATGACGGCATCAAACGTTAAGTTCAAAACGATTTTAACCGTTGCTGCAAAAGGTGCCAAAGAAGCAGCCTCTATTCAAGATTATTTGGACCAATTATTTATCGGTATTGTTCCTCTCTTGGTGACAATGACAGCTTTCTGGCTATTACGTAAAAAAGTTAACATTAACTGGATTATGTTTGGCATTATGGCTCTAGGAATCGTTCTAGGATTACTAGGAATTTGTTAATCCTTATTGATATGACAGATAGGTAAGATGAGCAAGACTTGTGTTACCTATCTTTTTTTGTTCTTATGTTAGACAATTAAGGTAAGATTACCAATTAGGGAAGTCTATCTGCTATAATAAAAAGACTAAGGTGAAAGGCGACATGATGGAAGAACGGTTTAAAAAACGGCTACAAGATGACATTTCACACCACTTTTCAAATCAATCCTTGATTTTATCAGTGTTACTGATAGGTCTTTTTGTGATTTTTTCACTAGCTCCCCAACACATTGGCCTTTATCATGACCTCAAAAGAGCCGAAAACAGTTACCATGAGCTAAGAGAAAAAAACGAGACCCTTTTAGCAGAGCTCAATGCCAATAGCTTGACTCGTTTTATCACCAAAGAGTTGAGTCCGGCAGATCTTAGTAAACACTATTACCATCTTAGAAATACCACTCAAAGTCAATCCGAACTGTTGGTGTTTGCACCTGACAGTCATCTTTTATTTGCTAGCAATCAACACTTGGGCAATTTTTTTGACCAATCGGTTTATGTTAGCGAACTCATCAAAAAAGCCAAGTCTTCTCAAAATAACTTGGTGAAGCTAGTGATGGATAATGATGAGACCCATTATTTGGCTCTGATGAAACCCATTTTAGCCAACGGGCATATTATGGGTTACTCGCTTGTTTTAGTCAATGGTAAGGATTTTTTGCAACCATCTGATAATATTGATTCTGATGTAATCATCGCAGATCATTTTGATAATACCTTTGCCTTTACGAGTAGGGATTTTATTTCGTCGAGTTTAAACAAGGTCGTCAGTCGTGACTTGACCCATTATTTTACTTTTAAAAACAATAAAACTTTTATTGTGAGAACGCGCCAGCTTAGCCCGTCTATTGTGCTGTATCTTTATCGCCCTTTGGTTCCTGTTCGGCTGATTGTGCTATTTTCATTGCTATCTTCGCTGCTGATTTTGGTTATGTTAAATCGTCAGTCCAAGAGCCTAGCCACTAAAATCGCGTCTAAAAATTCAGCGGCGATTAATCAAATGGTCTTGGACATGTCCGCTATTTCAAGGCAAGAAAAAACAAGTATCGCGCTAGATAGTCAAGATGAATTTCAATACCTGTCCGACCAAATCAATCACATGCTTTCGCGTCTCAGAGAGTTACACCATAAAACCTTGGAATTAGAAAAGCAAAAATTGGTCTTTGAAAAGCGAATGCTAGAAGCTCAGTTCAATCCTCATTTTTTGTACAATACTCTTGAAACCATTTTAATCACGAGTCATTACAATGCCAATATCACAGAAAAGATTGTCATTCAACTAACCAAACTCTTGCGTTATAGCCTAAGCAACACCCAAGAAGCTGTGGCGCTGAAGGATGACCTGGCGGTTATCGAATCTTACCTTTTGATTAATAAGGTAAGGTTTGAAGAGCTGCGTTACGAGATAGATGTCGAAGAGTCTTTGAATGAGCTAAAAGTTCCCAAACTCTGTCTGTTGCCCTTGATTGAAAACGCGATAAAATACGGCTTGCAGTACAGGCATGACGTTTTTATCCAGTTGCGCATTTATCAAGACCAAGGCGATATCTATTTTACTGTAGCTGATAATGGTCCTGGCATTAGCCTTGAGCGGCAAAATGAGATTCGGGCATTATTAGCCTCAGAAGATTCTTACCATGGCTTGGTAAATTCTTATCGCCGCTTGAAGTATCAGTTTTCAGAAGTTGACTTGTCTTTCCAAAAAGATGATGAAACCTTTTTGTTGACCTATAAAGTGAAGGAGTAAGCGATGTATAAATTGTTAATTGTAGAAGACGAACACATCATTCGAAAATGGCTTCGCTATGGTATGGACTATGAGTCGCTTGGCATTGTCGTAGTTGGTGAGGCCAAAGACGGTCAAGAAGGTTCACAACTGATTCAAGAAACCCAGCCTGATATCGTCTTGACAGATATAAACATGCCAATTATGACGGCTTTTGACATGTTTCAAGCAACCAAAAACCAGACCTATGCCAAAATCATTTTATCTGGCTACGCCGATTTTCCAAATGCCAGATCAGCTCTGCATTATGGTGTGCTCGAATTTTTAACAAAACCCGTTGAAAAACAAGCCCTACTAGAGTGTTTGCAGTCGATTATCAAGAGGTTAAAAGCGAATCACCATGCCCAAGAAGATGCCAAGGAACACCTCTATCTCAGTCTGCCACAGGTGACAGACCAGTTTCCAGAAGCTGTTCAAGAAATGCTTCGATGGATACATGAACATTACCAAGAAAAAATCATGATTGGCCAGCTAGCCCACGAGTTAGGTTATAGCGAGAGTTATTTGTACAACCTTGCCAAAAAGCACCTCAATATGACCTTGAGCGACTATATGAACCAATACCGAATTAATAAGGCCATTCAATTACTCTTTGAAGAGCCAGAAATATTGGTTTATCAGTTAGCTGAAGCAGTTGGAATATACGATTATCGTTATTTTGATAGGGTGTTTAAAAAGTATTTGGGTCTAACGGTCAAAGAATTTAAAGAGAAAACCTTGCCTAAGGCAGGGGGAGACGACTGATGCGGGTGAAGAAAAAACGAGTATTTGTGATCGTGTTTCTTGTCTTGTGCTTTGCTAGTTTAGGAACTTATTATCTCTTGATAGACAAGGACTCTAATCACGCGTCTGGGCGTCGGGAACTGGTC
This sequence comes from Streptococcus phocae, assembly GCF_001302265.1. Lineage (GTDB taxonomy): Bacteria > Bacillota > Bacilli > Lactobacillales > Streptococcaceae > Streptococcus > Streptococcus phocae. The sequence goes on along the minus strand of NZ_LHQM01000029.1, from coordinate 8,649 downwards.
GTGATGAGTCCTAATAGCCAGAATATTTTGACCAGGACCATTCCCTCTTTTGAAGAAAAATATGGCATCAAGGTTCGCCTTATCCAAGGAGGAACAGGACAGCTGATAGACCGCTTGGAGCACCAAAGAAAGCCTCTTGAGGCAGATGTGTTTTTTGGTGGCAATTATACGCAATTTGAAACCCATAAGGATTTGTTTGAGCCATACGTTTCAAAAAATGTTGATTATGTGATCTCAGATTACGTACACCCAAGCGATATGGCTACGCCGTACACGGTTAATGGCAGCGTGTTAATTGTTAACAATGAACTGGCTCGTTCAATTCCTATCTCGAGCTATGATGACTTGCTGAGGCCAGAACTAAAGGGAAAAATTGCCTTTGCTGACCCCAATACCTCTTCTAGTGCCTTTTCTCAGTTGACGAATATTTTACTAGCAAAAGGAGGATACACCAATCCCTCTGCCTGGACCTATGTCAAGAAATTATTAGCCAACATCAATGCCATCAAGTCATCGAGTTCAGCTGAGGTTTATCAATCTGTAGCTGCGGGAAAGATGGTTGTTGGACTAACTTATGAGGACCCTAGTGTCAACTTGCTGCGCAGTGGCGCTAATATCTCAATTGTCTATCCGACAGAAGGAACGGTCTTTGTGCCATCGTCTGTCGCCATTATCAAACATTCCAAAGCCAAAAAAGACGCCAAGCGTTTTATCAATTACATGCTGTCTCTGGAGGTGCAAAACGCTTTTGCAAAATCAACGACCAATCGTCCTATTCGTCGCGATGCGCAGTCGAACCTTGAAATGAAGCCGCTCAAAGACATCACCACTCTAAAAGAAGATTACCGATACGTTACCAATCACAAAGAAGAACTCTTAGCCAAATACAATCGTTTACGAGATGCTAGCGAGCGCTAATCACTCTAGTGATAAGTGCTCTGTTTATCCATGGGAAAGTCAGGCAAAAAGGCGTAGCCATTTTTTGAAATCGGTTTCTTTTTTTGTTAGACTAAAGGTAATACAAAAAGGAGATTATCTTATGGCATATCAAACAACATACCCTTTCACAAATGATGTTCTTTATCAATTTGATAACATGAGTGACCAAGCCCTAGAAGAGGCCCTAGAAAGAGGTCACTTGCTATATAAAAAATGGCGCGCAGCTGATCACCTAGAGGAACGTAAAGCCCAACTACGCCAGATAGGAGCGATTTTACGCCGCGACCGTGACAAATACGCAGAGTATATGACTAAGGATATGGGCAAGCTATTCAAGGAAGCCAAAGGCGAAATCGAACTTTGCGCCAAGATAGCTAACTATTATGCCGATAAGGCAGATGAGTTTTTGGCTTCGGTTCCTCTAGAAACCAACTCAGGACAGGCCTATTATGTCAAGCAATCAACAGGCGTGATTTTAGCTGTTGAGCCATGGAACTTCCCTTACTACCAAATCATGCGTGTGTTTGCGCCTAACTTTATTGTTGGAAATCCCATGGTTTTAAAACATGCTTCAATCTGTCCACGTTCTGCAAAAGGCTTTGAGGAATTAGTCCTAGAAGCAAGTGCAGAGGCAGGCGCTTTTACCAATCTTTTTGTATCTTATGATCAAGTATCTCAAGTTATTGCCGACCGACGGGTTACTGGCGTTTGCTTGACAGGTTCTGAACGAGGAGGGGCGAGCATTGCCCAAGAAGCAGGAAAACACCTCAAGAAAACAACCCTTGAATTAGGTGGTAATGATGCCTTTATCGTTTTGGACGATGCAGATTGGGATGCTTTAGAAAACGTCCTCTTTTATTCACGTCTCTATAACGCAGGTCAAGTATGTACATCATCCAAACGATTTATCGTCTTGGAGTCTGTCTATGACCGTTTTATTGACCTACTTGTCAAAACTTTTAAATCAGCCAAATGGGGGGATCCAATGGATCCAGAAACCAGCCTAGCCCCATTGTCATCAGCAGCAGCAAAAAAAGAGGTGCTCTCTCAGATTCAACTGGCTCTAGATCATGGGGCAAATGCCATTTATGGCAATGAGTTGATTGACCATCCTGGAAACTTTGTTATGCCAACTATCCTCACAGATATTCAGAAAGACAACCCAATCTATCATCAGGAGATTTTTGGACCAGTCGCATCAGTCTACAAGGTCAAAGATGAAGACGAAGCGGTTGCCTTGGCTAATGATTCGCAGTATGGACTGGGGGGAACTGTTTTTAGCAGTGATATTGAGCGAGCAAAAGCAGTTGCTGCCAAAATTGAGACAGGGATGTCCTTTATTAATTCAGGTTGGACGAGTTTGCCTGAACTGCCTTTTGGAGGTATTAAAAACTCAGGCTATGGCCGTGAGCTAGGGGAACTTGGCTTTACAGCTTTTGTCAACGAACACCTGGTTTATCTGCCTAAACACTAAATAACTGTTAACAGACTAAAAGAGAAAACTCTTTTAGTTTGTTTTTTTACGCTGTTACAACAGCGTTCACCTACAGGCAGAGCTCTTTTGGGGCAAAAAGATAAAAATTTGGTAAAATGATAACATGAATGAACTAATCAAACACAAATTGGAACTTCTCCCGGATAGCCCGGGTTGTTACCTTCATAAAGACAAAACAGGTACCATTATTTATGTGGGAAAGGCTAAAAACCTCAGAAATCGGGTGCGTTCTTACTTTAGGGGAAGCCACGATACTAAGACAGAGCTTTTAGTGTCAGAGATTGCTGATTTTGAATTTATTGTTACGGAATCCAACACCGAAGCCCTCTTGTTAGAGATTAATCTGATTCAAGAGAACATGCCCAAGTACAATATCAAGTTGAAAGACGACAAGTCTTATCCCTTTATTAAAATTACGAACGAACCGTTTCCACGCCTATTGATTACAAGACAAATCAAAAAGCATGATGGCCTGTATTTTGGTCCTTATCCAGATTCTTATACAGCGACAGAGGTGAAAAAGCTCTTAGATCGCATTTTTCCCTTTAAAAAATGCAAGAACCCAGCAAACAAGGTTTGTTTTTACTATCATTTAGGCCAATGCCATGCACATACCATTTGTCACACGGACAAAGCCTACTGGGACGGTTTGGTGGACGGGGTCAAGCAATTTTTAAAAGGCAAAGATGACCGAATTATTGATGAGTTACGTGCTAAGATGCAAGCTGCCTCTGAGGAGCTAGAGTTTGAACGCGCAGCAGAATATCGGGACTTGATTTCTGGCATAGCGACCATGCGCACCAAACAAAGGGTGATGAGTAAAGATTTGCAAGACCGGGATATTTTTGGCTACTTTGTCGATAAAGGATGGATGTGTGTGCAGGTCTTTTTTATCCGCCAAGGAAAACTCATCCAACGTGACGTTAATATGTTTCCTTATTACAATGAAGCATCAGAGGATTTTTTGACCTATATGGGGCAGTTTTATCATGACAAACGGCATTTTATCCCCAAAGAAGTTTTCATTCCTTCTGAGATTGACGAAGAGTTGGTCCAAGCCATTGTTCCTACTAAAATCATCAAACCGCAACGTGGAGAGAAAAAACAACTGGTGGCTCTAGCGACTAAAAATGCGAGGGTTAGTCTGCAGCAAAAATTTGACCTTTTGGAAAAAGACATGACCAAAACCATTGGTGCAATCGAACATTTAGGACAATTGCTAGGCATTGCTAAGCCTGTTCGGATTGAAGCCTTTGACAACTCTAACATCCAAGGCACCAGTCCAGTTTCTGCTATGGTTGTCTTTATTGATGGCAAGCCAAGTAAAAAAGATTATCGGAAGTTTAAAATCAAAACCGTTGTTGGGCCAGATGACTATGCTAGTATGAAAGAAGTCATTTACAGGCGTTATAGTCGTGTGAAAAATGAAGGCTTGCAGTTGCCAGACTTAATTATTGTTGATGGAGGGCAAGGCCAGGTCAAGGTTGCGCGTGAGGTGATTGAAAATAAGCTGGGGCTCAGTATTCCTGTTGCAGGGCTACAAAAAAATGATAAACACCAAACACACGAGTTGCTTTTTGGGAATCCTTTGAGCGTTGTGGAATTGCCTAGAAATTCCGAAGAATTTTTTCTCCTCCATCGGATACAAGATGAGGTGCATCGCTTTGCCATCACTTTTCACCGGCAGTTGCGAAGCAAGCAGTCATTTTCATCTCGATTTGATGCCATCTCAGGCTTGGGACCTAAGCGCAAGCAATTACTATTAAAACACTTTAAAACGATTCAGGCTGTCGAAGAAGCATCCGTAGACGATATTATCGCGATTGGCATCCCAAAAGCCATTGCCATCGCCATCAAAGAACACTTTGTTTCAGAAAAATAAATCAAAAAACCAACCTAGCAACGTTTTTGCAGGTTGGTTTTTGAGGTGTTAAGAGGGGGAATTAGTTTCTTGTTTGTACTTGTTTGAGGAGTGTTGAGTAAGGGATTAAGCCATCAGCCTGATAGGTATTGACAAAGGCGTCGACCTCTTCTTGACTGTACCGTGTATTGTCAAGTCGTAGTTGCTCTACAGGGATGGGTCTGTCATTTGCAATTTTGACATCAATCACAACAGGACCAGTGGCGGTTTTAGCGTGTTCAAAAGCTTCTTTGAGCTCGTCTAGGTTACGCACTTCAAATCCAGTTGCCCCCATAGCACTTGCTGCTCGTCCAAAATCCACATCAATAAGGTCAATACCAGAATGGGGTTGTGGCATGTCATCTTGTTCTGCCTCAATGAAACCTAAACTGTCATTAGTTAAAATAATATTGATAATAGGCATTTGGTATTTGACAGCTGTTGCAATGTCTTGCATGTTCATGGTCCAGCCTCCATCTCCAGAGATTGACCACACTTGACGATTTGGGTACTGGGCTTGAGCACCAATGGCGGCAGGCAAGGCATAGCCCATAGTAGCATACCAGCCACTAGTCGTAAATGCTTGCTGGTCATTCATTTTTAGGTACCTCAGAGCATCAATGGTCACATTGCCGACATCAATCTGGAAGATGGCGTCTTTGGTAGCCATATCGTTGATGGCTTTAAAAACAGGTTCCACTCGCAGTGGGCTTTGTTCCTTGTCTTCAAAACTTGCCATCCACTCGACCCAGTTCTTTTTGTTTAAAAGAGCAACGTTATACCAGTCAGATTCAGGTAGTTCTCGCCCTTTTTCGAGCAAGGCTTTGATGGTTTTTTTAGCATCAGCTAAAATGGCTAAATCAACACGATGGCGTCTGCCAAATTTCGTCCCATCAATATCAACTTGAATATAGGTCGCATCATCTTTGATGAAAAAGCCTTGGAAAGGCATGTCAGTACCAAATGTGATAATAGTATCAGCTTCTTGGAGCATTTCCACACCAGGCTTGGTAGACACACGACCAGCTGATCCCATGTAAAGTTCAAAATCATCTGGCACTATGCCTTTAGCAGGAGCTGAGCTCAAGACAGGTGCTTTTAATTGTCTAGCCAAGGCCATGATGTCCTCTCGGGCACCTTTAGTCCCTAGACCGATATAAATGAGTGGTTTTTTGGCAGCTTCAAGCAAAGCTAGCGCTTGATCAATTAGGTCATCACTAGGTTCAGGCAACAGTGGGGTTTGGTAGTGAGGGGCTGTTGATACATAATCATCTTCAATCTCTTGCCAGCCCAGGTCTTTTGGAATGGTAACCACGGCAACGCCTTTGTGTGCATAAGCCTGTCTGATGGCCTCATCGACCACGTAAGGCAGCTGTTGGGCTGTCATAACAGTTCGATTATAAACAGAGACGTCCTCAAACATAGGGTTTTCATTTAATTCTTGGAAAAATGACTTGTTCATATTGGTGGTTGGGACTTGACCAATCAATGCCAGTATCGGCACACCATCGTGTTTGGCATCGTAGAGACCGTTCAACAGATGAACAGCACCAGGTCCAGCAGAGCCAAAGGTCACTCCGAGACGTCCTGTCACCTTAGCCTCACCAACAGCAGCAAGAGCTCCAGCTTCTTCGTGGCGCACTTGGATGTAATTAATGGTATTTTTTCGCTGATGTAGGGCGTTCATAGTAGAATCAAAGGAACCACCTGGTAAGCCATAGATATTAGTAACTCCCCAAGCTTCAATAACTTTAATCATGGCATCAGAAGCGTTTATTTTAGTCATAATGAATCCTCCTTGATGACTAGGCACACATTCTTTAATCACTGGTCACCTCAGATTTTCCCAGAATAGCTTGTGCCTGAGGACTTTTGAGGGTGATTTAAAGAACGATGGGTTAGTTGTCATACCCATATGGTATACCTCAAAGAATTTTTTTTCAACTATTTTGCACTAATTAGTGACAAATGGTGATTTTTAGGAGAAAACCCTCTCAAAGCGTGACTTTATCAAAACAAGAAATGAGGATTTATGGTAAAATATAGAGGAAACTAAAAATTAGATAGGATGTTTTACGATGAAATTTCTCGAATTGAATAAAAAGAGACACGCCGTTAAAACCTTTAATGATAAACCTGTAGATTATAAGGACTTGCGTACTGCTATTGAAATTGCAACTTTGGCGCCAAGTGCTAATAACATCCAATCTTGGAAATTTGTCATTGTGGATGCTAAAAAAGCAGACCTTGCCAAAGACCTGCCACTAGCTAATAAAAAGCAGGTCGAAGCAGCTCAATACGTCGTTGCCTTGTTTTCCGATACTGATTTGGCACAACGCTCACGCAAAATTGCAAGAATTGGTGTTAAATCTTTGCCAGATGACCTGATTGGTTATTATATGGAAACCCTACCTCCTCGCTTTGCCGCCTTTAATGAGGTGGAAACAGGTGAGTATTTGGCTATTAATGCAGGGATTGTTGCGATGAACTTGGTTCTTGCTCTGACCGATCAGCAAATAGCCTCAAACATCATTCTTGGTTTTAATAAAAAACTAACAAATGCTATTTTGGACATTGACTCACGTTTTCGTCCTGAGTTGTTAATCACAGTAGGATACAGTGATGAAAAACCAGAACCAAGTTACCGCTTGCCAGTAGACGAGGTTATCGAACGTCGTTAAGGAGCAGCCTGTGTTCAAGAAGTTTAAACACCCCATTTCTAATGTCGCTTGGTTTTGTGCCCAAGGCTTAGCAATGCTTGGGGGAATAATCACGTATTATTTACTATTAGAACTAGGCATTAGAAATGGGTTAGCAGTATGCCTTGCTTTAGGAACCACTGGTTTTATAGCAGGCTTCAGTTTATATATTTACGATAAGATAAAGGAGAAAAAATGACAGTAGATTTTAAAGCAGAAGTTGATAAACGAAAAGACGCGATGATAGCAGACTTATCAGAGTTGTTGCGCATCAATTCTGAAAGAGACGATTCAAAAGCAGATGCAAAACATCCTTTTGGTCCTGGCCCTGTAAAAGCTCTGGAACATTTTTTAGCTATGGCTGAAAGAGATGGCTATAAAACTCGCAATATCGATAATTATGCTGGTGATTTTGAGTTTGGACAAGGTGATGAGGTACTTGGAATCTTTGCCCATTTAGACGTGGTTCCTGCTGGTAGCGGTTGGGACACAGATCCTTATGAGCCAGTGATTAAAGATGGTCGCATTTATGCGCGGGGATCTTCTGACGATAAGGGACCTACACTAGCGTGTTACTACGCCCTTAACATCATTAAAGAACTGGGGCTACCTGTTTCTAAAAAAGTTCGCTTTATCTTAGGAACAGACGAAGAATCAGGCTGGGGAGACATGGACTATTATTTTGCACATAATGGTTTAAAAGATCCAGATTTTGGTTTTTCACCAGATGCTGAGTTCCCTATTATCAACGGTGAAAAAGGTAACATCACTGCTTATTTGCATTTTCCAGGTGAAAACACAGGAAACTTTGTCTTGCACAGTTTCCAAGGTGGGCTTCGTGAGAATATGGTTCCTGAGTCAGCAACAGCAGTTATTAGTGCCCCCCATGAGCTTAATGTGTTAGAAGCAGCTTTAGAGCAATTTTTATCAGACCATACTGTTAAAGGTACTGTTAAAGAACAAGACGGTCAGTTTGAAGTGACCATTGTTGGAAAATCTGCACACGGTTCAACACCAGAGGCAGGAGTCAATGGAGCAACCTTACTGGCAAAATTCTTGACACAGTTTACCTTTGAAGGCGCAGCTAAAACGTATTTGGATGTAGCAGGAAATGTGCTTCATGAGGATTTTGCAGCTGAGAAATTAGGATTAGCTTATACAGATGATAAAATGGGAGCACTTAGCATGAACGCTGGGGTCTTTAGATTTGAGCAATCAGCTGATGACAATACCATTGCATTAAATTTCCGCTATCCTAAAGGTACAGACGGTCAAACCCTTAAAGCTGGGTTAGAAAAACTCTCAGGCCTTACAGCAGTAACCTTATCAGCCCATGAGCATAAGCCACATTATGTGCCAATGGATGATGAGTTGGTTTCGACCTTGTTGTCTGTTTATGAAAAACAAACTGGTCTCAAAGGATACGAGCAAGTCATTGGTGGCGGTACATTTGGACGCCTCCTAGAACGAGGGGTTGCCTTTGGAGCGATGTTCCCAGGTGATGAAAACACCATGCACCAAGCTAATGAATACATGCCGTTAGAAAACATTTATCGCTCAGCAGCTATCTACGCCGAAGCAATTTATGAATTGATTAAATAATTAAAAAAAAGAAA
>NZ_LHQM01000028.1 GCF_001302265.1 Streptococcus phocae | reverse complement strand
CCAGAGGCACCAAAAGCTCCTGAGACAATGCCAGAAGCGCCTAAGTCGCCAGAGGCACCAAAAGCTCCTGAAACCAAACCAGACGCTCCTAAGTCACCAGAAGCACCAAAAGCGCCTGAGACAATGCCAGACGCTCCTAAGTCACCAGAAGCACCAAAAGCCCCTGAAAAACACAGCCTGCCTTGGACTGCGCTGACTCCAGCAACTCCAATCCCAGGGCACACAGACAAAAAAGACGCTCCTAAAGCACAAAAAGCAACAAAAGCGTCTGCACCAATCATGCGCCAAGACAAGAAAGCAGTCTTGCCATCTACTGGTGAGCAAGCTCCAACAGGATTCTTCACCGCAGCAGCTATGGCAGTTCTTGCAAGCGTCGGTGCGCTAGCCTTCTTACCAAAGCGCAAAGAAGACTAAACCCTCAATATAACATTTGTTCATCATCTTAACAAAAAGCCTGACACTTCACTTGGAAGTTCAGGCTTTTTTGGCGTCAGATAAACGAAAAGAACGAGAAACAAACCAGTGATTGTTTAAAAAAAGCAGAGAAAAGGATATAATAGTCACAAGTATAAGGTTTTAGGAGGAAGGTAACATGACGCGCCTCAAACAGTTCATCAATGATTATTCAAAATACTATATTTCGGCGGCGATGGTTGCTATGGATTGTCACCTTTTTGATATCTTGGGACACCCTCTTTTTTGGAATCCCAATCTATCTTTTTATCATGAAAAGGGTCTTTGTGGCAATCGGCTTAATCACCATCGCCATGGGCGTGTTGACTAGAAAACTCAGCCTACTGATATGGGGCATGGTATTTCTCTATGCCTTTTTGATCAATCTCTTTTTACTATTTGCCGTCTTGCCGATTTTTTAGGGAACTAGTCGGTGCTGACTGATAGGTTTGCGATTGGAAGCTAGTAAAAGGTCTGGAAAAACGGTTTATGACATGATATAATGGAGCTGTTAGCAAACAGCTTGAGTGAGAAAGCCCTCGGTTTGTTTTCAAAGCCAAGGAGATTGGAGAAACGATGATGAAAAAATCTTTGTTAGCGCTGGCGACAGTTGCTTTGTGTTTAGTGTCCATTGGTTCAGGGACTATTGTGGCTGATGAGGCAGCGGGTCATGTCTCTGCAGTAACTCAAACGGATAGCGTATTAGACTCTATTTCAACGTTTACTGGTTATGAATATGTAGGATTACCTCCAGAGTTAACCGTAGGTCAAGTTGGACAGGTAAAACGTCCAATGGATCATTATTTAGCTAAAACACAATACTCTTTTACATTAGAGAGTTCTGATCCGAGTGTGTTGAGTTTTGGTGAGAACGGCGAATGGAAAGCACTGAAACCGGGGAAAGCTGTAGTAACATTTGGTCTTTCTGATCCTAGTAAGAATCCTAAGTTTAGTAATGAATTGAAGCAATTAGGACTAAGCACGAATTGGCGACTTCAAGAGATTTATATGGAGCCAGTTACAGTAACGGTATCTGCCAATACGAACGCTATGTATCGTCTTTATAACCCTAATTCTGGTGAGCATTTCTATACCGCTGCTCTTGGAGAGAAGAACCATCTATCAGCAGTTGGTTGGCATTTTGAAGGGATTGGTTGGCATGCTCCTATCCTCGGAGAGCCTGTTTATCGTCTTTACAACCCTAATAATGGCGACCACCATTACACCGTCTCAAAAGGCGAACACGATGTTCTAGTCACACTCGGCTGGCGCTCAGAAAATATCGGTTGGCACTCAGGCGGCACTATCCCAGTTTATCGCCTCTATAATCCAAACACACGTGGTGCAGGGAGTCATCATTACACCACCTCCAAAGACGAAGCCAAACACTTAGCCCGTGTCGGCTGGCATGATGAGGGCATTGGCTGGTACGCAGAAAAATAGCACTTGTTTTCTATATTAGGGCAATATGTTTCTGCATTGCTGCGATGTTAGGTTTTTTCAATAGAACCACAAGTAATTTGTTGGTTGCAGTCTTTACATGTTGAGGTTCGGGATTGGTGGCTATTGGTGAATCATTTGCTAATAAATATAAGAAGGATACGTCTGATAATTCTTCAGACCATCAAAATAGCTAAAAATAACAGAGGAACAGTAAACCAAAAAAGGTTTGCTGTTTTTGATTGCTCAAATTTAATAATAAAGAAAAACCTATTTCTTAGATAGATAAAAAGCGAGTGCTATCAGATTGCTAGAAATGAACAAGATAATAGTCCTCGTCAGGTGACGCTTGCAGAAATGATTAAAAAGCAAAAAAGCTTTTAAATAAAGGTTTTTTTGCCATTAGAATTTTAAAAATTTAGTACTGGAAAAATAATGTCGGAAAGCTAATTAGTGTGTAAAAATGATTCTATTTGGAACACAAATCAAAATGTTATAATATATATAAAAGAATTTTCAAGGGATATTAATACGCTAATTATGAGAAAGAAATATTTAAAAATAGCATCAATTTATTCAGCTTTATTTATCATAACTACTTTTATCATAGGGTTAATCATGAAAGCAAGCAGAATTTCAATTATCGGTGGAAGTACAGACGCATGGCTTAACTATTATAGTTCAATTTTGGGAACAACCTTAGTTGTCTTTGGAACTTATTTTATTTCTAATAGAGAATTGACGATAGAAAAAGAAAAGGAAAGAAAAGCAAATGAGCCAAGGTTAAGGTGTGTAACTAGTGAAGTTGAACTTGAGATTGGAGAGTCTATTCTTTACGAACAGATAAAAAATATAAATCCCAATTCAGTCCATTATTCAAATAAAAGCATAAAAATTTTAAATTTAGGCAGAAATGCCATCACTGATATCAAATATTCTTTTGAAATACTAAACTTTGACAAAATTATTAAATATATTGAAGATAATGACTTAAATCAATACACATTTAGTTCAATAAGAAAAATGAAACTATTTAAAAGTGATAAAGGCTATTGGTTACAAGTAAAAGGTGCTCAAGTATGGATTGAAAAAGATGTAAAAAAGGAAAGGTATTTAGAATATCTTTTACCTAATAATGAAGAAAACATCTTTTTACCATTAAATCTTATTTATTTGCAAGTCTATAGAACATATTTTAATATGCTGTGGAATATTGGCTCGGCTGTAGAAAATCTTTCAAAAGATTTAAAAATACCGGAACCTGTTGTTCGATTGCATATAGAGTACACAGATCATTTAGGAAGAGTAAATAATAAAACGACTTTATATAAGATTACTACAATATGCTATACAAAAAATGATAATTGGGAGGAGAAAAATACGAAACAAATAATGTCATACATGGTTTTTGAACCACAATTGAAATAATTTTTTCGCTTAAGTCTTCCATTTTCCTGAGTCAATTAAACACACCCCCTTTCAAACGTTCAGACCGCAGTGCTTTTTGCTATAATAAAGACAAAGGAGATATGCGATGTTTGATACTACTGATATGGGAGCTTTAATAAAGCAAATGAGACAGTCAAAAAAACTCTCATTAAAAGATGTTGCAGGGGATTACCTGTCTGTGTCGTTTTTATCGAAATTTGAACGTGGAGAATCCGAAATATCCTTGTCACGATTTCTATGCATTCTCGACAATCTAGATGTCAGTATAGCAGAATTTTACGGGATGTTATCCAAAGATAGCCCGACAAAAATCGATGCCTTATTAGCAAAGGTTAGTAAAGCTTTTCAGCAAAATAACATACCTGCCCTTAAAAAATATTATGCAGAAGAAATTAAAAACTATCAGTCCACTTCTAAAAAACCATTTTTATACAATGCCATAATGATTGAGTCTTTTTTAATATCAGTTACTGGTGCTGATGTAAACACTAAAAATGTTGAGATTATTTCGGATTATTTATTTGATATAGATCAGTGGGGAAAAAGAGAACTGATAATTTTAGGAAATAGCATGTCCGCTGTTCCCACGAATACATTACATTTACTAATAAAAGAAATAGTTTACAAAACCACATTATTTGGAAATAATGAAGAAAACAAGAAAGTTAAAATTGATATTATTTTAAATGGTATCTCTATTTTTCTAGATAGAAAAGAACTTAATTATGCCAAATATTATATTGACGTCCTTGAAACGAATGCCATCCCTGAGGTCTATCTCTACGAAAGAGTTGAATATAGTATATTACTAGGAACGTATTGGATACTCTTAGGCAAAGTAGAAAGGGGTAAGAACAAAGTTGAATCAGCTTTAGACTGCTTGAGGCATTTAGGTGCCGAAAGTTTACTCTTAACAAGAGAAAACGATTATCAAGACTTATTAAATTCCCTTATATGACAATTTTTTTAAGAATGAAACTCCTGCTGTTAGACTAGAGATATCATCTAGCAGCAGGAGTTTCGTTTTAGCGCAACTCCTACAACTGTAACATGTGATGAATGTAAAAAAACAGATTTGAGGGAATGACACTATGAAAAAATATATTTTGAAATATAAATGTCTAAATGTTATGCATATTATTTTAATAAGTTTTAAATCTGCATGTTTAATTGGAGCATCAGTAACTCTGTCAATGATGCTAAATAAACTAGTATCAAATGATTTTACAGGTTTCCTTGTATGGTTAGGGATTGAGATTGGGCTTTATGTGTTATTTTTAGCAGATACCTATCTCGTAAGTGTCCATCAAACGAAATTGATTCAAAAAATGAGTCTTTGCCTGAGGGATGATTATATATGTGGAATATAATATTAATAGGCTTTTTTATATGTGTTGTATTTGAAAAAGTTCATATTAAATTATCAATTTTAGTGATAAAATATAATAAAAACAAGTTATCAAGAAGGAGATTTACAATGACAAACATATCACCGGAATTAATTTCTCTAGGTACTAGTTTAGGAGAATTAGCAATTAAAAGCACTGTTAGTGCTATTACTCAAAAAATTAAAACCGTAAAAACTTCAAAGGATATTAATGAAGTAAGAAAAGTTTATGATGAAGTGGTATCTGAATTAATAAATGAAAGACAGGAAGCAATTAGAATAGCTCAATCATATCAGTCTGAGTTAGAAAGAGTTCAGATTAGTGATGAAGATATAGATCATTTACATAATACTGTAAATAGGATAATAGAAATTATATCAAAAGCACAGACTAATTCTATTAACCCAAATGACAGAGAAGCTTTAAAATCAGCTTCTGAACAAATAGACTCGTATAATCAATTTAAAGAATTAATAGATGTCGATACATTGAAAACAATGCAACTTTTAGGGTTTAACTACAAAGAAGCTATTGGAGGGCCACTTACTTTAATGATGAAAAACTTTATATTGAGTAAGGTGATCTCTCCGAATAATGATGTAAAGGATATTTTAACACCTGAAATGGTTGAAGTGTTAAAAAGCAAAGTTGCTTATGAAAATTTTTTCAAACTAATTGAAAAATATAATAACCAAAACTAGGTATTTTTTATTATTTAATTACCCATTATCCAAAAAAATATATTAATTAAGTTTCTATTTGAGATATAATTATTTAATAAGTTAACTAGTCTATAGGCGTAATTAAGATGAATAAACTAATCAAAAATTGAGGAGTTAAACATTTTTTTTGAAATAGCAACAAATTTCGCAAAAAATCTTCTTAAGATAAGCAAAAAAGCCTTTGGTGAAAGGCTTTTTTTATGTATGATGCCCCCTACAGGGCTCGAACCTGTGACCCATAGATTAAGAGTCTACTGCTCTACCAACTGAGCTAAGGAGGCTAGAATGCTGTATTGGCACCGCTGATTCACGTATTGTATTGATCCCGCACATTATAGACAGGTGGGTAACGTGCTTCTCTTCAGACTGCTTCCGCGTGAAACGGCTTGCACACTAGAGATAGACTTTGTTTCCCGAAAATACAAAAAGATAGTCGGTCAACACTTAGATGTGAATTCGTATGCCACAGCACTATTTCTATGCTTTTATGATACCACTTTTTCAGAATTTTTCAAGTCCTAAACACAAAAAATGAAATCGTTTGCTGAAATGGTGGGGCTAATTTTTACTCGAAAGCTTATCAATTCGCTCTTTGTTAGCGCCTAGAGCACGTTCGTATTTTCCGGTCTCATTTGGATCAAAATAGTTCTTGTGCGCCAGTTTGTCGGGCAGGTACTGCTGGTGGACCCATTTTTCAGGATAGTCGTGAGGGTAGCGGTAGCTTTGAGCATTGACTAGTTCTTTACTGCCAGCGTAGTGGCCATCTCTGAGGTGTCTAGGGATGGGGAGGTTTCCAGATTGCCTGAGGTCTTTGAGGGCGGCGTCCATAGCGGTGTAGGCTGAGTTGGACTTTGGGGAGAGGGCTAGGTCAATCACGACATTTGCAATCAGGATACGCGCTTCTGGAAAGCCGATTTTTTGAGCAGCCTCTAGGGCGGTCACGGTATGTATCTGGGCATCGGGATTGGCAAGGCCGATATCCTCATAGGCGATGACAATTAGCCTTCTGGCTAGGCTCTGCAAGTCCCCAGCTTCGACCAGGCGAGCAGCGTAGTGGAGACTGGCATTGACATCAGAGCCACGGATGGATTTTTGCAAGGCAGACAGGATATCATAGTGGGCGTCGCCATCTTTGTCCATGGTGATGTAACTGCGTTGCAAGGAATTTTGCACCGTCTCGAGGTCAATGTGACGGTTTCCCGTCTCATCAGGAGGCGTAGACATGACCGCTAAATCCAGAGAGTTGTAAGCGGAGCGCAAGTCTCCGTTGGTAGCCGTTGCAATCAGGTTAAGGGCGTCCTCGTCTAAGGTCACGTCAAAGGCAAAGCCGCGGTCTTTATCTGTAAGGGCTCTATTGAGTGCGTCCTTGATGTCCGTATTTTGCAAGGGCTTCAGCTCAAAAATCTGCACACGGCTTCGAATGGCAGGTGTAATGGAGAAAAAGGGGTTTTCAGTGGTGGCCCCAATCATGATAAGGGTACCACTTTCAAGAAGTGGCAGTAGAAAATCTTGCTTAGTCTTGTCGAGTCGATGGATTTCATCAAGAAGTAGCACAAGGCCTCCTGAAAAGTTTGCCTCATCAGCGATTTCTTGGAGCCGTTTTTTGCTGTCGACCGTGGCATTAAAAGTGCGAAAGGCATACTGACTTGTGCCTGCAATGGCACTGGCAATCGAGGTTTTTCCAATACCAGGTGGACCGTAGAGGATCATAGAAGATAGCCTTTTGGCCTCGACCATGCGGCGGATGATTTTACCTTCGCCAACCAAGTGTTTTTGGCCAATGACCTCACTGATGGTTTTGGGGCGCATTCTCAGCGCTAGATGATCAGGCATGCTAGTTCCTCCTTTTATAAGTGGCAACCACGTCCATAAAGTTGGCAATCATGGCCATGCCGTTTGGTGTGCCGATGCTTTCGGGATGAAATTGCAGACCAAATAAGGGCAAATTACGGTGTTCAAAAGCCATTATCTCACCATCTGTCTCATCTGTCGCAGTCAGAACAAAATCTTTTGGCAAATGATCCACAACAATAGAGTGATAGCGCATGACCGTCACTTTCTCCTCTAGCCCTTGAAAGAGGCTGGACGAGCTACGAGTGGTGATGAGGCTTTGTTTGCCATGCATGACTCGCTTGGCTAGGCGAAGTTTGCCTCCCAGGATCTCAGCGATTGCCTGATGCCCCAAGCAAATGCCCAGGATTGGTTTTTTGTCGTAGAACTGTTTGATGAGGTCAGGCAGTTGATTGGTTTCTTTTGGCCAACCAGGTCCTGGAGAAAGGACCAAGGCGTCTGCTTCATTTGCCTTGTCAAAGAGTCTGGGGTCTTGATTGTTGAGGACGAGAACCTCGTCAAAGCGGTTGAGGTATTGCACCAAATTATAGGTGAATGAATCGTAATTATCAATTAAGAGTATCATAACTTCCTTAGGGGTTAGGGACGCTTGTGGTGTCCGTGATGAGTAGGCGCTAAGCTAGCGTCGTCAAAGGTTAATTGGTAAAGACCGCGCACACTGTTGCCACCAAAAACGCCATCAGCTTTTTTTAGGTCTGATAGGGTCAGTTTTTTTTCTTGGGCCAAGCCCTTGTCTAGCAGGTCCTGGCGCAGGATGCCTGGTAGGATGCCGACGGATACCGGTGGGGTGTAGAGTTTTTGGTGGATTTCCACAAAGAGATTAGCCATAGAGGTTTCAAGGAGCTGTCCGCTAGGAGAGTAGTAGACCTGCTCGTGTTTACCAGTTTTAAGGTGAGGCCGATAGCTGGTTTTAAAATACGTAAAAGGCGTCTGTGTGATGTCTTTTTGCTGAAGGACTAGCTGTGTATTCAAAAACTCTTGGCTCAGCTCGACCAGTGGGCTATCTGCTAGGATTAGCTCGCCTGTTTTTGTTAGCTCAATAGTCAATCGGTAGGTCTGATCATCTTTTTCCTTGAGATAAGCCTCTAAAAGGCTTTTCAGTTGTGCTTCGTCGTAGGGATAGGCGAAATAATCAGCTGCCTCGCGGAGTCGTTTGAGATGCTCATCGTAGAAGGTGATTTGCTTTTTGTCTACTCGAGCTGTGGTTTTGAGGGTAAAAGGGGTCTTCTGGCGGTAGAGGAAGGCTGTTTTTTGCTTGATTTCCTCAAATTCATCCTGCCAACGACTCTCCCAGGTGATGCCCCCTCCGACTCCGTAGATGGCCTGGTCGCCACTGAGTTGGATGGTGCGGATGGCTACGTTGAATATGCGGCGACCATCAGGTAGGCAGATGCCAATACTACCACAGTAAACGCCACGGGGGTTTTGTTCCAGTTTTTTGATAATAGCCATGGTTGCCTGTTTTGGGGCGCCCGTGATGGAGCCGCAGGGAAAGAGCGCTTGTAAAATATCCATGAGGCGCATCTGCGGCTGAAGGGTGCCTACGATGGTTGAGGTCATTTGCCAGACGGTCGAGTAGCGCTCTAGTTGGCACAATTGACTGACAGAGATGGAGTCTGTTTGGCAGATTTTTCCCATGTCATTGCGCAAGAGGTCGACAATCATCATGTTTTCAGAGCGGTTTTTAGCATCTGACTGCAACCAGTCGTGCTCGTCTTGATCTGCTTTGTGGTTGACCCCTCGTTTTGTTGTTCCTTTCATGGGGCGCGTGGTGAGTTGCTGACCATCTTGTTTGAAAAAGAGCTCAGGGCTGGCAGACAAGACGACAAAGTCATCGTGAGCCACGTAGGCATTGTAGCCGGCAGCTTGTTCGATGACTAGCTTATTATAAATGGCTAGGCTGTCCTTGTGATTGAGCTCTTGGCTGAGTTGAATGGTGTAGTTGACCTGATAGGTATTGCCTTGCCTCATCTGGGCATGGATATAGTCGATGGCCTCTTTGTAGTGGCTTTTTTGCGTGGTGCTGACCCATTGGTTGGGAATGGTGATACTTTTGTAGGTACTAGGGAGTTCCTCGATGGTACAGTCCTTGTGGACAGTAAAATAGGCAAGGTAGCCATTGCCTAAGGTGTCTTGGTGGACGGATAGTCCTTTGTCAAAAAAGGGCGCTGCTTCGTAGCTCAAGTAGCCGACCACATAGTAGCCTAGCGCCTGAAAGCGGTCGACCTCTTCAATCACCTGACCGACCTGGTCCAGACGATGGGCGACCAATTCTGTAATGGGGTCTTGGAAAAGGTAACGTTGCCCCAATTCTTTAAAATCAATAATTGTTTTCATGTGCATACTCAAATTATATCACAAGTCCCCCTGACAGGTAGCGCAAAGCACCTGTTTTGGGTCACTTATTAGACAGACCACAGAATCTGTGACCTCCCTAAAAAAGCTCCCTGGACACAGTCCATACCAGACTTTTGGGGCAATTGGCAAAAGACGCTTTTTATTTCTAAAAAGATAAGGTATACTTGAGGTGATGGGAGTTTTCCCGACGATACAGCAAGCTTAGGAGCTTAGGACTTGCTCCCGATAAAGTGCCTAAAAGGCACACGTTTTAGAAAGAAAAGGACACAATAATGGCAAAATATGGCTTTTAATTTGTGCTATTTTATTACATTTTTATACAGTCGTTTAAACTTGATATTATAGGCTTTTAGACAATTTTATCATTTCATATATTAATATACTAGTATACATAAGGTACATAAAAAACGAGTCTCACAAGCAAGAAAAAAAGCACCTTTCAAGGGGTGCTATTTTTTATCTAACTCACAACAGAGAAAGTAGTTGATTATTTAATACATGATTTAAAGATATTTTGATAAAGTTAAATAATCTAAAAATCCTTTAAAATCAATGTTTCAAAATTATGTTTTTTAAATAAAGTTGAACGAATTTAAAAAAACTTCTATTTTTTGCCCCATAAACTAAACCTGACTTTTTTATTACACTAATTCTGTTAACATGCCAACTACTTTTTCTGTCGTCACAGTTTCATGCCTTATAACCTCTTCATTAGGTAATACGTAATCAAATATTAATCCGTTTTTACGCACCAGAAAAACCAAAAAACGAACGATCTTATGTTAATTTTTGAAAAAATTAACATTTTTTGTTACACTGAAACCCAAAAAAAAAAGAAGAGGGTTTTTTTATGAAAAAAAAGATTTTAGCACTATTCCCGATTGTTTGTGGAGCTGTTTTAACGGCTAGTTTTAGTACAACAAACGCATTAGCCGAAGTTGGAACAATTCAATCAACCCAATCAATAGATAATAACCAAAAGCAATTCCAAGACATCAAGGGAACGCATATCATCATGAACGTAACAGTTGTTGATGAAGATGATAATCTAAGACTTGTTCCAAAATACTTTGAATTCAAAATCGAACCAGGCAAACCTCTAACAAAAGAAATGCTTATCGAAAAAGGACAAGAATTAGTTAACAGCGTTGCACCAAATGAATATAAAGTTGTTGATATTTCAGACGATACTAAAATATCAATCAGCTTAAAAGGATACGAACAAAGCCATCTAATAAAAAATGGTGACTATACCATTCCAAATCTAACAAAAACGGTCAGTAATCCCGGTTTTCAGTTAGAAGGACGTCTAATTGTTGAAGATGCAATTATGCCTGTCAATTTAAAACCAAAGAAAATGGTTGATAAAATCGAATACGAACACAACGTAACTTTTTTCAAAAAAGATGGTTCAAAACTAGTGCCAACAGGTGTCATGAAAAAAGCTGATTCCGGATCTTTTAAAAGTGGGGATGTAAAAACATCAGATGAACTGTTTGATAAAGCAAACGAAGCTTTCAAACAAACGCCTGAATATAAAGCTGGTTATAAATTAGTTAAACGTCTCACAGCCGATTTAACAACTGAAACTACTGAACATAGTACTTTGTTCAATGAAGAAACAAGCGGTGACCTTGATTTCACACACACATTCAATGGCTATCGTGATGAAAACAAACATGATTTATACTATGATTCCATTTCTGAAACCTATTATATTTCAAAAAATGGTGATGATTACAACAAAAACGTAGACTCAAATGAACAGTTTATAAATATTAAACTTGTTGATGAAAATGGGATCGTTTTAAAAACAGACAAACTGGTTAGCTTCACAGAAGACATTGTGAACGATTTAAAAAACTATGTTAAAGAGACAGGTGTTGAAACCTTTAATCAAAAAGATGGTTCAACATATCAATTCACAGGAGATATTGGTAAAGAATCAGATAAAACATATATCATAAAATACAAACAAAACAACAAATCACAGCAGCAAACTGTTGAATATGGAAATAATTTTGTGAATATATCGTTTGATTCAAATCCATACGGAATCTATAATGTTAAACAATACCAATCTTCTCAACACTTAAAATAAAATAATCCAAATAAGACCAAATCGATATTCTTTTGGACATAATCATGGATTAAGCTTATTTAATACCTTTTCAAGACATAATCAATTTCAAAACATATTTAGTTTTTTCTAAATCTATAAATCAATATCCCTCCACTTGTCAAGTCGAATACAATAAATCACTCATCTAATTAAGTCAATACAGCAAATGGAATTACAACCAACTATTAATATGGCGGAATATTCGAAAACAATCCTGTCGCTGAAATAACTGAAGACCTCACCGACAATGAACCCGTGGATGAACCAGTAGTGGATGACGAAGAAACATTTGAATCTACTGAAGAAAGTAATGATGATGACAAACAATTGTTTATGTAACAGGTAACGGCCAATCAAAAGCATATTGGTATAAAAAAGAAAACATGTCAGAGAGAGTTAATCTCGACAAAGTTGTTGAAATGACTGAACAAGAGGCTTTAGCTAGAGGTAAGCACCACTCTTCTACAGAAAAAGATTAAATAACGCAAAAAAAACGCCCAGAAATTAATCTGAGCGTTTTTTCATTTATTAGTCGCTAGTGTCAGGCGATTCTTGCTAAAAATTTCTATTTTTTTGAATTTGTAAAAGCAGTATACTTTATCCCATTAATCATTGCTTTAACAGAATCATAATCTTTAAATCCTAAAAGTTTTGCCCTACTGTCATCTTCTTTACAGAGAGTCTTCAAACTAGACTGTATCTTTCTCCATTGATATTTGGAATTAATAGTATTTACGAGATAGACTACAATAGCAATAATAACGGATAACTTATTAGAAGGTTTAGTCACGTTCTGTTTCATTATTACTGTATCGATATATTTTCTCCATTCTGAACGAAGTTTAGGCTTTGTTGTGATTTGAATATCCAGTACATTTGAATTATGAGCACATACATTTCTTATGAAATTCAAACATTTAAGCCATGAAACAAGTTCTTCTGGTGTACAACTGTAATATTGACAAATCTGTTTAATGTTCTTCTCGCTCATGATTGTTAAGATTGAAACGATGTCACCAAACATCAATAAATCAATAGCAAGCCACACTGTTGGGAATCCATCTGGATCAAGGTTAATTGATTTTTGTAACTCAGTTAGTTGAGATTTTCTTACAGTATTCAATAAATTCTTTTTAATATAAAATTGTCTTTTTTCAATATCATATTTTGTAAACTTATTCCTATTAGCCCATGAAGAGAAATTTAAATATCCAAATGCTCCATATCTATCCCCCAAAACAAAAGAAATTTTTGTTTTAATAGATACTTCAATTTTTTCAATAGCATGCAGTAGATAGATTCTTAAATTTTTATCCTGATAATATCTTGCCAAAACTTCTGCAAACTCAATATTATCATATAAAATATCCTGCTCCTCACCATCTTGTTGCTTTATTTCAAGTGGTTTCGCAAATTCTTTAATTCTATAATAACTGATGTGCTTGATTTTCTCTACATCATCAGCTTTAACAATTAACCCACGTTTTTCAAATAACCTAATTTGATCTTCCCATGTCAAAGCTAAAGGTTGCTTCATAACTCTCCTAACGATATAAAAAAAGCCCCATATCAGAACGTATCTGCCTTTAAAGGAATGGGGGGGTTGTCTTGTTAAGATAATTATACTTTTTTTAAGAATAATGTTAAGACACAAGATCGTGTCTTGAAACTTATAAATTCAAGCAACCACAACATATTGGATAATTGTATATAAAAATGCAATTTTAAACACAATATATTGTGAAAAATTTTGTTGCATTCACTATTAATAACAAAAACAGCCCCCACAAAGCGAGAGCATTTGTCTTGTTTCGGAACTTTACCTTCTCATCTGGTTGCTTAGTTGCGGTATAAGTTATGCCGTTAATTGTTATCGCACTGTGTCCAGTTAAATGACCAAATAAAAAAATCAAAGTCTCTGCACTTCTATGGATGCTCGAATTTCTGCTTCATAATTAAATTGTATCACAATAAGCATCCACCCCTATAATACTTCGCAAACTCAAGCAAGGCTCTTTTCTTGGTCTCATAGTACCAGCTTTCAGATCGATTCAGTTTCTTCATAAGTTCCTGATTAGATACGTTCTCACTAGCCAAGTAACATTCAATCAGTATTTGCCTGTATGCTGACTTAGATAGTTGATTAATGCCGTGTTTAATAGCATCTAATTCCTCTAGGGTGCATTCTCGGCTTATTTCAAGGTGGTTTCTGCGCATGAAATGGTAGTATATATCAAACTGGTAACGCTCGTTATACGGCAAAATAAAGCTATTGGCGATATGTTGCCATCTATGGAACTCTTTTAGTTTACGAATGGCATTCTTCTTGCTCATCTAGTACCTTTAGCGCCTCTCTATGCAATTTAAATACTGTGTTACTTGAATAGTCTAACTTATCGGGTATCTCATCCCATGATAGACCTTCCACATATTTAGCCTTAAAAACAGCTATCTGTCTCTCATCTTGCAAGGTGGCAATCATGGCGAGTCTTTCATCTCGTTTCTTGGCAAGTTTAAAAGATGTTTTGCAATATCTTTTTCAATCCCTTCCAAGACACTAGGGGATTGAAAAGCATTCATTAGCTTAATATCTTTATCTCTTTGTTACTCAAATAGATTTATTAAGGCATAGATTGACTTTAGTTCTTTTAGTTTTTCTTTAACCCCCATGATTAGCTCCTTTTTTGGTATAATAGATATGTTTTATATAAGTTATTGCTTTCTACGGGGTTACGTATTGGTGAGACTTGCGCTCTTGAGTGGTCGGACATTGATTTAATTAATGGGACAATAGATGTTAACAAAACTTACAGTAAAGCTATTAAGCAATTAAGCACCACTAAATCAAAATCAGGTACAAGAAAAATCAGTATTGACAAAGAAACAGTTAACCTTTTGAAGCTGTATCAAGTGAGACAAAGACAACTATTTCATGAGGTAGGCGGTAACCTTCCTAAAGTGGTCTTCTCAACTCCTACAAGAAAGTATTTTCATACCTACGTAAAACAGAACGCCCTTGATAAGGTATGTGATAAAGCGGGTATACCTAGATTTACTTTTCATGCTTTCAGGCACACTCATGCCAGCTTGTTATTAAATGCAGGTATAAGCTATAAAGAATTACAATACAGATTAGGTCATGCAACCTTGGCTATGACTTTAGATGTCTATTCTCACTTATCCAAGGACAAAGAAAAAGAAGCTGTTTCATACTTTGAAAAAGCAATAAATAGTATTTAGTACACAAAAAGGTACACAAAAAAATTTTAAGTAAACTAATAAGGTGTTACAAAGCCTTATATATCAGCATTTAGAAAGAATAGGTTATAAAAAAATGGCTAAATATGGCTTTTTATCAGTACTAGAAGACGAAATGGACAAGCAGTTCCACTACGATTATGCCATCGATTGGGACAAAAAAAACCATGCGGTGGAGCTTACCTTTATCCTTGAGGCACAAAACAAGAGCGCTGTCAAAACAGTTGATGACCAAGGCCAAGCCACCCAAGAAGATATTGTCTTTGAAGATTATGTGCTGTTTTACAATTCTGAAAAATCAGAGTTTGACGCCAATGATTACCTGGTAACCATCCCCTTTGATGCTAAAAAAGGTTTTTCGCGTGAATTTTTAGCTTACTTTGCTAACTTTCTTAACGATGTAGCGACCGAAGGGCACAGCGATTTGATGGATTTCTTAGAAGACGACAGCAAACTTGATTTTGGGTTAGAATGGGATGCGCAAGCTTTCGAAGAGGGCAAAAAAGACCTCGAAGAAGGCACAAGTTACCCTTATCCCAGATATTAGGACGATATAAAGGAAGAACATAAGATGGAAACATGGCAAGAAGTAACGGTTCACGTGCATCGTGATGCGCAAGAGGCGGTTTCAAACCTTTTGATTGAAACCGGTAGTCAGGGAGTGGCGATTAGTGATAGCGCCGACTATATTGGTCAAAAGGACCGCTTTGGGGAGTTATACCCTGAGGTAGTTCAGTCTGATATGGTGGCTATTACAGCCTACTATCCGGGTCAGACGGACCTATCAGCCTTGACGGTGACGATCAATGACCATTTGGCAGAGTTGTCTGCTTTTGGGCTACAGACAGGACAGGTGGTCTTAGACAGTCAGGAGCTAGCTGAGGAAGACTGGGCTGATAATTGGAAAAAATATTATGAGCCTGCTCGTATTACCCATGATTTGACGATTGTGCCTAGCTGGACAGACTATGAACCGTCAGTAGGAGAAAAAATCATCAAGTTAGACCCTGGTATGGCCTTTGGCACAGGGACACACCCAACAACTAAGATGAGTCTTTTTGCCCTAGAGCAAGTCCTTCGTGGAGGCGAGACCGTGATTGATGTGGGGACTGGTTCAGGGGTCTTATCTATTGCGGGCTCTCTACTAGGCGCTAAGGAAATCTATGCCTATGATTTGGATGATGTGGCTGTGCGCGTGGCGCAAGAAAACATCGACCTCAATCAGGGCACAGGTAATATTCATGTGGCAGCGGGCGACCTGTTAAAAGGTGTGACCAAAGAAGCCCATGTCATCGTGGCTAATATTTTGGCGGACATCTTGGTGCATCTGACAGATGACGCCTACCGTCTGGTTAAAAAAGAGGGCTATCTCATCATGTCAGGTATCATTTCGGACAAGTTAGAGATGGTCATGGCATCGGCTACGCGCGCAGGCTTTTTCCTTGAAACCCATATGATTCAGGGAGAGTGGAATGCTTTAATCTTTAAAAAAACAGAAAATCGTTCAGGAGTGATTGGCGGCTAATGCAACAGTATTTTATAAAAGGCAAGGCGACACAAAGCGTTCAATTAACAGACAAAGAAACCATCAAGCACATGTTTCAGGTCATGCGTCTGGCAGACGAGGCAGAGGTTGTGTTGGTTTTTGACGATGGCATCAAACGTTTGGCCAGGGTGACAAACAGCCTCACGCACCAATTAGAGGTTGTAAAAGAGCTACCAGATCAGGTTGAATTACCAGTTCAGGTAACCATCGCCTCAGGCTTTCCAAAGGCAGACAAGTTAGACGTTGTCGCTCAAAAGGCCACAGAGCTAGGAGCTAGTGCCATTTGGGGATATCCGGCAGACTGGTCTGTTGTCAAATGGGATGGCAAAAAATTAGCCAAAAAAGAAGACAAACTGGCTAAGATTGTCCGAGGAGCCGCAGAGCAAAGCAAGCGCAACTTGGTGCCAGAGGTCATGCTTTTTGAGCAAAAAGCCATCTTTTTAGACCAGCTAGAGCATTTCGATAGGGTCTTTATCGCCTATGAGGAAACCGCCAAAGCAAGGGAGCTCTCGAGCTTGGCGCGTGCCTTAAGGACAGTTAGGGCAACAGAAAAACTGCTCTTTATCTTTGGTCCTGAAGGAGGGATCTCACCTGAGGAAATCAAGGACTTTGAGGCTAGAGGTGCCATCAAGGTGGGACTTGGTCCTCGGATTATGCGGACGGAAACAGCTCCACTCTATGCCTTGAGCGCTGTCAGCTATGCCTTGGAGCTAGCAACTGAAGATTAGTGTTTCAAGAATAATGATTAAACAAAATTATAGTAGAGATTGGCTCAGCCAATCTCTTTTTTGAGGGCTTAAAAAAGGCTTTACAAACGGCAAAAAGGTTAGTATAATAACTCTAATGTAGTGCAACCGTTTTCAATAACTGTTTGACAGTTTTGGCATCAAGCGGTGGTGCCGGTTAAGGCTGTGTTTTTCTAATATTAAAGGAGACATCACATGAAGAAATCGTTTAAACAGCTGTTTAGTTTTGACTTTTGGCAAAAATTTGGCAAGAGTCTCATGGTGGTTATTGCTGTGATGCCTGCGGCAGGTCTCATGGTCAGCATTGGAAATGCTATTCCCATGATTAACCAAGATTCTCATCTGCTTGCGACCATTGGAAATGTTTTGGCGCAAATTGGGTGGGGAGTGATTGTTAATCTGCACCTCTTGTTTGCCCTTGCGATTGGTGGCAGTTGGGCGAAAGATCGTGCTGGCGGAGCTTTTGCTTCAGGCTTGGCCTTTGTTTTGATCAATCGCATCACGGGAGCCATCTATGGGGTGAGTGGTGCCATGTTGGCGGACCCAGATGCCAAAATCAAGAGTTTTTTAGGCACAGAGATGATTGTCAAGCACTATTTTACCAGTGTCTTGGAGTCGCCTGCCTTAAATACGGGTGTTTTTGTTGGTATTATTGCAGGTTTTGTCGGTGCGACTGCTTATAATCGTTATTACAATTACCGTCGCCTACCAGAGGTGCTGGCTTTCTTTAATGGCAAACGGTTTGTGCCCTTTGTCGTGGTATTACGCTCTGTTCTTGTCGCCTTGGTTTTGGCCTTTATCTGGCCATTGATTCAGTCAGGGATTAATGGCTTTGGCATGTGGATTGCCTCTTCTCAGGACACTGCTCCATTTTTAGC
This sequence comes from Streptococcus phocae, assembly GCF_001302265.1. Lineage (GTDB taxonomy): Bacteria > Bacillota > Bacilli > Lactobacillales > Streptococcaceae > Streptococcus > Streptococcus phocae. Next base: position 9,710 of record NZ_LHQM01000028.1, on the reverse strand, counting down.
ACCGTTTTTATACGGAACCTTGGAGCGTCTCTTGTTGCCATTTGGGCTTCACCATATGCTTACCATACCGGTCAACTATACTGCTCTAGGGGGGGCCTATGAGGTCATGACAGGAGCAGCAGCTGGTACCTCAGTCTTTGGACAAGACCCGCTTTGGCTGGCTTGGGTGACCGACCTTGTCAATCTCAAGAGCTCAGACCCTTCTGCTTATCAGGACTTGCTTGTGCAGGTGACGCCAGCTCGCTTTAAGGTAGGGCAGATGATTGGTGCCACAGGGACCCTGATGGGAGTAGCCCTAGCCATGTATCGCAATGTTGATGCGGATAAAAAACACAAGTACAAAATGATGTTTATCTCAGCGGCTGCAGCAGTTTTCCTAACAGGAGTCACTGAGCCTTTAGAGTACTTGTTCATGTTTGCTGCTATGCCTCTTTATCTCGTTTATGCCCTTGTGCAGGGAGCGTCATTTGCCATGGCGGACTTGGTTCATCTGCGCGTGCATTCCTTTGGAAATATCGAGCTGTTGACCCGTACTCCGATGGCCATCAAGGCTGGTCTTGGGATGGATTTGCTTAACTTTGTCTGGGTGTCTGCCGTGTTTGGGGTTATCATGTACGTTATTTCAGACATTATGATTAAAAAGTTGCACCTAGCCACAGCAGGACGCATGGGCAATGTCGATGCAGATCTGCTAGACCAATCGCCTGTATCAGATGCCCCTCACGTCTCTATCGGCAATACTCAAGCTCATTACATCATCCAACTCTTGGGTGGCGCTAGCAACATCACCGATGTCGATGCTTGCATGACCAGGCTGCGCGTGACGGTTAAAAGCCCGACTCAGGTCGCTGTTGAGAGCCAGTGGAAAAAAGCTGGCGCTATGGGACTTATCCTCAAAGGAAATGGTGTCCAAGCAGTTTATGGCCCTAAGGCAGACATTCTCAAATCAGACATCCAAGACCTTCTCAGCTCAGATCATCTCGCTGATACGCCAAGCACCCCTCAGGTCAAGGCATATCCTCAAACCGTCAAAGGTCAGACCACAGACCTCCTATCTGTGGCAGAGGGCAACCTTATCCCAATCACTGAGGTCAATGACCCAGTCTTTGCCAACAAAATGATGGGAGATGGTTATGGCCTAGAGCCTGTCAAAGGTGCCGTTTATGCACCGGTATCTGGTGTTGTGACAAGCGTCTTTCCGAGCAAGCACGCCTTTGGCATAGAAATGGCTGGTGGTTTAGAGATTTTGGTCCATATTGGTCTGGACACGGTTGACCTGGTCGGCATCCCATTTGTGACAAAAGTTAGCCAGGGACAAAGCGTAGAGGCTGGCGACCTCTTGGTCGAGGCTGACCTTGATGCCATAGCAGCGGCAGGCTGTGACACCACCGTCGTCGTCGTTGTAGCCAATACCATCGAAACAGGAAGGGTTGACCTTTTGACAACAGGCCATCAAACTGCCAAAACACCGGTCGCACGCATAACGATGTAACAGGAAAAAAGAGAGCGGCAGAGCCATTTAATAAGATGGCTGAGCCCTCTCTTATCTTATGGGAGAATCTATGACCAAACTACTAACATTAAATACACACTCTTGGATGGCGGTCAATCCGCTCAAAAAACTGGTCGACTTGGCTGAGCATATCTTGGCAGAAAAGTATGACCTGATTTGCCTCCAAGAAATCAATCAACTCATCGATAGCGAAATCGCAACAGACTTGCCAGGCTACCAGCCGATTGCAGGCACGCCAGCCATTCGCAAGGACAATTTTGCCCTGCTATTGATCCAGTATTTGAGCAAGCACGGCCAGCCCTATTACTGGTCCTGGGCCTATAACCATATCGGCTACACCATTTACCAAGAAGGCGTGGCCATCTTGTCCAAACAACCCATTGAGGTCTCTGGGTTGCTCTTGTCAGAGACGGCTGATGACTACGACCACCACACCAGACGAGCCCTCATCGCAAATACTACTATTGACGGCCAAGTGGTATCCGTGGTCAATCTCCACCTGTCCTGGTTTGACAAGGGCTTTGTCGGAGAATGGCAAAGGCTAGAAGCTCATCTGCTCAAGGAGACAGCGCCCTTGATTATTATGGGTGATTTCAACATCCCGAGTGGTCAGGCGGGCTACCAGATGATTTTAGATAGCCCGCTAGCCTTGCAGGACAGCCACCAGGTAGCAGGAGACGTTTTTGGGGACCATAGCATCCTAGCCGACATCGACGGCTGGGAAAGCAACAAAGAAGCCCTCAAGGTCGACCACGTCTTTACCAGCAAGGACTTTACCATCACCGCCTCAAAGATTACCTTTGAAGGTGGCGAGGCGCCCGTCATTAGTGACCACTATGGTCTCGAGGTCGACCTCCAATTAACAGCAAACTAAAAAGCCTTCGGGCTTTTTAGTTTCTAAGAAAAAGAAGAGTAAAGACTTATTTTTTTATAATAAAATAAGTCTTAGTTATAAAAATACGATTATATAATCCGTAGTGCTAGTCAATCTCAAAATACAATCAAAAGCCCCAAAGGACTATACTGTAAGTGTTCAAACAAACAGGAGGATATTCTAAATGAGTTGCTTGAGTATACCGCTAAAGCTCATCATTTGAAAGAATTGGCAACTTATTATGAGTGTTTTGATTTGTACTTTAAGGTAGATGATTTAATATCAAAATTTAAAAATTTCGAAACTTATATCTTTAATAATAACGATGCTAAACGTCTAGAAAAAGAAGGAAAAAATCGTTTTGAACATTTGATTAGTGCTTTTAAATAACTTTTGTAATACAAGCAATCCTCCTAAAATATCAGCTGAGCAAGCGCTCAGCCTTTTTATTTCCAATAAGGATGACCAATACTGTCTATATTGTTCGTGAACATGATAGCGCGCCCCTTTTACGTGCAAAAAATTCCCTTTTTGAAATTTTTGAATGAACTATAAAAGCCTGATTAAATGCTATTCACAGATAATCTAAGCTAAGAAGCTTACCATAAATAACAATGATTTCAGCATTAAATTAAACCTCGTTTTAGCGATCTTAGCTGACTAATCGATAATTTATATTGCCAACTAAAAAACGCTTAGAAATGATTTTTAGAGACAAAAAATAAACTGAGCTAGAACACTCAGAAATCAGAGCATTCCGAAAAAGGATGTAATTTACAAAATAAACAAATATAAAAAAGACCAAGAAGCAAACTTGATCTTGTAAGTTATAAAGGCGACTATTTTAAATTTTACCTAAAGTTATTTAATTTGAAAAACTGAATATTTTTTAAAATTTCGCTAATTAATTCAGCATAGAGTCCTTCAGTTCCTCTATTTCCTGGTGGGGCGTAATTGATAACGTTGCTTTCAGAAACTTGTGGCAAAGTTCTACGCTCTTGTGCGGGTGAAAGCTCTCCTTGAATCACTTCAGGCCATTTATAGTCACTAGTGCATGGATCTGAAGTTCTATGCTCTTGTGCGGGTGAAAGCTTCTCTTGAATCGCTGTATCAGCATTTGCAGTAGCACCAGTTAATAATGACATAGCAGCAATTGCAGATATTGCTACGATTTTGTATTTTGACATATGTAATACCTCTTAAAAATTTTTAGCACTTTTAGTGCTTTATTATTATAACATAGATATCATTTAAGTAAATATTTTTTATAAAAATTAGCTATAAATTTGTACTTTGTAATAAATAGTTTTTTAATGAAAACCCCAAGCTCACAGCTGGCTCCTAGATTAATGATCCAATAAATCTATTATACTAGTTACAAAGGAGGTAGTCGTGATTGCCAAAAACGTGATAAGAAGACACTAAAGGCGTTAGATAATCAAAAGGAATGCCGTATGTAAATTAAAAGAGTCTCACAAGTGGCAACGTATTGCAAATAGCCTTTATCTCTCTACTATCACGCCATTTTGTTCATGATATTAGGGCAGTTGACGACCTTTTAGACGGTTGTAAGCAATCCGTTATTCTAGTAGATTTAGGCTATCTCAGTCAGGAACCTAAATAGAACTTGGGGTAGAAAAGATATCACCTGTGAAGACTGTTATGTCAAAATATGGCAGGAGTTAGCCTACATAAGCATTGATGAGACGAACGATTGAGACCGTTTCTCTGAGTTCTACACCTTATTTGATATTAAACAAATCATACTTGCTTATAATTTAGGATTTTTTCCGATTAACAGCACTACAAGTTAGTTTTGTATTTCTATAAAATGATCAATAGTTGAAAACAAGGAGTTTAATTATTTTGTTTTATTATAAAAAATGGTCAAAAAATCAATTGACATTAAATATAGATTAACTTAAAATAAAAATAGTTAATAAAAAACTAAAAAGATGCTAGCCTTTTCATGATTTATTATTGACCACGACACTACTATTTACACTAAAGGAGCCACCTGTTATGAAAGAATGGATTAAAAAAATGACTTGCGCCTCTGTAGCTACCTTAGCTGTGGCAGGTGCCGTTAGCCTGACTGGCGCTTCAGTTGTTTCTGCTGAAGCCTCTGAGACCAGAGAGGAAAATCTAATCGCTCAAGCCAAAATTTATCAGCTAAAAGAAGAGATTAGAGACATTGTTTTATCAAAACTCGAAAACTCGAGAACCGATGTGCAAAATATCCGCAAACAACTCTCTAAGCACAATGGTTCTCTTAGGGAATTCATCGTTATGCTAGATGACTATTATGATTCACATGCAGAGGCTGAAAGCTCACAAGCTGAACGAGTAGACTACTACAAGTGTCTCAAGCTCTACCTAGATATTTCGCAGGGCAAGACAATGGATCTAGCAGCTTTTCAAAACTATCTCTTTACTAATAGAGACCTAAAAGATGGGCCGAACCGCCTAACTCAAGTACTAAAATTATTAGAAAAACCAACTTACATTGAGAAAGCGTAGGATAATCCCTTGTTATTTGACCATAAAAGGAGATCATATGAAACAAACACTAAAAATACTAGGCTTTGCTTCACTAATAGCACTTTGCTTAGGAGCGACCGCTACCTTGCCTCAGCCGTCCCTCGTCAGAGCAGATATCGTTGTGCCTGCCAATCAGAGTGAAAGCCCTGAGGCGACTAACATTAAAAAAATAAAAGCTCAGATTAGAGAAAATATAAAAGAAAAGCTAAAAGATCCCAGTAAAGACGGACAAAAAATCAAGCAACGTTTACCCCAATTTGGAGAGACAGATGATCAAGCTGTCGAGCGATTTATGGAGCACCTCGACCTCATTTTCCTCATTAATACCGAGGGGCTCTACACGTTTGACTGGGTCACTACCCAGCAGTTGCTCAATGGAGGGTTAGAAAACAACCTGTCAGGCGATTATGGCCGCCCCTTGAATGAACTGATGGCGGAGCTTACTGACTATTATGAGTGTTTTAATTATTACTTTAGCATCGAGAACGAAACCATGTTGGTCAACCTCTTTGAGGACTATATTTTCTCAAGCAATGACACCAAACCTTTGCCAAAAGATCAACTCATTGGGAAAGGAGGAAAAACCCGCTTTTCAAAACTACGCGATTACCTCAAATTCCCTAGCTAAGAGGGGCTGAGTGATTATCACGAAAGAAAGAAAATTGTCATTTTATTAAAAAACAATATCGACATTAAAAAAGATGACTATTTACTAAATTTGTGCTTATAAGTCACTGACTAAAACTAGAGATATTAATCGTGGGCATAGGCTCACAAGTAATGAATATTAAAAAGGAATTAATGATTATGACAAACACCATAAAAAAAGTTACCCTGGCATCACTTGCAACCTTAGCCCTAGCAGGCGCATTTACCGTAGCACACACGCCAACGGTGTTGGCTAATACACAGATTGGCAATATTACGGTAAGTAATGCTGATGATAAGGATCTTACTCAAAAAATAACAAAATTAAAAGAGGAAATTAAAAATAAAATTCAAGAAAAAAGGGATAATATCTCTCGTGATTTTCAAAAAGTTACAGAGCGATTGAACGAAAATGGAGGAACTGTTGATAATTTAGTCGGTAATTTTGACGATAATTTTGTAATGAGTATAGATGGACTAAAGAATCTTGGTTTTAGTGAACAACATAAATTACTTAGTGATAATCACTTGGAGAAACATCTGACAGGAGATTACAGTAAATATTTAAAAGATTTGAGTGACTACTATGAATGTGTGAAAGTTTATTTTGATATTGATGAAGAGGTAATGGATACAGAAGCTTTTGAGTACTATTTAGCTGACACTACAGACATTTTACCTCAACAAGGAGAGCGTTATACAAAAGTACTTGCTAAACTAAATGGAACATATATTTATGATGATACAATGAATTAAATCATCTCGATAAAGCTTCCTATTTAAAAGGACTGAGCAAGAGCTCAGTCCTTTTAAATAGCGACAGTCATTTATGTTAAACCAACTAAAGGAATGTATGCTTACGAAAAATATCATAAAAAAACTCATAATTGCTTTTCTTGCAACTTTAGCCCTAGCAGGCGGACTCACCGTTATACAAGCAATAACAGTGTCGGCAAACACAAATCTTGGAAGGTTAAATCAAGACCAACGCTCAGGAGACTTTATCAAACAAATCAAAGCCTCGAAAGAGAACATCAGACAAAATATCAAGGATAAGTTAGAGAACAAAAAGCCAGATGTTCAAGAAATCAGTAAGCGCATCTATGGAAAGGATGGAATAGCTATTGATGATTACATTCTTCAGTTAGATATTAAGTTTATTGTGAATACTGAGGGCTTGAATCGTATTGAAATTCCTGGGATTAAAAAGTTTTTGGCGAAAGGTTTGGAAAGTACGATAACTGAAGTTGAAGCAAAACATTTAGAGGAGTTAGCAACCTATTACCAAGTTTTTGAAAAGTACTTTAACACTGATGATCAAGTTAAAAAACCAAGAGCCTTTGAAGTCTACATTTTTAATAGTGATGAGGCGATAAAGGCAAAAATTGAGCATACCAATCGTTTTAAACATTTGATTGATGAGCTTTTACTCAGATGAAATAAGTTTGACAAAAAACGGTCATCGTAATGCACCCTCAAAAAAGGATTGATAGGACATTAGTTTAGGTCGTATTGATAAAAGGAAATGTTGACGCTTTAAGTCAGCCTTTTTTCTTGCTCCAAGCTTTTTTATCATAAAAAGAAACAATTCTCACCCGTTGTGCTAGTTAATTCTCGCCAAACAAAAAAACTTTGCGTATCATAGACTCAAAACAACCACGAAATGAGGGAATGATATGCAAAGCCAAGTTTATTATCTCGCAACCCCCAAACAAACACAAGTCATTTTTTCAAAAATCTTTAGCAGAGTCATCACTTTATATCATTGTTTTGTCCCAACTGAAGTTAGAAATAGACGAAATATCCACTTACAAAAGCAGCCTGATGCGGTTCTTATTGCTAGCTATCTCTGGGCAATTCAAGAAGGATGTCGAACTGCGAGTGCTATTTACCGTTCTATTCGCCACAATCTCTTCCCTGACAATTTCCCGGAGCGCTCTCGATTTTGCCGTAGCTGCCAAAACCTTGCTCAAAGCCTTCAACGTATGCGCTATTTTATGGTCTTAGACCTGTGTCAAACTTGCTCTTTCGGCTTGATTGACAGTTTTCCTTGTCCTTTGTGCCATCCCATTTGCAACCTGAGAGCATCATTGTTATCAGAAGTGGCAGATATTGGCTATAACGCTACTAAGAAGATTCACTACTACGGGCTTAAGTTTTCGGTACTTGTGAGCGATAGTGGATTTCCTATAGATTATGTAGTAACTCCAGCTTCTGTTTCAGATGGCACGGTTGCTTTTGAATTACTTGAGAATAGTCCTCTCTCTGTCATTTATGGAGATAAGGGCTATGTAGATAAGCAAGTGAAATCGCATTTATCTCAATATGGCATTAAGTTGATATCTCAACTAAGGAAAAACATGATTGATTATTCGTGGTTTGATAATTACAGAATCAGCCGTTTGAGGAAGCCTATAGAGACCGTATTTTCGAGTTTAGAGTTGTTTGGAATTGAGTGTTTACGTTGCCGCAATCTGCGGGCACTCAAATTTAGGACAGAGGCGATATTACTTAATTATTCTCTTATGCTTGAAAACAGCCATAATGAGTTTGGCGCGAGTTTGAAATATTCCCATTCTTATGTTTAATTAACTAGCACAACGGGTAATTCTCATTAATTGTTAATTTATCAGATAGTTTAATAAACAAAAACAAGATAAAGGCTTTACGAAGAGGTTTCAAGCCTTTAAAAAAGAAAAAAGCTGTCACAGCAACATTCTCTAAAAATAAAGCGATTTATACCAAATACGGGTCGGTTTTTAGAGCTATCTTTATTGCAAAGAAATGAGATGTGTACTATACTGAGTTAGTATTGGGGTTCTATGTAGATAAAACACTAAGGCCAATCAAAAATAAAGAAAAGAGGATTCTACAAGATGATGAGTAGAAAAGAAAATAACAAACAAATTTTCAGTATCCGCAAATTTAGCATCGGTGCTGCATCAGCATTGTTAGCGACTACAGTAATTGGAGGGGTAAGTGTTTCGGCTGACGACTCATCTCCTATCGAAATTACTGAATTATTAGCACGAAACAGAAATAACGCACGTTCTGATTCTTACATTAAAAGTTTAAAAGAAAGTCTCTTTTCTCATGTAGAAAAAAAGATAAAATTAGAAAAAGAGAAGGACTTACTTGAAAAAAGAGTTGCTCAACTAGAATCCGCTATAGAAGGAGCTATAAATATTACTATGTCGGATTCTAACAAAATAAAGGAATTAGAATCTGCTAAAACAGAATTAGAAGAAAAAAACTCTGAACTAACTAGTCAAAACAAAGAGCTAAGAATAGCTCTAGATGGTATGTCAACAACCCTCAGAGAATCAAGTAGTAAAGTTAACGAACTTGATGAAGAAAATAAAGAGTTGATGCAAGCACTAGACGATTTGTCAAGAACACTTAGAGACTCTTCTAGTAAGGTAAATGAGCTTAGTCTTGAGAACAAAGGGTTGTCAGAATCTTTAGAAAACTTATCATCGACACTTAGAGAATCAAGTAGTAAAGTCAATGAACTTAACAATAAGAACCAAGAATTAGCAAAAGAACTTGAAGCTAAGGAAGATGCTGCTCTTGAAGCATTAAACAATAAAAACAAACAAATCGCTGATTTAGTTGGTGAAAACGAAGCTAAAGACGCTAACCTTAAATCAATCGAGCGTTTGGTTGAGTCAGCAAAACATGACCTTAACAACAAGCAAACAGAACTAGATGCTGCAAAACAAGAAAATGCAAAATCACAAGAAGATATTGCTGCCTTGGATCGTTTGGTTGAGTCAGCAAAACATGATTTAGCGACAAAACAAGCAGAACTAGATGCTGCGAAACAAGATAACGCAAAATCACAAGAAGATATTGCTGCTTTGGATCGTTTGGTTGAGTCAGCAAAACATGACCTTAACAAGAAGCAAGCAGAATTAGATGCTGCTAAACAAGCCGCTGAAAAATCACAAGAAGATGTGGCTGCACTAGATCGCTTGATTGAGTCAGCAAAATATGACCTTAACAAGAAGCAAGCTGAATTAGACGAAGCAAAAGGTCAATTAGCAGATAAAGACAAAGAAATCGCTGACCTTAAAGCACAACTTGAAAAACTAAAATCTGAAGAAAAACCAGCTCCAGAAGTTAAACCAGAAG
>NZ_LHQM01000027.1 GCF_001302265.1 Streptococcus phocae | reverse complement strand
CGCTAACGGTATCTTTAATCTCGTCAAAGGCTTGCTTGATATCAGGAATACTATCTATCTTGATAGCTTCTGTGATTTTTTTGATAGCACCTTCTGGAAGTGCAAGATTTTTGAGCGATTCTCTAAACTCGTCAAGCTCTTTTTGAGTACGTTCATCTATCTTTTGTTGCTCTTCTTTGATTTTTTCAATCTCTTTCAGAGCTTCATCAAAAGCCCTTTGACTAAAGTTTAGGTCTTCTGTGTCCAGAACTTTAACCCATTGATTTCCATCCCACACCCAAATCCGTTGATATTTACCGTTCTTCTCGAACCAAGTCTCACCAATTTTGTGTTCAATGTCGTCATCAGGTTTTTCAAACCAAACTTTATTCCCATCAATGTCGTTGAGGTATTTAGGAAGATTAAGTTCAAACTCTTTTTGATTATTCGCTATAATCTTTTGGCTATTTTCAAGCGCATTGATGCGCTCTGACATACCACCAGTCAAGCTCTTAGAAATCGACTGACCAACCGTACCTAATTTGATAGTGTGATTGCTATCTGTGTAGACGTCATAAACAATCTCAACGACTTTTTCGGTTTCAGTCGTGATTCCAAATTTCGGATAGTAAAGCGGTACAATGTCGCAAAGCTCTACTTCTTCCATGACCCTAAAATCTTGATAGTCAAGTGTTTGCGACAAGTCGATATAGTCAACCTCTATGCTGACTTTAGGAGCGCCGACATTGTTGTCTTTAACATACTTCTGAGCTAACTTGCGGATTTCTTCCGTCGTTGGCTCTTTTTTATTTTTATCGTCGGTAAAATGACTAGACAAATCAACGAGTTGTATTCTGCGTTGAGAATATAAATCAACATAAGCTCCATCGACGATAAATTCGGGCAGTGTCACCAGTTGTTCTTCCGGTTGTTCTTGACTGCCTAATGATTCATCTTGTGGTTTGGGCTGCGGTGTGTAGCGAACAAACGGATAGATAGAGGTGTAGTTGCCATCTAGCAGGCGTTCCTCCTCTACGCTTACGATATTACGGCCATACTCTAGCACAGTAGGTGCTTTGCGTCCCATTTGTTTGTGTAAGATGATCGTGCGATTGTCAAACTCGTACTCACCACCGTATACATCTAAAATCGAGCCAGAGACTCCGCCGAGAGCCCCTCGAGCGTTGCCTATTTTATCTATCTCCCATTCAAAGCTACCAAGCGTCAAAATGTCGCTCTTGATGTCGAATTTATCGTCACCAACAAGATTTTCTTGCCAAATTTCTAGAGCAGATTCGGCGTCTACGCTAGACCCGCTAACAAATGGTTTTAGAGCAATATCTTGCGTGCGCATTGAGATATGACGTGCAAAAATCTCGATGTGGTCTTTACTGTTTCGCAGTACTCGATTGATTTCAAATGTTTGCCATTTTGTTCTACGGCCTGCATCGGACTTAATCTTCATCTCCTCTTTGAACACCGATGCCAATGCTCCGTCAAGAGGATATTTGATATATAGCGAGTAATTGCCATTACGCTCACGACTGACTTTTACCTCATAAGCATCTCCAATCTCACCAAACCCAAAAGTCCTAAACTTGGTTTCTTTGGCTTCATACAAAACTGGTATCATACTTTAACCCCCCAATTCGGGATAGCGGTGATAGTGAAATTGCCAGTCCATGAGATGTTATTTTGACCAACATCGAAAAGAGGCATGCGGTGATGCTCTGTTCTGACAATATTATCCCAAGCTGATAAGACATCTTTGTAGACGAGATGTCTTTCCATATCTATGACGAGCTCCCCCTGCACATTTTCAAGACCTGTTTCGAAACCATTAATAGTTAAGACGCCGTTGCCGCTACCTTTAATTTTAATCAAAGGTTTAGCTTGAACGTTACCAGGATTTTGCAGTGTACCACCATTTACCAAAGATATCTCTTGCTTGCCCGTTTTTAAATATTTGATAGGGTGGATTAAAAAGTTAATTCTCAAACTTCCGAAGTTACGCAAAACCTCTTTAATGCTAAACGGGGTGATGTAGGTTGCTTTATAAACATAATCAGATTCCCAAGATAGTTCTAACTCTTTCCAACCTTTTACATTAAGCCAGTTGCTTATTTCTGACTCAACTTCTGTCAATCGCCTTTTGCTATATAACCTCAGGGGGTAAGAACGTTCAATGGCTTCTAGTCTTTGATTGTCTTTTAAAACAACACCGTCTCGTCCAGGGACTTTTATTTGATCCACGTCATGGAAAGTTGAGTCATGCTCAACATTATTAATAATTCTCAAATCAAAATCTGATGATTTCTTGCCGTCAAATTTGATAAAAGCTGTCATCGAACATCACCTAACCTTCCTCCTTGTTGTTGTATATACCAAGTAAACTCCCTGAACATTCGTTTGTACTTCTCTTGGCTATTCCCATCAGATTCGTTAACATTTACATTTAAAACGAAGTTGTTGTTGGAATTATTTGTTACTTGACTCATCACACTAGACGTTCCCCCGCTAAATCCTGAGGCAATCTCTGGCGTAGCATTAAGCGTCATTGATTCTTTCAATTTTTGCATAGATGAGTCAATGACTTTTCGATCTGCATCAATACCGACAGCGATACCTTGAGGGATAAATCGTCCAACTTCGTCTCTCATGACACGAGATGGAGAGTGAATATCAAGGGCGCTTTGAATAGTTGCGGTAATTCGTGCAGCAATATTTTGGGCTGCCGCTAACGCTGAGCCCGACCCTGCATAGATACCATTAGCTAAACCTTGCATAGCATTAACTCCGTGTGAATACATTGGGTTGCTCATTGTACTAAATGCATTGGTTATCTCGTTTGATTTGTTACGCATATCATTGACAATTTGTTGTCCTTTTTGTGACATTTGTCTAGCCATGTTATTCATTGATTGCATGACTTTTGATGTCCCTTTTGAAACACCATTGCTCAGACCATCTGTAATGTGACCGCCGTAATCTGTAAAAACTCGAGAAGGAGAATTGATTCCCAGTTCACTCTTAAACGAATTTTTAACCTCTTGCCCCATTTTAGTGCTTGCATCGCTGGCTTTTCCCGCACCTTGGCTAATCCCTTGAGATATACCGTTAGGGACTTCTTCACCTATTTGAGTAAAGTTGGCTGCTTGCATTTCTGCATGTAGTCCAGTAGAAATGCCAGTAACCATGCCTTTGACTTTTCCTGGCATTTCCACACCTGCTGAATCCAAAACATTACCCATTGCATTTTTGGCAGTTTCAGTGGCTGCTCTAAATTTTTCTTGCAAGGGTGCTAGCTCTGCATCTGTTGCATCCACAAAAACTTGGGTTTGCGCCGCACCTTCAGGACCCATCCGCCTTAGTTGCTCAATAATACCCTGATCAACACCACGCTCCGCTAATATTTTTAAGTTGTTAGCCCACTGCTCTGTAGCTAATCTATTTTGTTCAAGGTTGGCGGCCATTTGCTCGACTGACAGGGCAGTCTTTTGCTCGATAGCATCAAAAATAGATGTCGTTGTCTCTAAAAGCTCAGAGTACTTAGTGCGCATATTATCTATGGCAGTTCGTTGAGCTTCTGACATATTTTCGTAGGCCAAAACCTGTCTTGCTGTTCCTGCTTCTTCAGCGGCTGCCATTGCATCAGCGGCTGCTTGTTGTGTTTCTGCAGTTTTAGTGTATTCACTTTGCAGCTGAGATTGCATATTTTTAAGTTTAGACTCTTCTTCAGTAAGCTCTGCAATCTTTTCTCTTCTGACAGAATCAGAAACATTGGCTTCTTCATTCCATTTTTTTCGCAACTCTGCATTTTCGGCAAGTTTTTTGCTAACTTCAGAACGTTTTTGTTCAATATTCAAAAGATTCTGTTGTGCTGTTTGCCAGGTGCTCTCTGCTTCCATTGCACTAATACGAGACTTAATTTGATCTGCGTTATGAGAAAGGGAATTAGAGTTTTTATCGTATGCGAGATTCAGTCCATCAACAGAACTATTAAGCTCATCAATCTTATTCTTCAGATTTCGTTTTTCGCCTGCGGTCTTGTTTTCCTTCGCTGCTAATTTAACAATTTCATCGGCTAATTTTTGATGTGCTACGGTGCTTTCTTTGACAGATTCTAGACCCTTCTTACGTTCTTGAACGCCTTCCCTGACAGAATCTTTTAGTTGTTTGTTGCTCTCAACTAATCCTTCTTGCTCTTTTTTAAGCTTTTTAGTCTCATCGGACTCTTTAGTTAACCATGACCACAAACTTACACCGACAGCAACTAAAGCACCAATTGCACCGACTACCCAACCAACTGGTCCTGTTAGAGCTACAAGAGCGGCTTTCAAAGCAGTTACCGCTGCCGTACTTGCTATTGTTGCAGCCGTGGACAAACTAATAGCACCCGTCATAACACCATAAATCACTGTACTTGCTTTTAATACACCTAACTGAGATAGTCTTGCAACCATATCAGCTTTTGTCATCGTTGTACTTACAGCTTGTACTGCAGCTAAACTCCTAATAGTTGTAGCCCCAATACTCATTGATGCAGATGCCATAATCCAAGCTCTATTTAGCGCTTTGATCATTGTAATTGTCTCATTAACTGCCCTCATAGCAGCTAGTCCAGACGCTACGCCAATCAAAGCAGGTGTTAGAGTTCTAACAACTGATATTCCTGCTCCTATAACACTAAACAATAACTTAAATAGCGGTGTACTTGCTTTAATACTTGTATTAATTGCACTAAAAGAAGCATTAATAACGACTTTCAAGCTATCAAAATGCTCAGCTATGCTCTTACCTGTTGCGGCCTTAGATAAATCATCTAAAGCCTTAATGCTGTTAGCGACACCTTTAGCAATTGCGTTTTTAATATTGTTAAAAGAGGTTTCAATTCCCTTGCTGTTTTCTTTTGCTAGCTCCGCAAATCCGCCTATGCCATCGTTAAGCTCAATCAGCTTATTAGCGAATTGATCAAATGTTATTTGACCATTTTTTAACGCTTCATAAAAGTCCCGTTGAGCAGATGCTCCAGCAAATCCAAATGCTTCCGCAGTCTGTTGTAAAGCGTAAGGCATTGTCTCTTGCAAAGTTTTCCAAGACTGCATATCAACTTTGCCAGCTGATAACATTTGAGCATACTGTTCTAGTCCTCTACTTGCAGCTTCAGATGATGCACCGGAAGCTAAGAAAGCATTGTTCAAAGCTAGTGTTAGATTGGTTGATTTATTAATGTCCTTTGTGATAGAGGTCAAACGTTGAGCCGTGCCGACAACCTCATCAAGAGTTGTTGGCAAGCCATCGATTCCATTAGCTAACTTATCTGTCGATCTAGCTACATCTTCAGCGCTGTGCCCCATCGCTTTCATAACTCTGGGGTATTTTTCCAGGGTGTCGAAGCGAGTAATAGCCTTGCCAAGAGATTGGGTAACTAAATCAACTGCCGCTGATGCTAATTTAAATACCCCTGCCCCTACTGCGAATTTTTTAAGAGAGGAGCTACCCTTGTCGCCATGTTTAGCGACTTTGTCTAATTCGCTATTGAGTACTTTTACTTGTTTACCGTCAACGTCGACAAGTATCGTTACCTTACCATCAGCCGCCATCATCTTCCTCCTCTCCATCAACTAAACTGTATTTAGCTTTCAACTTACGCATGTTATCTCTGTATTCTTTATCCCCTTTACCATCATCCTTCCATTGTCGTATAGCTATAATACGTTGCATGATAGTGTTATCCGGCAGAGCATTTAAAAGTGCCTTAAATTCAATCCAAGACAACTTATTTTGCTCTGTAAAAAGGTTAATCTGATATGCTTGTCTAAAACTTGCGTAGATAAATTCAGCATCTAAATCAAAATCAATGATTTTTTTATTGCTTTCTTCTGTTTTAGCAATAGGCATTGGATTTCCTTTAATATCAAGTTGAGGATTTTCAACTTTTGGCTCGTCAATAAAATTAGTTTTGATATAAATCCAAAGATCTACAGCATATGTAAAAGGCAGGTCTGTCCTGTCTAATAAAATATCAAGACATAGCAAGCATTTCTCCGTTTCGTTTAAAAAGTCATCATTGATTACTTCGAAGACATCTAAAACTCTGTTAAAAGACAAATTAATAAGATAGGTTTCACCTCTAAACTCAAACGAATCTACTAATGGATCGTTTAGTTTCATAGACTATCCTTTCTTATACTTTTTCGCTTTCTGCTTAACGATTTCTTCTCGCTCAATAGCTAATTCTTTTAGCTTGGACTCGATTTCTCTGCAAACAGTTTCTAGAGTGTTCTCGAGAGCTTCTTTGTCGGTATACTTAGCGTAGAGTTGTGCAAATGTACCTTCTCCGAATAGCAAGTCATAATTAATCTCTAGGTATTTAGCCTCTAAATCCAAAGCACTTTGAGCAACTTCTTTGGTGACCCCTTTATCTCCAATTTCTTTGTCTAAGTTAGCTTCAATAATCTGCTTTTCATATTCATTGAGACGGCGACTTACTTCGGCCTCAATATCAAAAAACTCAATCAATCGTTCTTGGCTTGTATCAAACCAAAGTTCTACCTGACCGATTTTTACTGGGAAACCTGTGCGCTTTAAGTCAATTACAATTTCAGTCATAATTCCTCCTTAAAAATAAAAGGTTGAGCAAACTGCTCAACCTAAGATAATTCACTTGGGACACTTTCTTTAGGTAATGAATTGTAAGTAATCTTGCAACCGAAAGCTTCAAAATCAGCAGCTGCACCTGACCCAGCGATAATTTCAGAAGCAGTTGCTAGACCAATCCATTGTTTTTGATTATCAGATGCAACAACCTTATGCCAGACTTTTCGGTCATCTCCTGTTTTATATTTCATATCAGCGATGTGTTTTTGAGCTTTATCTTCTGGATCGTATGTCCCTTCAAATGTGTAAGCTCCTTTCACTCCTACAACAGTTGTTTCTTCTGTACCGTCGCCGTCGTAATACGCCTCATCTTCCGTTTTTTCGTCGGTATCATCTGAAATATCTTTAATCCATTTTGCGATTTCCATCCACTCAGAGCCCCCAGCTTCTGGTTCTACACCTCCGTTATAAGGTGCAATAAAGTGCCCACGCAGGGCGTTTTTTTGTCTTGCCATTAATTTTCTCCTTCTATTTCTAGGTGTGCTGTAATATCCAACACATAAATATAAAACCCTTGATCGCTTAAGTCGTTTAAAAACGGTTTTTCAACATCAAGGCTGGTAAACGTATATGAGTCATTAAGACTTGGTAATTTCAAATCAAAATGGGATAGCGCGCTATTAATTGTCCACATTGCATTGTTTGCAAGTGCTTGGTCTTTTGTTTTAATAGCAATTTCGAACGGCAGGCTTATTTCACGAGTGCCATCCATATACTCTTCAATGACCTTACCACCAGGCATCGGGTAGATGGCCAAGTCTTCAACTCTCGTTAAGTAATCTAATCTAGGTTTTATGCCCAAATCTAACCCTGCGATGAATTGCCTTAAAACAATGGCGAAATCATTTGTCATTTAAATCCCATTCCTCTCAATAAAGATTGTTCCCAAGTTTTTACAATTGTAGCATTAGCCAAAGCACGCTTATCCCATCTTTTTCCTGTCCCTGGCGTTGTATACTTTTTAAACTTAAACGAAGTATGTTTATTATATGCACCGCCATAAAATTGAGCCCTTGCATGCGGTCCACTCCACGTTACACCTGCGCTGTTAGCTCTTGAGCTCCCTCTCAAAGCTCCCTCTCTGTAAGGGACGAAGGAGTTCATCGACATCATCACTTGATTGTTCATGATAAGCTTCCCTTTAGCTAAAGCGTGCGGAGATACTTTACGCTTAATACCTCCCAACTCTACTACTATCTTAGCCATTAGATAACCTCTACTTCGTAGCAAAAAACTTTTCTCTTGTGAGGATAATAGATTGGTATGACTTTGCTAACTATGTATTCCGTACCATCATCAACTACAATGGCATCTTTCCAAGTTGCGTCTGCTGTAACCTTACAGTATTTAGGATAAATAAAAATAACAGATGGCTTAGCCTCCTGTCTTGCATTGTTCTTGCCTATATTGACAAAATTACGATCAAACCTCACTGGAGAAAGCACAAAGGGCTCATCATAGATAAACCCTCCGTAATCCCCTGCTCCTTTTACAAGTTTTATTTGTAATTTATCAATCAACATTCTTTTATCTATCATAGCTAATACCTACATATCCTAGACCAACAGCCAATAATTCATTTTCCGCATCTAGACAGAGATTAAATCTATCTGCTAATGTTTTTTGTTGGCTGCCTTGCCCATGTCCAACAGTATAGCTGATACTCGTACGTCCGAGCGACACGCCTGCAAATGATTGTTTGTCATCTGCAGTCATAACGCCCGAGCTATCTAAGTAAGCGACTTGATAAGCAACTGCCCTTTTAACAGCTTTTTGAATCAGAGTTATTTCTTTTTCAAACTCTCTGTAATCATAGCGATTACGACAATAAAGGTTGATAGCGTGACCAGCACGTTTTTCCAATTTTATAAAATCTTCTACCTCATCAAAACCTAGTTCTTCAAATTCTTTTTGTGTCAAAAAAGCGATAGTAATCACCTCCATCGGCTAAGGTTCAAGAGCATCTTCTTCCTCTTTCTTAGCAACCTTAGCCTTAGCTACTTTTTTGAAGATTCTTCAACAGTAATTTTAACGGCTTTTTCAGCTTTATAAAGGTAAACACCGTAATGTTTGTTGGCCACAATTTGATTAATCGCTTTTGTAATATCACGGTCTGTCTCAACCATTGTGTTTCGTTTAAGCATAATACGTAGTGCGCCTTTGCGAACCATATAAGCAGTCCCTTTTGGACATTTGCGAGAACGCACAATTTGTACCCCTAAAACTTCTCCATAAACTCCAGATACAACACGACTAGCTCCGACTTCAGTAGCTCCTAACCACTCCTTAGCAGCATCTAGACGTAATGTAGATGCGTCAGCAGGGTTCATAACGATGACAGTTTCTGCATCATCTTCGTCATTAAAAATATCAAGTGCTTTAGAGACTCCGTCTACAGTAGCGGTAGCTTTTACTGTTTGTGTTGCACCGCTAAGAGCAGTCAATACATCTGCATCAACTTTGTGGTCAATAGCCTCAACGATTTGTTTAGCTGCCTGACCTACTGGATCTCCATATCCTGATAAGATAGCTTCATCAGTGATCTCAACACCTTTACCAGCTTTTTTTATGGTCATTGTGGTCTTTTTGAAACCAAGTTGAGTCATTGGAATTGGTTCACCTTCCGCAACTTCTTCTGCATCTCCAATGTAGTCCCATTTTGGTACTGTTAGGGTCGTCCCTGGTTGCCCTTCCAATGTTGTGTCTACTTCTGCTAGAGGAGCAAAGCGGATCGCTTTTCCTACCTCTGCATCGATCATATCTGCTAGCACTTCAGGGTCTAGCATTTGTGCCATTTTAGTTGTTCCTACTGCCATTTTTTTAATTTCCTTTCAGTTGGTCATAAAGATTCTTGTTTTTTAGTTTTAGGTCCAGTTTCTCTTGATAGGACATTTTTGAAAATTCCTCTTTAGTTACTGTACCTTCTCCATTGTCTGCAGACGGATTGCCTGCGAATGTAATTTTTGGTACTCTATCCTTTACTTGGCCAAAGTGAGGATACTTATCCAAAACCTTTTTGATTGCATTTTCTATACTTGTATCATCATCAACAAGACGTTCAGATAATGCAATCACATCATCAATAGAGTCTGCATTAACACCTAAAGAAACAGCTGCTAATTTTGCATTTAGAGCCTTATTGCTAGCTAAGACCTCTTCCAGCTCTTTATCTTTAGCAGCGAGTACCTCTAATTGCTTTTCTGCTTCGCTCTTTTGTGACTCTTGCCAATTGCGATAAGCCTTCAATGCTTCTTGAGCAGAATTAGCATCATCAAAGCCTAGTTCTTTTATAGCTTTGTTGTAGCCTTTTGAGTGCTCTTTGGTACCTACTCGAGTTAAATCATCTTGAGTAAAAGTTTTATCTTCTGATTGGCTATTTTCCAAGTTAGTGGTCTCTTGGTCGACGTTTTCATTTGTCACATTTTCCATGTGCATTCCCTCCTATAAAGCGATAGGTCGCTGATTTCCGTTCTTTAACGCCTGCGGATAAAGGCATAATAAAAAGCCGTATCGCTACGACTTAGTTTGATTCATAAGTTTGCTCAAAAATATCAGGTTTACATGGATAAAATTCACCATTGACCCCTTTGATAATGTAATCGCCTTTTTGAGCGACCATGTCGCCTTCAAGAGTGGGGATTACAATACTCAAAGTCGAACATAAGGTGTTGTGACCAATAAACTCTTTGATTTTTTCATAGTTTGTACCCGTAAATTGAATTGCTTCAACTTCGACCGGTTTCTTACGATATTTCATATCACTTCCCCCATCTCTTTTTGTAGTTTTTCTTAATATAATCAACATCATCACCGATAGACTTGATAGCTACTTGATTGTCTAGAGTAATAGCTAACAATCTTGCACTTAAATTTGTAACTGTTGACTCTAAATGTGAGATTCTATCGTTCTGATTCTTAATCGCTTCTGCTTGCATGGCATTTTCTGCGTTCAGCATCACAATTGCTGTTTCTAGTTTACGTTTTTTCTTAATGCGTTTATTCATGTTTTTCCTCCTTTTTTGGATACAAAAAAGCACTTAGCCTATTGCCAAATGCTAACAAAATTAAATTGCGGATATCTTATCAACTAACGAATCAAATCGTTTAGCTTTATCTGAGACACTCTCGCCATCATCAATTAAATCAATGGATATTTGTTGTAACTTATCTACTAAGTTATCCCAATTATCATCATTATCTTTCATGTCTAGCAAAGAAGATGCAGACGGTGCTACGGACAATATAAAATCAAGTTCATCATAACTCAATAATTGATTATTCATCAACATTTTTTTGATTTTCATACTTCCTCCTTGTCCTTTCACCAGTCTTCCAAGTAGTTATAATCTTACCTGTATGTGGGTTAATATTTACGGTAACATGGGTGCCTACATAGCGCCTTGAAACTTTTCCACCGCCGTCTACTGCATCAGGTCTAATGTAAATAGGGTTAGCTAATGCAGTAGCGATGTGACTCTCGGCGACGCCCCTATCATAGATTCTTTCTAGGAGGTGTCCGCTAACTTCCTTAATGGTAATTCCATCACTCGTCTGTAAGCCTATTATATCATTGATTAGACCTTTTTTCATCACAATTTCACGCTTCATCAGGTCTGTAACAAACATTTTAGACCTAGACTTACTTTCTGTCAAAAAGTCATTACTATTGACAAAGTGATTAAGTGCACTTTGTTTATTTCTGACATCTGATTGATATTGACTAATCAACTCTTTATCACCCAACTGCTTTGCAACATGTAGCAGCTCTTTGCTTTTACGAATTGACCTCTCAATCGCCCTCTGCTTAGCTTGCGCATTCGCATTAGCTTTAGCTTGTGCAGGAGTGATATTTTTTAGGTGTTCTGGCAATTCTGGCTTACCATTCACACCGACGACAAACGGCGTTTTGGTGTGCTTGCAGTTAATACCTAAACACCCCCCTGGCTCGCCATATCCATAATCTGACAAAGCTAGTATTTTAACTCCATCTTCTTCTCTTGCCTCGCCAGTAGTGACTATTTGGTGTTGCAATGGCGCACACATCTCTCTTGCTGTTGCCTTTTTGGAGTAGTAAAAGGTATCAATGCCAAACTCCCTTGCAGGCGCTTCTTTAGCTTCGTTAAAAACTCGCCACGTAGTTGTGTTGATAACAGTCCTGGCGTAAGAATCAGCTCGCCATTTGCGCCCTGCTTTATCTGTAAAGCCATAAAAACCATTTTTAAACCATTTTATTATAGTTTGATTGATAGCTTGCTCGGGAGTTTTTAAGCCTGTTATAACACCAGCTACAGATTCTTGGATTATCCCTTGATAAGCTCCTATGACACTAATTGGTAGAGTGGTGTTAATCAAATTATGTACATCGTCAATAGCTTGTCTGGCATAGTTAGATAAGTCATCTTGGATATTACTGTTCACTCCTGATTCTCTACCCAAAGCCTCTTCTAACTGCTCATACGTATTTTTATAAATTTTGAACCCTTCATTTTCGATGATGTAACGAAGTTGAGCTTCAGCAACTCCCGAATATTCTGCAATGAGCTTGATATTATCGGCATTTAACAGCCCCATCTCGTGCAACTTATTAGCTTGCCAAAGATAAGGGTTATCAGCTAAACTCGCCGAGCCTCTGGCTTTTATCCTCTCAATCACTTGATCAAATAAATCTAGAGTCAACTGATGATAGGTATCAGATAACTGACTAGCTTCCAAAAGAAGCTGTTCGTCGTTTAACTTAATAGGCTTCTTTTTCATCTAATCACTCTCCGTATAAATGTGTGTCAGTTCGCTGTTTGTTGATTTCGCCAATGATTCCAGTATTAATTTCTGCAGCTATTTCTTGAGCCTTTTCCTCTGTCACGTTTAGTACTTTTTGGATAGCCATCTCGCGAGTACCAAATCCAGCATTAACAACTTTTATCCAGTAATCCAACTCAGCATCTCGATCTGTAAAAATACCATCATCAAGACTTATGCTGATGTCATCCATTTTTGGTATGTCACCTTGATAAAGCTCGTAAGCTCTTGCTAGCTCTAACACAGAGACAATTAGTTCTTTAAGCGACTGCTCAACAAGTGCAACGATGCTATTTCTCATTTGATAAGTATCACTGTTTTCACTAACAATCTCTGTCGCTGTCTTCATGCTCTTCCCATCAAAACTGAACAGACCTTGAGAAACACCTATTTGCATCTCAAATAATGATAAGCCCTCGTTGATAGCCTTGATATAATCATCGGCTCTAATAGGTGTTGTTAGGTCTTGTATTGCAGTTGAATCTAAATCTCTGCCACCCATACGGATATAAACGTTTTGTTCAGACTCAAAGCGAGGTCTTGGAATGACATCCCCATCAACAGTATGTATATTTAGAGCAGTCATACTCTCTGGTACAGCAACTCGACGTTGACCCATCTTAACTTCCCACATAAATTCGTCATAGGTCGTATTGATAAAGTCAATCGTTGTCTTAGCGTTATCAAAGATTGATAATCCCAAAGGGCTATTAATATCCTTGTTATTCATTCCAGGGGTCTTAAGATAAGTAAAGATAGGCCTAGTCACATCTCTAACTTTCGCCTTGTCTTTTAAGTCCTCGTATACCTCAGATAATGGTACTCTGCTACCTACCTTAGTTTTAGCATCTGAGCGGTATAGCTCATTTGAGATAACATAATCATCAGAGCTGTGCCACTCATGGAACTCTATTAAGGTATAGTAGACCTCTTTGCCGTTGATTGTCTTAACGGACTTAATGACAATGGCAGCACTTGAAACATCTTGCGTGTTACTCTGCAGGGGCAAAAAAACAGGCGCTTGAACAAATGCCACTCTGACTCTATCGCCATCAACATAGGGTCTCATAGCTAACCCCCCTAAAGCTAAACAGCTTTCGAGATAACGTTCGAAGTTTTTGTTGAAACGGTCATTTTTCAGTGTTTCCTCAATAAAAGCGTTGGCTTGCTCATCATCTACTGCTATCTCTGCTTGCTCGTTAAAAACAAGACTAGCAATCTTTTTAGCAGCTGTCCGCGCAATTGGTAGATGGTTAAGCTCTCTCTTTTTGGTCTCACCATCCGTATTTAAGTATAGGACACTATCCCAATCACTCTTATAGTATTTTAGATTGGTTGTTATACGTTCATACTCTAACTGACTGATAGCTATTTTAGGATGATCAGTTATATTTGTAAGACTCTGCGTTGTCATCACGTATTTGCTCCTTGTGAAAATATTTTTTATTTTTTGGATTACTCCCATTTAAGCAACTCCTCTAGTTATAATAGCGATGGACAAACACATTGACACTGTATCTAAATTCGTCCATAGCGTGATTGTCTTTATCGATAGGTTTTCCGTTATCATCTCGACTATATAATCCTATTTCTTTCAGAAAGTGGTAATGGTCATACTCTTCATCGCTATGATTAACGAGATAAAAAGCGCCATCTGAGATTATATTTTGGCCACGCTCAATACCGACCTCAATACCTTTGGCTTTGCTAGATACATCTTTAGAGTTGTTTGGTGCTCCGATGGTGTATATCCCCAGCTTGTGCAACTCCTCTCTTAAAGATTTACAAGCAGGGTCTACAAATACCTCTGTATAGCGCATCTGATACTTTTTAACACACCAATCTATAAAAACTTTAAGTTCCAAGGCATACGTTGACATGGCTTTTACTTGACCAGTATCCGCTCCACTGTGATAGTAGTGAGCCACTCGATTAAGTCTGAAGCTTATCTTACCGTTATTTCTAACTCTCGTTATAATATTGCAAGACATAGATGTAGCATCTGATTGTCCACCATCTGCACAGAAATACATTTCTACTGGTTCGCCCATCAAAGCATCTAAAACATTCTTATCAAGGTCAAAAAGGCCATAAATAACCCCTTGGGGCATAACGCGCTGTCCGAGTACATCCCGCTTGTACAGATACGGATTTTTTTTAAGACTACTAATAATGTTTTGTTTACGTTCTTCAGTTAGTATGGGATTATCATCCATGGTCCAGTGTGTCCATCTGGTATTTTGGACGTCAAAGACATCTTTTATTACAGGATGTTGTGGTGCAGGCGGGTTAAGGTCTGCTAGATGATAACGCAACTTAGCTGCCCATGTGCGCCTAAAACACTCCTGAATAAAATCCATATGCAGTAGATTAATCTCGCAAAACACTACAGAGCCTAAAGACATACCTGTAATAGCACCAACGCTATTAACTTTGCCACCACCTTTGTAATAGACACGTTTGTTCCCTTTGGGAGTCATAATCAATAGATGGTCGCCTCGCTCATCGTGTTTAATTTCGCAATTGCCATCAAAAATGTGCATCAGACCTGTACCGTCGCCGTCAATAAATAGCCGATAAGCTTGTTCTTGGTTGTAAGCTGTCACAAGGTGATTTTCGTCGTCAGACTCAATAAGATACCTTGCATATCTGAAATGTCCAGCCGTGGTCTTTCCGCTACGAGGTGTCCCCTCGTTGACTTCTAATTCGTAGTTAAAAGGACGTCTAATGATGTCTTTTTGTTTAGTTGAAAAGATAATATCCATTGTCAATCCTCGCTCTCCACAGCTCCAAGAAGAGCCTCCATGAGGCTTGTATCAGGCTTAGCACCTTTTTCAGCGTCAAGCTTAATTTGTAACAGCTCGATTTCTTTAGCAAGTTTCTTGTCTTCGAGTTCAAGCTCTTTAAATGCTATGTTGTTCATCCCCTCAAGAGCAGACAAAAAAGCGTTAGAGTTTGCTTGTCTTACGCCTTCGTTTTCAATGTCTTGTCTTGCTTTGTTTTTCAGCCATTCGTACTCGTTAAATGCTTGTTCTCTGGACCACAGAGACATGTTAGAGAACTGTTTGAGCAACTTACGATACCTTACCGTAACCTTACCGTTTTTTAAGAGCTCGCTTGCTCTAGAATCAACCGTTTCATCACTCATTTTTTCGGCTTTATATGCTTTTCTATATGCTTGTCTTTGAGACAGTCCAGTGATAATACCTTGGACAAACATTTCTTGTTTCGGGGTCAATTTATCCACTCACTGAACCACCTCCTTCTTTCCTCCATAATAAAAAGCCACCACTAAGTGATGACTCGTATAGGAACAGTCGGAATCGAACCGACACTATCTCGTCGGGTGTGCTTACCCGTAAGCGCGTAACAACAAGTTGCGCATCAGATATTACATCACTGATTTATGTTCCTACTTTTCAGAAGAGCTAAGACCTCTCACAAAATGCTCTTCTACAGACCTTGCACGAATCGAACGTGCATAAGTGCCAGCTAGCATCACTAGGTCCACTAACCACAAGCAAGGTTGCGACCCTTGTTTTACTTGCAATTAATAATAAAAAGCCTCATATCAGAACGTATCTGCCTTTTAAGGGATGAGGGGATTGTCTTTTCCAACTGTTTCCAATTCGGAAATAGTTAGCATTGAGACGGCAGGATTCGAACCTGCGATGTTACTTACGTAACCTTTACCAGCTCATGCACATCTCAACCCACCTCTGGTCCGTCCAGTCAGTGGATAAATAACAAGTTCGATTATAGTTAAAGTTGGCGTCTAATGAAATAGACTAATGGTAGAA
>NZ_LHQM01000003.1 GCF_001302265.1 Streptococcus phocae | reverse complement strand
CTTTTGGGGTGCAGTTCAATACTGCAAGAGAAGCTCTTTTTTAAAGAATTACCTTTTCATAATATTATTGAATATTGAGTTTATTTTTAATGATAAAATGGGTTCCTAGGTAAAATAGTGCAGACGTAATTAGTTGTTCCACGATTGCATATCTTAAAAAGATAGTCATATTTGTTAGATCATTACCAGGAAAGTCTGTCATATCGGTATTTACGTATAAGTTGATAATATTGAGAAGGATAATGATGATAAAATAGGCAGCAAAGGCTTTGAGACCTCTATTATTTGAAAAAAGTTGACCAATAGAGATTGCAAAGTAGATGAGTAAAGTGCCGGAAATAGTCATGAAGACGACATAAGCAAGACCATGGGCATAAATTGATAGGTACTCCATTTTAAATATAGCTGTCATTGCCTTGTGTAAATGCTCGCTATCAATTCTTGGAAGAATGAGGATGGCAATACCAATCATTAAAATAATAATGTTAAAGAAGGTACATAGAACAGAAAAAAATAACTTAGATAAGATAATTTGATGTGACGTCACAGGGAGTGTCAACGTTAAATAGCCTTCACGGCCAAAAATATTTTTATTGAAACGATTGATGATAATAAATAGCGTTGCTACTAAAGAAGTTGATATTAAAACACCAAAAACTAATGACAGTGTTAGTGGCAATAATTCGTTGAAGAAAACACCTGTTAGGCTATTGTTGTCAGGGCTTTCAGATAAGATTGTGAGTGTGAATGATAATATGGCAGCTAAAACAATAACACCTACATTAAGGCCAAGGTACCATTTGCCAATTGACTTGAATTCGTATTTTAGTAATTTTCCAAACATGGTAATCTCCTACATCTTATAAGTATCTCTAAATAGAGAATCAATGGATTGTTGATAGGTTTGTCTCAGATCATCAGCATTACCAGAAAGAGATAATTTGCCGTTTTTTAAGAAAATAACTTCTTCAAGAATAGACTCAATATCAGCAATAAGGTGTGTCGATATGATCACAGACGCGTCTTCACAATAATTATTAATAATGGTTTTCAAGATGTATTCTCTTGCAGCGGGGTCCACCCCTCCAATAGGCTCATCCAGGATATAAAGTTTGGCTTTTCGGCTCATGACAAGAATGAGCTGTGCTTTTTCTTTGTTACCTTTTGATAGATCTTTGAAGTGTGTTTTGGGATCTAGGTCTAATTCTTTAAGCAATGTTTTGGCTTTATCAGAGTCAAAATCATCATAAAAATCACTAAAAAATGCCAATGCATCTTTGATTTTCATGTTATCGTTCAAATATGTGGTGTCTGGCAAATACGAAACGATTTTTTTAGTATTGACAGAAGGGTGATAACCATCAATAATGACTTCTCCCTTAGTTGGTTGCAACAGCCCATTGATGAGTTTGATTAAAGTTGTTTTTCCACTGCCGTTTGGCCCTAGCAATCCCACAATCTTTCCAGGGGGAATAGACAGGGTCAAGTCATCAAGAGCCAAAGTTTTTCCATAGGATTTTGAAACATGGTGTAATTGTAAGAGTTGTGTCATGGTTTTGAAGCCCCTTCTAAAAAGTTACTTAAAATAGGAATGATTTCGGAGTGAGTAAATCCCATTTTTATCATGTTGTCAATAAATGTTTTTATTTCACTAGTCGCCAAATCCTTTCTTTTATTATCAATTAATGTCTGATCATCCGTTACAAATCTCCCAGCAGTGCGCTGCGAGTAGACAATGCCTTGATTTTCTAATTCAGCAAAGGCTCTTTGCATGGTATTAGGGTTAACACCTGCAATCTCAGCATATTCTCGGACAGTTGGCAATTGTTCGCCGGTTTTTATTTCTTGGCTAATAATTTGCATGAGCACATGCTGAGCAATTTGAACATAAATAGGAGATTTTTCGTTAAATTTCCAGGACATATATTCTCCTCTCTCAAAAAAATAATTAGTATTCTCAACAATAGTTATTGTACTAATTAAATGATACAGCTAATCAACGAAATTGTCAACCCCTGTGTTTGGAAATTACGAAGGAAATCGTTAAGGAATGAAAAATGCAAGCAACAACAATGATTTCATAGTATAATAGTTATAATAAGGAAGGAGGAGACTATGTTTGCCCAATTAGATACTAAAACGGTATATTCCTTTATGGACAGTCTTATTGATTTAGAACATTATTTCGAGCAAGCTAAAGCTTTAGGATATAAGGCGATAGGAATGATGGATAGGGATAACCTCTATGCAGCCTATCATTTTATTGTTGGGTGTCACAAACATGGCCTTCAACCAATAGTTGGTCTTGAGCTCGTTCTTAGCGTCCAAGACAGCCAAGTAGCGCTAAAGATTATTGCTAAAAACAATAAAGGCTATCAAAATTTGCTGAAATTATCAACAGAGCAATTATCGGGACGCCTGACCCTGGAAACGTTTAGCGACTACTTAGAGGGATTGGCAGTCATTCTTGCACCTAATCAAGAGATTAACGATAATTGGTTGCCTTTTGATTACTTTATAGGTATTGATGCAACTAGTGATATTTCTAATCATTATCGTAAAGATAAGCTTATTCCTTTAAAAACCGTTCGCTATTTTTCAAACAGCGAGACTGAGACCTTGCAAGTGTTGCATGCCATTAGAGACAATACTAGCCTGTCTGAGACGCCTCTTGTTTTAAAGGATCAGTGTTTAGATTCTTGCCAAGACATAACTGATTGTTTTCAAAAAAAGTGTCCAGAATCCTTGATTAATTTGGCTAATTTGATTGATAGCATTTCTTACCAATTTGATACAGATTTAAAATTACCACGCTTCAATCCTGCCAAAGCAGCTCATCAAGAACTGCGAGAACGAACGCAAGAAGGTCTAAAAGATAAAAACCTGTGGACAGAACCTTATCAAACTAGATTAACACATGAATTAGATACCATCTCAGCCATGGGCTTTGATGATTATTTTTTAATTGTTTGGGACTTGTTGCGATTTGGTCGTAGTAGAGGCTACTACATGGGCATGGGACGAGGCTCTGCTGCAGGAAGCTTGGTGGCTTATGCTTTAGACATCACTGGAATTGATCCTGTCAAAGAAAACTTACTGTTTGAACGCTTTTTAAATACTGAGCGCTATAGCATGCCAGATATTGATATCGATTTGCCTGATATCTACCGTTCAGAGTTTCTTCGCTACGTGCGCAATCGTTACGGCAGTGAGCACTCAGCTCAAATTGTCACGTTTTCAACCTTTGGCCCCAAGCAGGCTATTAGAGACGTTTTCAAACGGTTTGGCGTTCCTGAATACGAATTGACAAACTTGACTAAGAAAATCGGTTTTAAGGATAGTTTAGATTCGGTTTATCACAATAATGTGTCATTTAGGCAATTAATCACTAGTCGCCTTGAGTTTCAAAAAGCTTTTGACATTGCTAAAAGAATCGAGGGAAATCCCAGACAGACATCGATACATGCTGCTGGTATTGTCCTCAGTGATGACGACCTCACGAATCATGTTCCTCTAAAAGCTGGTGAGGATATGATGATCACGCAGTATGACGCCAGTGCTGTAGAAGCTAATGGCCTTTTGAAAATGGATTTTCTAGGTCTTAGAAATCTGACATTTGTTCAAAAAATGCGGGAAAAACTTCTCAAAGAGCAGGGGATTGACGTTGATATTGCTCGTATTGATTTGGAAGATCCTAAAACTATCAAGCTATTTGCGCAAGGAAATACTAGAGGAATTTTCCAATTTGAGCAAAATGGAGCTATCGCTTTGTTGAAACGTATCCAGCCGACATGTTTTGAAGAAATCGTTGCGACTACTAGCTTAAATCGACCAGGTGCTAGTGATTACACTGAAAATTTCATTAAACGTCGAAATGGAAAAGAATCGATTGATTTGATTGACCCAGTCATTGCTCCGATTTTAGAGCCTACCTATGGTATTATGTTGTATCAAGAGCAGGTCATGCAAATTGCACAAGTGTATTCAGGATTTACCTTAGGCAGAGCCGATTTGCTGCGCCGAGCGATGTCTAAAAAGAACCTTGTTGACATGCAAAAAATGGAAAAAGAGTTTATTGATGGTGCAAAACGACTAGGTAGAAATCAAGAAATTGCTCAGAAACTTTTTAGCCGGATGGAAAAATTTGCAGGCTATGGTTTTAATAGAAGCCATGCCTTTGCTTACTCAGCCCTAGCCTTTCAATTAGCTTTTTTCAAGGCACATTATCCAGCTGTTTTTTTTGATGTGATGATGAATTATTCGAGCGGGGACTACATTACAGATGCTCTAGAATCTGATTTTAAAGTCGCTCAAATAACCATCAATACTATCCCGTTTACGGATAAAATTACTCAAGACAACATTTACCTTGGACTAAAAAACCTTAAAGGTTTCCCGAGAGAGTTTGCTTATTGGATTATTGAAAACAGGCCTTTTAACAGTATTGAGGATTTTCTAGCTAGAATACCTGAAAAATATCAAAAAACAGATTATCTTAGCCCATTAATTAAAATAGGGTTGTTTGATAGTTTTGAAAAAAATCGGAAAAAAATCCTTGATAACCTAGATGCTTTACTTGTTTTTACAAATGAATTAGGCACCTTATTTTCAGACTCTTCTTTCAGTTGGAGTGAGAGTGACGATTACACAGATTCAGAAAAATATTATTTTGAACAAGAGCTTATCGGTGTGGGCTTAGGGAAACATCCCCTACTAGAAGTTGCAGCACATAGCCAACTCCCCTTTACCTCTATTGCAAGCTTGGTGGCAGATAGCGAAGCAAGGATATTAATTCAACTAGATGCTATTCGAGTCATTCGAACAAAATCAACTGGTCAACAGATGGCTTTTTTGACGGTTAATGATACCCAAAAAAAGTTGGATGTCACCTTATTTCCTGAGCAGTACGCCAAATATCAAGAAAATCTTAGCGTTGGTCAAATGTACTATCTGACAGGTAAAGTAAAAGAGCGCAATGAACGATTACAGTTGATTTGCCATCAGGTACAAGCCGTTACCAGTCAAAAATACTGGTTGTTAGTGAAAAACCATGAGCATGATGTAGTGATTTCCAAACTCTTAACACAATTTCCAGGTGATGTTCCAGTCATGATTCATTACCAAGAAAGCAAGGAAACACTAGTCCTTAATAACATCTATATTAGAGTGGAAAAAGAGCTAGAAGAAAAGCTAAAACCCTATGTCTTGAAAACGGTTTTTCAATAAAAAAGACAATTTTCAAAGTAATTTTCAAAGTAATATGCTATAATAAGAACGTTAAATTAATTAAAGGAGTACCAAAAAATGAAACGTATTGCTGTTTTAACTAGTGGCGGTGACGCTCCTGGGATGAACGCTGCCATTCGCGCAGTTGTTCGTAAAGCAATTTCAGAAGGAATGGAAGTTTATGGCATTAACCGTGGCTATGCAGGCATGGTTGATGGTGATATTTTCCCAATTAGTTCTAAAAACGTTGGGGACAAAATTTCACGTGGGGGAACTTTCCTATATTCAGCTCGCTATCCTGAGTTTGCTCAACTTGAAGGCCAATTGGCAGGTATTGAACAACTTAAAAAACACGGCATCGAAGGTGTTGTCGTTATCGGTGGTGACGGTTCTTACCATGGAGCTATGCGCTTGACAGAGCATGGTTTCCCAGCAATCGGTATCCCAGGAACGATTGATAATGATATCGCTGGAACAGATTACACAATCGGTTTTGATACAGCTGTTAATACAGCTATTAGTGCGATTGACAAGCTACGCGATACTTCATCAAGTCATGGACGCACTTTTGTTGTTGAAGTGATGGGACGTAACGCTGGAGATATTGCGCTTTGGGCTGGAATTGCTAGTGGTGCTGATCAAATTATTGTTCCTGAAGAGGAATTTAATATTGATAAAGTCACTGCAACTATTAAACATGACTTCGAAAACAAGGGTAAAAATCACCACATCATCGTTCTTGCTGAAGGTGTTATGAGTGGAGAAATGTTTGCTCAAAAAATCAAAGAGGCTGGAGATCAAAGTGATCTTCGCGTAACCAATCTTGGTCACATCCTTCGCGGTGGTTCACCAACAGCACGTGATCGTGTGATTGCTTCTTGGATGGGAGCTCATGCAGTTGAGTTGCTAAAAGAAGGCAAGGGCGGACTTGCTATTGGTATCCATAACGAGGAACTAGTTGAAAGCCCAATCTTGGGAACAGCTGAAGAAGGAGCTTTATTTAGCCTTTCTGATGAAGGAAAAATCATTGTGAACAATCCACACAAAGCTCGTTTAGACTTCGCTGTTTTGAACCGCTCATTGTCACAATAAGCTAGACTAGAAATGTTAAATCGTCGATAATCGACAAAGAAATAAGGGAGTTTCACATTAAAATGAATAAACGCGTAAAAATCGTTGCAACACTTGGTCCTGCGGTAGAAATCCGTGGCGGTAAAAAATTCGGAGATGACGGTTACTGGGGCGAGCCACTTGACGTTGAAAGTTCAGCAAAAAAAATTGCTGAATTAATCGAAGCTGGCGCAAACGTCTTTCGCTTTAACTTCTCTCATGGAGATCATCAAGAGCAAGGTGACCGTATGGCGACTGTTCGCCGTGCTGAAGAAATTGCACGTCAAAAAGTTGGTTTCCTTTTAGATACTAAAGGACCTGAAATGCGTACTGAGCTGTTTGCTGACGGCGCTAAAGAATACAGCTACGAAACTGGCGAACGCATCCGTGTGGCTACTGTACAAGGTGCACAATCAACTCGTGATGTTATTGCTTTGAGCGTTGCAGGTTCACTTGACATTTATGATGAAGTTGAAGTTGGTAACACAATCTTAATCGATGACGGCAAACTTGGTTTGAAAGTTATTGAAAAAGATATTGCAACTCGTGAATTTATCGCTGAAGTTGAAAATGATGGCACTATTGCAAAACAAAAAGGTGTTAACATTCCAAATACGAAAATTCCTTTCCCTGCCCTTGCAGAACGTGATAATGCTGATATTCGCTTTGGTCTTGAACAAGGACTTAACTTTATCGCGATCTCATTTGTTCGTACAGCAAAAGACGTTGAAGAAGTTCGTGCTATCTGTCGTGAAACAGGCAATGACCACGTTCAATTGTTTGCTAAAATTGAAAACCAACAAGGTATTGATAACCTTGATGAAATCATCGAAGCAGCAGACGGTATCATGATTGCCCGTGGAGATATGGGTATTGAAGTGCCATTTGAAATGGTTCCTGTATTCCAAAAAATGATCATCACAAAAGTGAATGCAGCAGGTAAAGCAGTTATCACAGCAACAAACATGCTTGAAACAATGACTGAAAAACCACGTGCAACGCGTTCAGAAGTTTCAGACGTTTTCAATGCTGTTATTGATGGAACAGATGCTACAATGCTTTCTGGTGAATCAGCAAATGGTAAGTACCCAGTTGAATCTGTTCGTACAATGGCTACTATTGATAAAAATGCGCAAACACTCCTTAATGAGTATGGTCGTTTAGATTCATCAACATTCCCACGTACGAACAAAACAGATGTTATTGCTTCAGCTGTTAAGGATGCAACACACTCAATGGACATCAAACTTGTTGTTACAATTACTGAAACAGGTAATACTGCACGTGCGATTTCTAAATTCCGTCCAGACGCAGATATTTTGGCTATCACATTTGATGAAAAAGTACAACGCGCTTTGATGATGTATTGGGGAGTTATTCCAGTACTTGCAGGCAAACCATCATCAACAGATGACATGTTTGAAGTTGCAGAACGTGTAGCACTTGAAAACGGTTTGGTACAATCTGGCGACAACATTGTTATTGTTGCAGGTGTTCCAGTTGGTAAAGGTGGCACAAACACTATGCGTGTGCGTACTGTCAAATAATATAAAAGTTAAGGGAGAGAAACGAAGGTTTCTCTCTTTTGATTTCCCAATTTTCTGATGATAAGGGTGCTTGCTTTTTTTATTAGTCATATCATGATATAATATAACAATAGACTAGGAGTTAATATGGTAAAGCGAGATTTTATAAGAAATATATTATTGTTACTGATTGTGATAGTTGGTGCTGTGCTTCTTAGAACATTTGTTTTTTCAACTTTTCGAATAAAACCAGCAACAGCTAATAGCTACCTAAAAACGGGTGATCTCATTACTATCAAAAAAAATGTTGAGCCTAAATACAAAGATTTTGTTGTTTATACTGTCAATAAAAAAAATTATGTCAGCCGAGTGGTTGCAGCAGCAGGAGACAGTGTGACTTATATGGATGATATTTTTTATTTGAACGATATGGTTGAATCACAATCTTACATTGAAGCAATGAAAAAGAAGCACTTGTCACATGCGCCTCTAGGTACTCTCTACACAGAAGATTTCACAATCTCTACGATTTCTTCTGGGAAATATGATAAAATTCCACAACGAAAGTATCTTTTACTAAATGATAATCGTACCAACATGAACGATAGCCGTCGTTTTGGACTGATTGATGCGTCTCAAATCAAAGGAACCGTCACCTTTAGGGTGCTTCCTTTAAAAGAGTTTGGTTTTGTTGAGGTAGAGTAGTCTTAGGGCTACTCTTTTTACTTGTCAATCTGACTATACCAATAATATAATTGACAAGTATTTGACAAACCTATATACTGTAAACATAGTGTTTTTAAAGAATGAATTGAACTATACCAATTATTAATATTGAAAGAAAGTAGTAGGGAAACCTACTAAGGGAATAAGTTATATGTGTGGAATTGTTGGAGTTGTTGGAAATCGTAATGCAACGGATATCTTGATGCAAGGACTTGAAAAACTAGAATATCGAGGTTATGATTCAGCCGGGATTTTCGTATCTAATGGAAAAAAATCAAGTTTAATCAAATCTGTTGGTCGTATCGCTGATTTGCATGCTAAGCTTGGTATTGATATTGAAGGGACAGCAGGTATTGGACACACGCGCTGGGCCACCCATGGTCAAGCAACAGAAGACAACGCTCATCCTCATACTTCTGCTAGTGGCCGTTTTGTATTGGTCCATAATGGTGTGATTGAAAATTATCTACAGATGCAACAGGATTATCTCGCTGACCACAACTTTAAAGGACAAACAGATACAGAAATTGCAGTACATTTAATTGGAAAATTTGTGGATGATGATAAGCTTTCTGTTTTGGATGCATTTAAAAAAGCTCTTTCTATTATTGAAGGATCTTACGCATTTGCCCTTATGGATACAGAAAATCCTGAGACAATCTATGTCGCTAAAAATAAATCACCGTTATTAGTTGGTTTAGGCGAAGGATATCATATGGTGTGTTCAGATGCCATGGCTATGATTCGTGAGACTAGTGAATTTATGGAGATTCATGATAAAGAGCTAGTGGTTTTAACCAAGGATTCTGTGACAATAACTGACTATGAAGGGCAAGTCATTGAACGTAGCTCTTATACAGCTGAATTAGATTTATCTGATATCGGAAAAGGCACTTATCCATTTTACATGCTTAAAGAGATTGACGAGCAACCTACCGTTATGCGTCGTTTAATTTCGACTTATTCAAATGGTCAAGGAGAATTAACTGTTGATCCAGCGATTATCAAGGCTGTTCAAGAATCAGACCGTATTTATATTTTAGCTGCGGGAACATCTTACAATGCTGGTTTTGCGTCAAAATCGATGCTTGAAAAATTAACAGATACGCCAGTTGAGCTAGGAGTTGCCTCTGAGTGGGGCTACCACATGCCCCTTCTTAGCAAAAAACCAATGATTATTTTGCTAAGTCAATCAGGTGAAACAGCAGATAGCCGTCAGGTTTTGGTTAAGGCCAATGAAATGGGAATACCGAGCTTAACCGTAACAAATGTTCCAGGGTCAACACTTTCTCGTGAGGCGACCTTTACCATGTTGCTACATGCTGGACCAGAAATCGCAGTTGCTTCGACAAAAGCCTATACAGCT
This sequence comes from Streptococcus phocae, assembly GCF_001302265.1. Taxonomy (GTDB): domain Bacteria; phylum Bacillota; class Bacilli; order Lactobacillales; family Streptococcaceae; genus Streptococcus; species Streptococcus phocae. Next base: position 160,151 of record NZ_LHQM01000003.1, on the reverse strand, counting down.
CAGATAGCAACGCTAGCTTTTCTTGCTAAGGCAGTTGGAGAGGCAAATCAAAACAAATTGGCACAAGACTTTGATTTGCTCCACGAATTGTCTATCGTTGCACAATCTATAGAAGCTACTTTGTCAGAAACAGATATCATTGCATCTAAAGTAGAAAGTTTATTAGCAACTACGCGTAACGCCTTTTACATTGGACGCGGCAATGATTATTATGTTGCGATGGAAGCTGCCTTGAAACTTAAAGAAATTTCTTATATTCAATGTGAAGGCTTTGCAGCAGGTGAGTTAAAACATGGAACCATTTCCCTTATTGAAGATGGGACACCTGTAATTGCTTTGATTTCTTCTCATGGCTTCGTCGCATCACACACGCGCGGAAACATTCAAGAAGTGGCTGCACGTGGTGCTAAAGTGTTAACCATTGTCGAAGAAGGTTTAGAGCGTGATAATGATGATATCATTGTCAATAAAGTCCATTCGTTCTTAGCACCAATTGCCATGGTGATTCCGACTCAGTTGATTGCTTATTACGCGTCATTGCAACGTGGGCTAGATGTTGACAAACCGCGTAATTTAGCAAAAGCGGTAACCGTTGAGTAGTTCACTTTTGTAGACAAGGTAATAACACGCTCTCCACCATACTTGCGGGTGTTGAAAAGCACTTGTAAGCAGTTGGTAGCGTGTTCATCTTGTCAAACCGCTGATTCTAAAGTAAAATATTACCATTAACAATGTTTAGGAGAATACAATGTCATTACCAAATTGTTTGCAATGCAATTCAGAATATGTTTATGAGGATGGATTGTTGCTAGTTTGTCCAATGTGTGCTTTTGAATGGACACCAGGACAAGAAGCCACTGAAGAAGAAGGACTAGTTGTTCTTGATAGCAATGGTGTCAAGTTGTCAGATGGTGACACCATCACAGTAATCAAGGATTTAAAAGTTAAAGGGGCACCAAAAGACCTCAAACAAGGAACTCGGGTAAAAAATATCCGTCTGGTTGAAGGCGATCATAACATCGATTGTAAAATTGATGGCTTTGGAGCTATGAAATTGAAATCAGAATTTGTCAAAAAAATATGATAATCATACGCAACCAGTTATCTGGTTGTATTTTTATAAAAGAAATAACTCCCAAAATAGCAGAAAATTTGATATAATATAGGAACGATTTATATCTAGGAGACGACATGACATATATTCTGCAAGTTTTACCCAGTTTATTAGATGGTGCCTTAGTCACATTACAAGTGTTTTTTATTGTGATTGCATTGTCCATTCCATTAGGTGCTACGCTGGCCTTTTTAATGAAAGTGAATTTTAAACCGTTGCAGTGGTTTTTGACACTTTACGTTTGGATCATGCGAGGGACACCATTACTATTACAATTAATCTTTTTTTATTACGTATTGCCTAGTGTAGGCATTACTTTTGATCGCATGCCAGCAGCTATCTTAGCATTTAGCTTAAATTATGCTGCTTATTTTGCAGAAATTTTCCGTGGAGGTATTGAAGCAATCCCTAGCGGTCAGTACGAAGCTTCAAAAGTTCTCAAATTAACCTCTTTGCAAACCATTCGTCACGTGATTCTGCCTCAAGTATTCAAGGTGGTATTGCCAAGCGTCTTTAACGAAGTGATTAATTTGGTTAAGGATTCTTCCTTGGTCTATGTTTTAGGTGTGGGTGATTTGCTATTGGCTAGTAAAACAGCTGCCAACAGAGACGCTAGTCTAGCTCCAATGTTTGTTGCAGGTGCTATTTACCTGTTGCTAATTGGTGTTGTTACGATTTTATCGAAACGAGTTGAAAAAAGATTTAATTACTACAGGTAAGGAGACCATATGTTAGAACTTAAAAATATCTCAAAACAATTTGGTCAAAAACAAATCTTTGATCGCTTTAACCTCACTGTTGAAGATGGTGAGATTTTATCTTTAGTTGGGCCGTCTGGTGGTGGAAAAACCACCTTGCTCAGAATGTTAGCAGGCTTAGAAGCTATTGATTCTGGTGATATCATTTACCATGGTGAGTCTGTTCCGATTGATCATTTGGAAAATCGAAATTTACTTGGTTTTGTCTTTCAAGATTTCCAATTGTTTCCACATTTGACTGTTCTTGATAATCTGACGCTATCTCCCACTATTACCATGGGCATGTCAAAAACGGCTGCCAATCAAAAAGCATTGGAATTATTGGAGCGCTTGGGGTTAAAAGAACATAGCCAAGCCTATCCGTTTTCATTGTCGGGCGGTCAAAAACAAAGGGTCGCTCTGGCGAGGGCGATGATGATAGATCCTCAAATTATTGGTTATGATGAGCCAACAAGTGCCTTGGACCCAGAATTGCGACAAGAAGTTGAAAAGTTGATTTTGCAAAATAGAGGTATGGGAATCACACAGATTATTGTGACCCATGACTTGCAGTTTGCAGAAACCATCTCTGATCGCATCATCAAAATTAATCCAAAATAGGAATTGAGGTGTTTACATATTATGAAAAAATTACAGATGCCTATTTTGTTATTGCTAGCTAGTATCTTTTTGGTGGCTTGCAGCGCTAACAACAAAGCAAATCAGTCAGATCAGTGGGAACAATATCAAAAATCAAAAACCATTATAGTGGGATTTGATAATACTTTTGTGCCAATGGGATACAAAAATGAGTCGGGTAAAAATACTGGTTTTGACATTGATTTGGCTAAGGCTGTTTTTAAACAATACGATATTGCTGTTAAGTTTCAACCCATCAACTGGGATTTAAAAGAAACAGAGCTTAATAATGGAAAAATTGATTTGATTTGGAATGGTTATTCCATGACCAAAGAACGACAAGAGAAGGTTTCCTTTTCAAAACCTTACATGAAAAATGAACAAGTCATTGTGGTGAAACAGTCCTCGAAAGTCAAGGCAGTTTCAGACATGGCAGGAAAAGTATTAGGAGCACAGTCTGGTTCATCTGGCTATGATGCCTTTTTAAAGCATCCTAAGCGTTTGAAAGAAGTCGTCAAGGATAAGGATGCTCGTCAATATGAGACCTTTACACAAGCTTTTATTGACTTAAAAAGCGACCGTATCGATGCTTTACTGATTGATAGGGTTTATGCTAACTACTATCTCAAACAAGAAGGCCAATTAGATCATTATCGTATCATTCCTGGTGCATTTAAAGGTGAAAACTTTGCAGTTGGAATGAGAAAATCAGATAAAATACTTGAGAAGAAAATTAATAAAGCTTTTTCAACCTTGTATCAAAATGGGACTTTCCAAACGATCTCTAATAAATGGTTCGGCGAAGACGTCGCTACTGATTTCATTAAATAAAAAAACAGGTTTCCATGTGGAGACCTGTTTTTTAGAAGGATTCTACGCTTTGCGATGAATCTGATAATGTTTTTTAAAGCGATAAGGGTTTTCTTTAGGTGTGATTTGATGGAAAACTAAATACCAAAGCTCATTTCGTCTCCAGATACTAGTGTGATGGCTACCACTCAAATCATAAGTGACCATTTTTGTTTGCTGACTGATGGAGTAAATCTTAAAATTGCTTAAATCACTTGGGTAGTAGCGTTGGTGGGTGACGATATCTTGGTAATGAGATACTTGTCCTAAACCATCAATCCAAGTGATTTCTTTGGAAAGGAGTCTCTCGAAATCAGGAATCTTACTTAGGATTATTTTCTCATTACGATAAAGTTTTTTAGCCACATTATCAAGAATTTCATCATCGGGTAACAAAGAGGGTTCAACGTGAATATCAATATCGTAAACGGCAAATTTCTCACTCAGTAGTTTTTCGACCCGCTCAGTAATGGCGTGGCTCTCGTAAACAGATAAATCAGGATTCATTTCTAAAACAATATCTAAATAGACGTTACTACCATAGGTACGTCCCCTTTGTGATTTGACAGCAGTTATTTTAGGAATTTCCAAGATGGCCTTTTTATATTTTTTCAGTTGGCGATTATCAAAACCATCCGATAAGCTAAAGGCGCTTTCCATAAAGATTCCAAAAGCTGTTTTAAGAATCAATAGGCCTATAATGATAGCAACAATTTTATCAATAATTGGCAGCTTTAATGCAGCAGTTATAATGGCTATTGACGTTGCGATAGAGGTTAGAGCATCAGATAGGTTGTCTTTTGATGCTGCGACTAGGGCGCTGGATTTAACTTTTTTAGATAGTCTTTTGTTAAAGAGATAAACCCCTAGCATAATCAAGGCTGAGATGGCCCCTACTAAAGCTCCTAGTGGGTCAATGCTAGCTTGCTGTCCAATAATAATGGCTTGAACCGTTTGAATAAGCACTTGAAAGCCAACCATAAACATGATAAATGATGTAATTAAACTCGACAGGTCTTCAAATTTCCAGTGTCCAAACCGATGATTAGCATCTGCAGGCTGACTAGCCATATGTAGACCAACTAATAAAGCGACATTTCCTACAATATCTGATAGATTGTTAAACCCATCAGCAATTAATGAGTTGGCATTTAAAAGGTATCCAGCTATCAATTTGCTAATGCTAAGCACCAAGTAAGCAACGATGCTTACAATAGGGCCTTTTTTGGCAAGTCTTAGATTATCTATTGGGTTTGTTGTCATAGGGGCTCCTTTAATGTCAATTCTATTATTATACCATAAACATCAAGAGAATTTAAAATCTCAGGAACTTTCAAGTTCCTGAGATTGTTTGGTTAGAATGTTCAGTCTTGCTTAAAATATTTTTTGGTTTCATAGACAACAACAGGAGATAGAGCTAACAGCGCAATCAGGTTAGGTATGGCCATCAAGCCATTAACAATATCTGCAATGATCCAAATCAGGTCTAATTTTAAAAAGCCTCCTAGACCAACCATGACAATAAAAACGAGACGGAAGTAATTGATATGCTTAATGCCAAATAAGAACTCAAAACACCGCTCTCCGTAATAGCTCCAGCCTAAAATTGTTGTAAAGGCAAATAAAACTAAAGAGAATGTCAGTCCATAGTGACCAAAATCACCAAACACAGAAGAAAATGCAGCCTGAGTTAAAGGTGCCCCTTGGAGCTTACCGGTCCATTGATTGGTTACTAAAATAGAAAGACCAGTTAGAGTACAGATAATCAGCGTGTCAATAAATGTACCAGTCATTGATATCAAACCTTGCTCGACCGGTTGGTTTGTTTTTGCGGCTGCCGCTGCGATGGGAGCAGAACCTAATCCTGACTCGTTTGAAAAAACACCACGCGCAACCCCTTTTTGAATGGCATCCTTGACCAAGCTACCTGTAAACCCTCCTATGGCAGCGGTGGGCGTGAAGGCTGATTTAAAGACTAACAAAATGGTAGGCCAAATGAGCTCATAATGCATTAAGATGATGATTAAGCTGGCTAAAATATAAAAGATAGCCATAAAAGGAACCACTCTTTCAGCCACTTTTGAAATGGATTTGATACCACCAAAAATAATTGTTGCAACAAAAATCGCTAAAAGAAGACTGATTGGTTTAGGTGAAAAGCCAAAACTATGATTCAATGAAGAAGTGATGGCATTAACCTGAGCAAATGTTCCAATCCCAAACAATGCAACCAATATTCCAGAAACTGCAAACAATATTGCTAGGGGTTTCCATTTTTGTCCCATACCATTAACAATGTAGTACATCGGACCGCCAGAAATATTGCCATTGGCATTCTTAGTGCGGTATTTGATGGCTAAGAGCCCTTCGGCGTATTTAGTTGCCATGCCAAAGAAAGCGGCAACCCACATCCAAAAAAGGGCACCAGGACCACCAGATTTAATAGCAGTAGCGACCCCGACGATGTTTCCTGTACCAACAGTAGCAGCTAGGGCAGTTGCTAGAGCTGCAAACGATGAAATATCTCCATTTCCAGTATCATCAGAAAAAATGAGCTTGAACGCTTTTGGTAATCGTAACAGTTGCAATAGGCCTAATCTGATTGTAAGGTAAATTCCCGTTCCGACTAATAAAACTAGTAGAGGTGGTCCCCAAACCAAATCGTCAATCATTTTTGCAATAGCTATCATATTCTCTCCTTTATCAATACCTGAACGATGTCAAAAAGAAAAAGCTATCTTTGTGAGATAACTTCTGAAGGTTCGATAAAATAGCATGCACAAAAAAGCTTTTTTGTGCAAAATATTATTTTATCTTCTGTCCTTTTGCCTGAGAGATTGAGCAGATTGCCTTGCCCCTTCGGCGCCTAATAAGGTCTCTCCAGAAGTCCGTCCATCAACCAGTCCTGTTCACAAGTGAACACCTGAGAGTATAACTCCTTCGGCGAAAATGAATTTCTTCTCCTGGATGACATCATTCGGTTTATTAAATTAGCTCTATCATACTTTAAAAACAAAATGATGTCAATGCTTTTTTTAAAAAGAATCGTTTTTGCAAAGCGAGTATCATCCCTCAAAGCATTCAAGCTTATCCTGCTTTTTTCTTTTTTGATTGAAACATGGTATAATCGTAACATTGACAAACAGATACTACTGTAAGATATTGAGGAGTAAAAATGAATCCTTTACTAAATGGAATGAATGCAAAGCAGGCCGAAGCCGTTCAAACAACGGAAGGGCCTTTATTGATTATGGCAGGTGCTGGATCGGGTAAAACCAGAGTACTAACGCACCGTATTGCTTATCTCATTGACGAGAAATGCATCAACCCTTGGAACATCCTAGCCATTACTTTTACGAATAAAGCTGCGCGAGAAATGCGAGATAGAGCGCAAGCTTTAAATCCTGCCACTCAGGACACTCTCATTGCAACGTTTCATTCGATGTGTGTCCGTATTTTACGACGCGAAGCTGACCATATTGGTTACAATAGGAATTTTACCATTGTAGACCCCGGAGAGCAGCGCACGTTAATGAAGCGTATTTTGAAAACATTAAACCTTGATCCTAAAAAATGGAATGAGCGCTCTATTCTGGGCAGCATCTCTAATGCTAAGAATGATTTGTTGGATGAAAAAGCCCATGAAGCTCAGGCTGCCGATATGTACAGTCAGATTGTGTCCCGTTGTTACAAAGCTTATCAAGAAGAGCTCAGACGTAGTGAGGCGCTTGATTTTGATGATCTCATTATGCAAACCTTGAAGCTTTTTGATCAACATCCCGATGTCTTAGCCTACTATCAACAGCGCTACCAATATATACACGTTGATGAGTACCAAGATACCAACCATGCTCAATATCAATTGGTGAAATTACTAGCATCTCGGTTTAAAAATATTTGTGTGGTTGGTGATGCGGACCAGTCAATTTATGGCTGGCGTGGCGCGGATATGCAAAATATTCTGGACTTTGAAAAAGATTATCCTCAAGCCAAGGTTGTTTTATTAGAAGAAAACTACCGCTCAACACAAAAAATTCTCCAGGCAGCTAATGATGTGATTACCAATAATCGCAACAGACGTCCCAAAAAGCTATGGACGCAAAATGCCGAAGGTGAGTTGCTAACTTATTACAGAGCTCATGACGAGCACGACGAGGCAGTTTTTGTCGCTTCATCTATCAGCAATATGTGCCTTGACTCAGAAAGAACCTTTAAAGATTTTGCGGTATTATACCGGACAAATGCGCAGTCTCGTACTATTGAAGAAGCTTTGCTAAAGTCAAACATTCCTTATACTATGGTGGGCGGAACAAAGTTCTACAGTCGAAAAGAAATTAGAGACCTTATTGCTTATTTAACCATTGTTGCTAATCCATCTGACAACATCTCATTTGAACGTATTGTGAATGAGCCTAAACGAGGTGTTGGACCAGGAACCTTAGATAAGTTACGTCAATTTGCTTATAGCAATAACATGTCACTTTTAGAAGCTTCAACTCAGTTGTTGCTATCTCCTCTAAAAGGAAAAGCAGCTCAAGCTATTACAGATTTAGCGGATTTTCTAACGACGATACGTCAAGACCTAGACCAGTTAACCATCACTGATTTGGCACAGCGGTTACTTGAAAAATCTGGATATTTAGAAGCTTTACGCATTCAAAATACCTTAGAGAGCCAAGCAAGAATCGAAAATATCGAAGAGTTTCTATCAGTTACTAAGAACTTTGATGAACAGCCAAACGATCAATCAGATGGTGAGCAAGGCATTGATAGATTAGGAAGGTTTTTAAATGATCTTGCCTTGATTGCTGATACTGATGATGGCAGCTCGAATGTTGCAGAAGTCACTTTGATGACCCTCCATGCAGCAAAGGGACTAGAGTTTCCGGTTGTTTTCCTCATTGGTATGGAAGAAGGTGTTTTTCCATTATCAAGAGCATCTGAAGATCCTGATGATTTGGAAGAAGAAAGACGTCTTGCATATGTTGGAATCACTAGGGCAGAAGAACAGTTATTCCTGACAAATGCCAATACACGGACCTTGTTTGGTAAAAGTAACTATAATCGCCCAACCCGATTTTTAAGAGAAATTTCAGAAGAACTCTTAAACTATCAAGGATTAGCAAGACCTGCCCACTCATCTTTTGGGGTTCGAGTGTCTTCGGACAATCAGACCAAATTTGGAAAAGGGATGAGCTTATCCCAAGCCATTCAGTCTCGCAAGTCCTCTGTACAGATCGCTCAACCCGTATCTGCATTTACCTTAGCCAAGGACAACGCAGACACCCACTGGGAGATTGGTGACATCGCCCAACATAAAAAATGGGGTGATGGCATTGTTTTAGAAGTCACAGGAACTGGTAAGACAATGGAGTTAAAAATTAAGTTTCCAGAAGTTGGTCTTAAGAAATTGCTAGCCAGCGTTGCACCGATTGTTAAAAAATAGAAATTTACCCACTTGCTAGTATCTTAGCAAGTGGTTTTTTGCTGTCTTAAAAGATGAATAGCAAAAAAGAAAAGATAAACGAGCAAAATTCTTGCAAAAAAAAAATAATGTTGTATAATAACATTATAAAATAAAAAATGAGTGGTCACTTTTAAAACACTTGTTTTAAAGGATTTATATAGGTTTTCAAATAAATTTTGAAACTTATCGCTGAACATGACAGCTCTTTGTTTGTTTTGGGTAGTCACTTTTAAAGTGATTATTTCTGGTAAGTATGAAAAATGAAAAAATTCATTTTTCAAAAATAAAAAAGATACAAACGTATCGAAATAGAAAGAGGAGAACTATTATGGGACTTATTTGGACATTGATTGTTGGAGCATTGATCGGTATGATTGCTGGAGCATTGACTAAAAAAGGTGGCTCTATGGGCTGGATTGCAAACATTGCAGCTGGTTTAGTTGGATCATATGTTGGTCACTCACTATTTGGATCATTTGGAATTTCATTGGCCGGTATGGCATTGATTCCATCAATTATTGGAGCGGTTATTGTCGTTCTCATCACTTCTTTTGTTCTTAGCAAAATGAAATAATCAACTTTTGTAAAGAACTACTAGGGAAGTAAAAAAGGGGGACGGTATGTCAAAGTTTTTAAAAATGACCTATAGTTTTATTGGGATAGTGCTATTATCCATCCTAGGATGGGTAATAGGAATTACGGCGCCATATGTTAGCTTGCCTGCTGCCTATAACTGGCTAGAGTGGGATATTGCTAACGTTCCTAGCCTGTTGGATCCGATTGTGTACCATTATTATTTCTGGGGAGCGATTATTCTTTTCGTGATAACCTTAGCCGTGATTTTAGTAATCATGTTTTACCCACGTCTATACACAGAAATAAAACTGGACAAGGGTAACGGAAGTTTACTTTTGAAAAAATCTGCTATCGAATCATACGTTGCAACAGCTGTTCAATCTGCTGGCTTAATGACAAATCCAAACGTTACAGCCAAACTTTATAAGCATCGCTTTCATATTGATGTTACAGGGCGTCTAGCGTCACGTGTCGGTGTAGAAGATCAAGTTAGCGGCCTTAAAAAAGGCATCGAAAAAGGCTTGTCTGAATTCTTTGGAATTGATAAACCGGTTCATTTTAAGGTTTTTGTCAAAGACATCACAGATGCTGAATACAAACGCGCAGCCAAACAACGTGTAGAATAGGAGATGACTATGACATTTTATGAAAAATTTAAATACCCTATTATTGGTGGGGTTGTAGGATTAGTATTTGCTATTATTTTAATGACTTTTGGGTTATTTAAAACCTTATTAGCTGTTATTTTTGTCCTACTTGGAGCTTATGGTGGCCTGTATGCCAAAAAAACAGGACTTATTGATCAATTCACTAAACGCAGATAAAGGAGATTACAATGACTGAAACTTATATCAAAAACACAAAACCAGAACTAGCACCTGTTATCCGTGGAGAGTTAACCTACGAAGATAAAGTAATTGAAAAAATTGTTGGCTTGGCATTAGAAAGCGTTGATGGCTTGCTTGGTGTTAGCGGAGGCTTCTTCTCAAACTTAAAAGACAAACTTGTTAACACGGATTCTGTTCGCGATGGCGTTAATGTAGAAGTTGGTAAAAAACAAGTTGCGATTGACTTAGACATTGTTGCAGAGTACCAAAAACACGTTCCTACTATCTATGATGCGATTAAAGCGGTTGTCGAAGAAGAAGTGAAAAAAATGACAGACTTAGACGTTATCGAAGTCAATGTTAAAGTGGTTGATATCAAAACAAGACAACAATTTGAAGCTGAAAAAGTTAGCCTACAAGACAAGATGACAGAAGTTGCCAAATCAACATCTGATTTTACAAGTCAGCAAGTAGATAACGTGAAGTCATCAGTTGGTGCTGGCGTTGAGAAAATCCAAGACCAACAAGCTGAGCCACGTGTTAAGTAACTAATAAGAGAATATTAAAGTTAGGGAGAGTATGATTATGTCAGAAGAAAAAGTAAATTCAAAACTAGAACAAGCTGGTGGGACGCTTAAAGAAGGTGTTGGTAAAGTTACTGGCGACAAATCACTTGAAACAGAAGGAAAAGTGGATAAAGTGGTTGGTAAAGTTAAAGAAGTCGCTGCTGATGCCAAAGACTCGCTCAAAGGTCTAGCAAAAGGTTTAGACAAGGATAAATAAAGGAGACAACATGGACACAAATAACATTAAAAGTACCCTTACATATGATGATAAAGTCATTGAAAAAATTGTTGGCCACGCACTTGAAAATGTAGGTGGATTACTGGCAGTAACAGGAGGATTTTTCTCAAATATTAAAAATAATTTAGTAAACTCTGATTCTGTTACAGATGGTGTGTCTGTCGAAGTTGGCTCCAAAGAAGTTGCTGTTGACTTGGCAATTATTGTTGAATATGGTAAAGATATTCCGGCGATCGCTGAATCAATCAAAGCCATCGTGTCACAAAACGTTGACACAATGACACATTTAAAGGTTGTTGAAGTAAATATCAATGTTGTTGATATTAGAACCAAGGAAGAGCACGAAGCGGCTAGTGTGACTGTGCAAGATAAGGTGACTAGTGCAGCCTCTTCAACCTCACAATTTGTATCAGAACAAGCTGGAAAGCTAAAAGAGACAGTCTCTGACGCAACAAGCAATGCTTAATCAACGCAATAATTAAAGACAACTCTAATCGGTGCTGATTAGACCAATGAGCTGGTGTATTACCGGCTCTTTTTGTCAGCATTTAGAGAATGATTCCTGTATTGTAATCTCTAGGAAAATGTGATTTAATAGGAATGTTATAGTCTTAAGTAAGGAGTGATATAAATGACTGGTAATAAGAGGGAAATTACGAACTCGAAATATCAAAAAATCGCCATTTCAGTGGCTGAAAGGATTGCAAATGGTGAATATGAGGTTGGTGATAAGCTAAAATCTCGAACGACTATTGCATCCACCTTTAATGTATCACCTGAAACAGCACGAAAAGGATTGAATATTCTGGCTGATTTAAAAATTTTGACATTAAAGCACGGCAGTGGGGCCATTGTTCTATCAAAGGAAAAAGCGATTGATTTCATCAATCAGTATGAGTCTACTCACTCAATCGCTGTTATCAAGGAAAACATCCGCGATAACATCCGTGAGCAACAGGCAGCTATGGAAGATTTAGCTGTTTTGGTTAATGACTTCTTGATGCAAAGCCAATCTATCAGCAAACAATATCCTTTGGCGCCTTATGAAATTATTTGTAGCCAGGATTCGGAACATTTCGGCAAGTCTATTGGTGCTTTGAACATCTGGCATCAAACAGGTGCGACGATTGTCGCCATTGAACACGACGGTAAATTTACAGTATCGCCTGGACCATACTCTGTTATTGAAAAGGGTGACCATATTTACTTTGTTGGGGATGATTCAGTTATCTCTAGGATGAAAACCTTTTTCAACCTAAGGCAAGGCCTATAAAAATAGGTTTTCTTAAATTTATAAAAAAAATCAGCTGACAAAATCTAGCTGGTTTTTTTCTTGAAAAAGCAGTTTTTTTGTGATAGTATCTTAATACTATATTGTAATAAAGGGATACTTTTATGAGTGACATGATTCAGCATTATTTAAATGACCATAGGAAAAAGGTAGCACTTGGAACAGTTGTTGATTGTTTCAAAGGAAAGGCTGTTCCTAAAAAAGTTGATGATGGTGAATTTGGATTGATAAATTTGTCCGACATGAGGGAACTAGGGATTGAGTATTCACAGGTTCGCACGTTTCAAATGGATCGTAGACAGCTATTGCGCTATCTTTTAGAGGATGGCGATGTCTTGATAGCGTCGAAAGGAACCCTTAAGAAGGTCTGTGTCTTTCATAAGCAAGATCGAGAAATGGTAGCTTCCTCTAATATTACAGTCTTAAGACCCTTAAAATTGTTAAGAGGCTATTATATTAAATTCTTCTTGGACTCTCCTGTCGGACAGGCACTGTTAGAAGCAGCAGACCACGGGAAAGATGTGATTAATTTATCGACCAAAGAATTACTAGAGATTCCAGTGCCACTGATACCTCTTGTCAAGCAAGATTATCTTATTAATAATTATTTGCGTGGTTTGAACGATTATCATCGAAAAGTGAAAAGGGCTGAGCAGGAGTGGCACTTTATTAAAAATGAAATTCAAAAAAGTTTAGATTAGGAGTATACTGTGGGCTTAGCCGAAAGAACCGTAAAAATGTTTTTAGCGACCGTTGTTGCAACACTACTGGCTTCGCAATTAAATTTGTCATATGCGATATCAGCTGGAGTTATAGCATTATTGAGCGTGCTAGATACTCGAAAATCAAGTTTAATCGTTGCGAGAAATCGCCTGCTATCGTTTTTTCTAGCTTTTGCGATTGCCGTGATGTTATTCAAGGTAATTGGTTTTAACCTGGTGGCTTTTTCTTTGTATTTAGTAGCTACCATTCCTGTGCTTTACCATTTTAAAATAGAGGCGGGTTTGGTTCCGATTACGGTGCTTGTCACCCATCTCATTACAGAGAAAAGTATCAGTCCCTCGGTTCTTTTAAATGAGTTTCTGATTTTTTTCATAGGAATAGGGATTGCCCTCTTATCCAACACCTACATGGGCTCACAAGCACAAAAACTACGCGACTATCACAAGCAAGTCGAGGATAGTTTGAAGTCTATTTTGTATTGCTTTGAGCAGTTTCTTTTAGAGGGAAAAGGCTCTAATGCGTCAGACATGATTGAGACCTTAGATGGAATCCTAGAAGATGCTTTACAATTAGTCTACCGAGAAAGGCATAATACCCTTTTTCAACAGACAAACTATCAAGTGCATTATTTTGAAATGCGTCGCAATCAAAATAGACTGCTCAACCAAATAGCGGTCAATGTGGAGAAAATTACTAGCCAGAGTCGAGAGAGTATTCTCTTGTCGCATTTATTTCATGCCACTGCTAGACAGTTGAGCGAAACCAATTCAGCTCTAATGCTGATTGATGATATTGAGCAGCTCCTTGACACCTTTAGGCAAAGAGAATTGCCCAAAACCAGAGAAGAATTTGAAAGAAGGGCTGTGTTATTTCAAATTCTCCAAGATTTAGAGCGCTTAATTTTGTTAAAAGTCTCCTTTTACCGTGATTACAAAGGAGATGATTCTGATAAATTGTAGCATGAACTGTTGCTAAAGCTTAGTCAATATTGAGCGGGACCACTAAGGACTCACTCAACACTGCTAAGCTTTTTTTGGTATAATAACGTCATGACCTATCAGAATGGAGAAACGATGAAAGAAATCAAATGCCCCAAATGCGAAACCGTGTTTACAATTAATGAATCTCAGTATACTCAGTTACTAGACCAAGTCAGAGGAAATGAATTTGATAAAGAAGTGCACCTGCGCTTGAAAAAAGAAATGGCACTCCACGATCAAAAAGCTCAAAACAAACTTCAAGAATTACTTGGACAAAAAGAACAAACCATTCAAGGGCTAACCAATCAGCTGGAGCAAGTCGAAAAAGAGCAGAGCTATTTAAGACAAGAAGAGCTATCTAAAAAAGATCAAGAACTCCTTTCTTTACAAGCAAAATTAGATAACCTAGCATCAGAAAAGGCTTTAGAGCTATCTACAAATATGGCTAAAAAAGATAAGGAATTAGCAGAACTCCAGAATCAGTTAGACAAAATAGAGCTAGAGCATCAAGCAAAATTACAACATGCGACTAGCACGATGGAAAAAGAAAGAGATGCTCTAAAAAATCAGCTCCTATTGCAAAAAAAAGAAGAAGAGCTATCTTTAGCATCGTTGAAACGTGATTTTGAAGCCCAACTAACAGCCGCTAATGAGCAAGTTGCTTTTTATAAAGACTTTAAAGCACAGCAATCAACCAAAGCTATTGGAGAAAGTCTAGAAGTCTATGCTGAGACAGAGTTTAATAAAGTTCGCAGCTATGCCTTTCCAAATGCAACGTTCATCAAGGACAATCAACTCTCTAGCCGTGGTTCTAAAGGAGATTTTATTTTCCGAGAAACAGATACTAATGGCGTAGAGCTCTTGTCCATCATGTTTGAGATGAAAAACGAAGCTGATACAACTAAAACCAAACATAAAAATAGCGACTTTTTCAAAGAGTTGGACAAAGATCGGCAGGAAAAAAACTGTGAATATGCCGTATTGGTGTCCATGTTAGAGGCTGACAACGATTACTACAATACTGGTATTGTGGATGTCAGTCATGAATATGACAAAATGTACGTGGTTCGTCCTCAACTATTTATTCAGCTCATCGGTATTTTGCGAAATGCTGCTCTCAACAGTTTGCACTATAAGCAAGAACTAGCCCTTGTCAAGGAGCAACATATTGATATTACCCATTTCGAAGAAGATTTGGAACAATTTAAAAATGCTTTTTCTAAAAATTACCACTCGGCTAGTAATAATTTCAAAAAAGCTATTGATGAAATTGACAAATCGATAAAACGGATGGAAGAAGTGAAACGCTTTTTAACAACTAGTGAAAACCAGCTGCGCTTAGCGAATAACAAATTAGATGACGTGTCGGTTAAGAAATTGACCCGAAACAATCCTACCATGCGTGATAAATTCCAAGATTTGAGTGATCAATAAGACTAAGGAGAAAATACCTGATGGCAAACGACCTAAAGATATTTTGTAAACCCTATGAGCCAAGCGACACCTTGGCACTTTTACCACTTTATCAAGAGCTTGGTTATCCGACAACCCTAGAGGCTTTGCAAAAACGATTGACCAAGCTCCTTTCTAATAAGGATTATCAGCTATTGCTTGCTCTTAGTGATGGACATATTTGTGGGTTTGTGGCGTTTGCCAAGCTCCATTTTTTTGAGAAAGATGGTTCTTATCTTAGAATTTTGGGTTTGGTTGTTGGTAGTCGTTTTAGACGCCAAGGAGTTGGAAAAGCTCTGTTGGACGAAGTGAAAAGAGTAGCTAAAACAGAGTCTTGCAAAGCCATTGCACTAAATAGCGGTAATAAAGCATCACGACAAGCTGCTCACCATTTTTACCAAGCAAATGGGTTTTTAGCTAGCAGTACAGGTTTTACGTTTGAGATGTCGTTTTAAAACACTCTATCCAAGTACTATTTCTTGTCAAAGGCCTTTGCAAATGGGTATAATAATGACAGAACACTTACAAATAAATGATGAAAGATAACAGATGATAAACGGAATAATTAACTTAAAAAAAGAAGCGGGCATGACGTCTCATGATGCAGTCTTTAAGCTGAGGAAAATACTACACGAAAAAAAAATTGGACATGGTGGTACGCTTGATCCAGATGTGGTAGGCGTTTTGCCAATTGCAGTAGGTAAGGCTACTCGTGTGATTGAGTATATGACAGAATCAGGAAAACAGTATGAGGGTGAAATCACTCTGGGTTATTCTACCACTACCGAAGATGCCAGTGGTGAGGTGGTTGAAATCAGTCGTATACCAGCTGACCTAACAGAAGATAGCGTTGATCAAGCGATGGCCACTTTTCTTGGAACAATAACTCAAATCCCCCCGATGTTTTCAGCGGTAAAAGTGAACGGCCGAAAACTTTATGAGTACGCTCGTGCTAACGAAACTGTCGAGAGACCGCAGAGACAAGTCAGCATTGCACAGTTTCAGCGCACTAGCCCATTAACTTTCACAGACACTACCTGTCGCTTTCGTTTTAAAGTGACTTGTAGCAAGGGGACTTATGTCAGAACTTTAGCAGTTGACCTTGGAAAATCTCTAGGGCTAGCTAGTCACATGTCGAGTTTGGTACGAACAGCTTCTGCAGGGCTTACTCTAGAAAAAGCTTACCGTTTATCAGATATCGCTGAGATGGTGTCAGAAGAAGACATGAGTTTTTTGCTGCCGATAAAATACGGGGTAGCCGATTTACCACAGGTCAAGCTCACCATGGAGGATAAAACGGAAATCTCTTTTGGGCGAAAAATCACATTACCTACACAAGACCTCTTAGTGGCAGCTTTTTATGAGGATGACCTTGTTGCTATTTTGGAAGCTCGAGGCGATAGCTACAAGCCTAGAAAAGTTCTTATTGATAAGTAGATTGGAAACAGATGGAAATAAAACATATTCAAGACTATCAAGAGATTTTTGAGTCGCAGGAAACAGTTTTGGTTTTAGGCTATTTTGATGCGCTACATAGGGGCCATCAGGCCTTATTTGAGCACGCGCGAAGCATTGCAAAAATAGAACAGTTAAAGATTGTCTCTTTGACCTTTAAAGAATCTCCAAAATTAGCGTTCTCACGATTCACACCTGACTTACTAAAGCACATCACCTATCCTGAACAACGTTATCGCAAGTTTGCTGAATTTGGCGTGGATAGCTTGTATTTAGTTGACTTTACGTCGGCATTTGCCCAAGTATCATCGGATGATTTTATCACGCATTATATTAGTCGGTTAAAAGCCAAGCACATTGTTGTGGGATTTGACTATAAGTTTGGTCACAATCGCACAAATAGTGATTACCTAGCTAGAAATTATAGTGGACAGGTTCATGTTATCGATGAGGTTACCGAAGATAGCGAAAAAATCTCTTCTACACGAATCAGAAACCTTATTAAAAAAGGTGATGTGGCTAAGGTGAATCAACTATTGGGTTACGAGCTATCAACTAGAGGAATTGTTGTCCACGGCGATGCGCGTGGGCGTACCATCGGATTTCCGACTGCCAACCTGGCACCAACGGATAGGACCTTTCTTCCTGCCAACGGCGTGTACATTACTGATGTGATTGTTAGAGGAAATAGATACCGCTCTATGACTAGCGTTGGGAAAAATTCTACTTTTGGTGGAAAAGAGCTCCGCTTAGAGGTCAACATTTTTGATTTCGAAGGAGACATATACGGTGAGACGATTGAAATTATTTGGTTGGATAGGATCAGAGAAATGACCAAATTTGGTGGAATCGAAGATTTGGTAGAGCGCTTAGCAATTGACAAAGAAACTGCATTAAATTGGAAAAAAGATAGCCAACTCTATTAAATTTTTGTATAATAAGGTAAGTATAAATGATAGAGGAAAAGTATGGTTACCTTATTTTTATCGCCGAGTTGTACCAGTTGCCGTAAGGCAAGGGCATGGCTCATGAAGCACGAAGTCGCATTTCAAGAACACAATATCATAACAAGTCCGCTTAGCCGTGAGGAATTAATGTCTATTTTATCTTTTACAGAAAATGGGACAGAAGACATTATCTCAACGCGCTCAAAGGTTTTCCAAAAACTAGATATCGATGTCGAAGAACTATCTATTTTAGATCTGATTGATTTAATAGCTAAAAATCCGAGTCTTCTTCGCCGTCCTATTATTATGGATAAAAAACGGATGCAAATTGGTTTCAACGAAGATGAGATTCGAGCTTTTCTACCAAGAGACTATCGCAAGCAAGAATTACGGCAAGCGACTATAAAAGCAGAGATTGAGGGATAAGATGGCAGATAATTATCATTATCCACTTGACTTAAGTTGGAGCACTGAAGAAATTTCCTCAGTGCTTCATTTTTTGAATCAAGTGGAATTAGCATATGAATCGAAAGTAAAAGCAGAAGACTTGCTCAGTAGCTACGTTACCTATAAGCAAATTGTTAAAAGCAAAGCCCAAGAAAAGCAAATTGATCGGGATTTCCAAAAAGCAAGTGGATATTCGACCTATCAAGCTCTTAAAACAGCAAAAGAAAAAGAGAAAGGATTCTTTTCCCTTGGAAGATAAATATTCATTCGCGCAAAAAATAATCAAGGACGTTGGTACTTTTATCAAGGAGAGGATGCGGGAACATCTGGCGATACAGGTCAAAACGCAATTTGATGATTTAGTGACCAATGTCGATCAAGAGGCTCAAGATTTCTTAATTAGTCAGATCAAAACATCCTATCCTACAGACTATATTATTGCAGAAGAAGATAATGTCCGACACCCCATATCTGATGGTAATGTATGGGTTTTAGATCCTATTGATGGCACGGTTAATTTTATTGTGCAAGGGGCTAATTTTGCGGTGATGATAGCTTATTACGAAGAAGGAATTGGGAAATTTGGTCTTATTTATGACGTTATGGAGGACCAATTATTTGCTGGTGGTGGTCCCTTTGAGGTGACTATGAATGGTCAAGCACTAGAAGCCTACCAAGAAACCCCTCTAGAGCGAAGCCTTATCGGATGTAATGCAGGCATGTTTGCTAGCAATGACTACAATGTGCGTGAGTTGATTCATCACACCTTAGGTGTTAGGGTATATGGTGGCGCAGGCATTTGCATGACTAAGGTTATGAATCGGCAACTGTTAGCTTATTTTTCACATATTCAGCCTTGGGACTACGCGGCAGCTAGCATTATGGGAGAAAAACTAGGTTATGTTTTGTTGACTATGGACGGCAAGCAACCTGATTTTCAATCACGACAAAAAATTATGTTTGTGCCCAAGGCGAAGCTTTCCTTGATTCAAACAGTACTGACGAAAGGTTTCTCATAAAGATAATTAATTAACAATGATACAATTACCAGATGATTTTATAGATAAATACCAAGCCCTTCTGGGAGATGACGCAGACGCTTTTTTTGCCAGTTTCACAGAAGAGGCAGTTTCTGCTTACAGGGTCAACCCTCTCAAAAAGCAGCCTCCAGTCGGTGATAATCCCATTCCAAATACGCCGTGGGGCTACTACGGCAAAATATCAGGCAAGCACTCAGATCATGTGTCAGGATTGGTTTACTCACAAGAGCCAGCAGCTCAAATGGTAGCCCAAGTGGCCGCACCTGCTAAAGGTAGTAAGGTTTTAGATCTGGCGGCAGCACCTGGCGGAAAAACGACCCACTTGCTATCTTATTTGGGGAATACAGGACTTTTGGTGAGTAATGAGATCTCGAAAAAGCGCAGCAAAATTCTTGTTGAAAACAGTGAGCGCTTTGGTGCAAGGAATACTTTAATAACTAACGAAACGGCTGAAAAATTAGCTGCTGTTTTTCCAGAATACTTTGATCTGATTGTCTTTGATGG
Source organism: Streptococcus phocae (assembly GCF_001302265.1). Taxonomy (GTDB): domain Bacteria; phylum Bacillota; class Bacilli; order Lactobacillales; family Streptococcaceae; genus Streptococcus; species Streptococcus phocae. The sequence continues at coordinate 140,299 of NZ_LHQM01000003.1, read as the reverse complement.
CCCGTGTTCTGGTGAGGGCATGTTTCGAAAAGACCCCGATGCGATAAAATACTGGCATAAAGATTATCCCAGTCAATGTGCCTTGCTGCAAAAAGCGGTTTTAGAGGATGCGATGACCATGCTTAGACCAGGTGGGGAGTTGGTTTATTCGACATGCACCTGGTCCCCTGAAGAAAATGAAGGCGTTGTGTCCTGGCTACTAGAGACTTATAGTTATCTCGAATTAGTAGATATTCCCAAAATAAACGGCATGTCAGAAGGTATTAATATGCCTCAAGCCGCTCGCATGTATCCTCATCGCTTTAAAGGAGAAGGTCAGTTTGTAGCAAAATTAAAAGACACTCGAGTAGGTAAAAGGTGTCACTTCAAAAAAACAGCCAAACCGACAGTAACAAAAGAACAACTGCAACTATGGAAAGCCTTTGAAAAAGAACATTTAACAATTTCCTTATCAGGGGATTTACAGACCTTTGGCAATTACCTGTACTTGTTACCAGAATCGTTACCGTCGCTCCACAACCTAAAAATTGCCAGGAATGGTTTGCAACTTGGTGTCTTTAAAAAGAATCGGTTTGAGCCTTCATATGCTTTGGGGGTCGCGTTATCTGCCGATGAGGTTAAAACTTCTATTAGTTTAACTGATCAAGAGTTTGCACGATATGTTTCTGGAAACACCATTCAGTTACCGACCCCTTACCCTAATGGGTGGTATCAGATTTTGGTAAATGGCAATGGCCTTGGCTTTGCCAAAATTGTTGGTAATACAGTAAAAAATCATTTTCCAAAAGGCTTACGTTTTCAATAATATTTTGACCATGCTTTTTATGACTTTAAAGAACAATTTCTTTTAAAGCCTTACTAGATATGTTACTATAAGGAATATACGTAGGGTAATTATTCTACTATAAACCTTTATTTTTATGATAGGAAATACGACAATGAAACTAAAAAAGAAATTCTTTTTGTTAAGTCTTTTAGCCTTATCCTCACTCTGTTTATCTGCTTGTTCGAGTTGGATTGAAAAAGGGGAATCGATAACGGCAGTTGGCTCTACAGCCCTACAACCACTTGTAGAAGCTGCCGCAGATGAGTTTGCTAGCAACAATCTAGGAAAATCAGTCAATGTTCAAGGTGGTGGATCCGGAACAGGTCTTTCACAAGTACAATCAGGAGCTGTCCAAATCGGCAACAGTGACCTTTTTGCAGAAGAAAAAAATGGTATTGATGCCAGTAAACTGGTCGATCATCAAGTGGCGGTTGCAGGATTGGCTGTGATTGTCAATCCTAAGGTCAAGGTATCAAACTTGACGAGCGAGCAACTCCAAAAAATATTTTCAGGTGAGTATCAAAACTGGAAACAAGTTGGTGGGCAAAATCTCAAGATTTCAGTGATTAATCGTGCAGCAAGCTCAGGATCACGTGCTACTTTTGACAACGTGATTATGAAAGGCGTTAACGCCAAACAAAGCCAAGAACAAGATTCTAATGGTATGGTCAAATCAATTGTTTCTCAAACGCCAGGAGCTATTTCTTACTTATCTTTTGCCTATGTTGACTCATCGGTTAAATCACTCAATTTAAATGGATTTGAAGCTAATGCTAAAAACGTCTCAACCAATAACTGGCCAATTTGGTCGTATGAACACATGTATACCAAAGGCAAACCTGATAAACTGACGCAAGAATTTTTGGATTACATGTTGTCAGACGAAGTACAAAAGAATATTGTGACACGCATGGGATATATTTCTACAACTGATATGACAGTTGTTAAATCTTATGACGGAAGCGTTACAGATAAATAATGGGGGAATTATGAAAAATCAGGAATTGGCTAAAACTTTAGCATCACCGTCCAAAAATTCACGGCTTGAAAAATTTGGTCGCACGATTACTTTTCTTTGCCTCGCTTTAATCGTCTTCATTGTCGCAATGATTTTGCTATTTGTAGCGCAAAAAGGATTATCGACATTTTTTGTTAACAAAGTAAATGTTTTTGATTTCTTATTTGGCACTCAGTGGCAACCAAGTGTCAAAAATGCAGCAGGCATTCCCTATTTGGGAGCACTGCCTATGATTACAGGATCTTTCTTGGTCACTATTTTATCTGCCTTAGTCGCGACTCCTTTTGCCATTGGCGCAGCAGTGTTTATGACAGAAGTGTCACCCAAATATGGTGCTAAACTATTGCAACCAGCAGTTGAGTTGCTAGTGGGGATCCCATCAGTTGTTTATGGCTTTATCGGCTTGCAAGTGATTGTTCCCTTTATGCGTTCGATCTTTGGTGGAACAGGTTTTGGTATTTTATCAGGTGTCTGTGTCTTGTTTGTCATGATTTTGCCAACAGTTACTTTCATGACCACAGATAGTCTACGAGCCGTTCCAAGGCATTACCGCGAAGCCTCTATGGCAATGGGAGCAACGCGCTGGCAAACCATCTGGCGTGTTGTCTTAAATGCCGCTAGACCAGGAATTTTTACTGCTGTTATCTTTGGCATGGCTAGAGCGTTTGGTGAAGCTTTAGCGATTCAAATGGTTGTCGGAAACTCAGCTGTTATGCCAACCTCATTAACAACACCAGCGGCTACCTTAACCTCTGTCTTAACCATGGGGATTGGTAATACTGTTATGGGAACGGTCCAAAACAATGTGCTTTGGTCATTGGCTCTTGTTTTATTAGTGATGAGCCTTGCCTTTAACACCCTTGTAAAACTCATCACCAAGGAAAGAAGGAGAAATTATGAACGCTAAAAAAGTTGATAAAATCGCCACTGGCATCCTATATGCCATTGCAGGAATTATTGTAGCTATTTTAGCTTCGCTGATTCTTTTTATTCTGGTTAGAGGGGTTCCTCATATTAGTTGGTCATTTTTGACAGGAAAATCCTCTTCTTATGAAGCAGGAGGAGGAATTGGTATCCAGTTGTATAACTCCTTTTTCTTGCTCATTATCACGTTATTGATTTCAGTACCACTGTCTACTGGAGCTGGCATTTACCTAGCTGAATACGCTAAAAAAGGTCCAGTGACAAATTTCATTAGAACCTGTATTGAAATCTTGTCTTCTCTACCATCTGTTGTTGTAGGGCTCTTTGGTTATCTGATTTTTGTGGTTCAGTTTGAATACGGCTTTTCCATTATTTCAGGTGCCTTAGCCTTGACTGTGTTTAACCTGCCACAGATGACACGCAATGTCGAAGATAGTTTGTTGCATGTCCATCATACTCAAAGAGAAGCAGGACTAGCTCTAGGCTTATCACGTTGGGAGACTGTTTTTCATGTGGTTATTCCGGAGGCTTTGCCAGGAATTGTCACTGGAATAGTGCTTGCTTCAGGACGTATTTTTGGTGAAGCAGCAGCGTTGATTTACACGGCTGGCCAGTCAGCCCCAGCCCTTGATTGGTCAAATTGGAACCCATTAAGTGTCACTAGCCCTATTTCTATCTTCCGTCAATCCGAGACCCTAGCCGTTCATATTTGGAAGGTTAATAGTGAAGGAACAATTCCTGATGCCACACTGGTTTCGGCAGGTAGTGCGGCTGTATTATTACTCTTTATCCTCATTTTTAACTTATCAGCCCGCTTTATCGGTAAAAGCCTTCACTCAAGACTGACTGCGGCAAAATAAGACATTGGAGAAATCATGACAGAATATAATTGGAATGAACGCCATATCATCACCTTCCCTGAAGATATCGTTGCCTTAGAAACAAAAGATTTGCATGTTTATTATGGCAACAAAGAAGCCATCAAGGGAATTGATATGCAATTTGAAAAAAATAAAATTACAGCCCTGATAGGACCTTCCGGATGTGGGAAATCAACTTACTTAAGAAGCCTTAATCGCATGAATGATACCATTGATTTAGCAAAAGTAACTGGACAAATTCTCTATCAAGGTATCGACGTCAATCGTCAAGACATGAACGTCTATGAAATTCGCAAGCATCTAGGCATGGTTTTTCAACGCCCTAATCCATTTGCTAAATCAATCTATAACAACATTACTTTTGCTCACGAACGAGCAGGCATCAAAGATAAAAAGGTTTTGGATGAGATTGTTGAAACTTCACTAAAGCAAGCAGCCCTCTGGGACCAAGTCAAAGATGACTTGCATAAATCAGCCTTTACTCTATCTGGAGGTCAACAACAACGCTTGTGCATAGCAAGAGCCATCTCTGTAAAACCAGATATTTTATTAATGGATGAGCCTGCCTCTGCTTTAGATCCGATTGCGACCATGCAGCTTGAAGAGACAATGTTTGAATTGAAAAAAGATTACACCATCATTATTGTCACCCATAACATGCAACAAGCCGCAAGAGCCAGTGACTACACCGCCTTTTTCTATTTAGGAAATGTTATTGAGTACGACAAAACACGCAAAATTTTCCAAAATGCTAAATGCCAGTCGACCAATGACTATGTCTCAGGACATTTTGGTTAGAAAGGGATATTATGACCCAACCTATTTTAAAAATAAGAGACCTTTCTGTTTACTATAACAAAAAGAAAACCTTGAAAAATGTCTCGTTAGAGTTTTATCCAAATGAAATAACTGCCTTAATCGGCCCATCTGGCTCTGGGAAATCTACTCTATTACGCTCAATCAATCGGATGAATGATTTAAATCCAGAAGTCACGACAACAGGATCAATTGTATATAATGGTCACAATATTTATAGCCCAAGAACAGACACTGTCGATTTGAGAAAAGAAATCGGAATGGTCTTTCAGCAGCCTAACCCATTTCCAATGTCCATTTACGAAAATGTGGTCTACGGGTTGCGACTAAAAGGAATTAAGGATAAGAAGATTTTAGACGAGGCTGTCGAAAGTTCTCTTAAAGGGGCCTCGATCTGGGAAGAAGTCAAAGACAGGCTACATGATTCAGCTCTTGGATTATCCGGCGGTCAACAGCAGCGTATTTGTGTTGCCAGAGTTTTGGCAACAAGTCCTAAGATTATACTTTTGGATGAACCAACCTCTGCTTTAGATCCTATTTCAGCTGGTAAAATCGAAGAAACCTTATTTGCTCTTAAAAAAGATTACACAATGGTTATTGTCACTAGATCAATGCAGCAGGCTTCACGATTGTCAGATCGCACAGGCTTCTTCTTAGCAGGCGACCTCCTTGAGTTTGGACACACAAAGACTATGTTTATGAATCCTAAACGACAAGAAACAGAAGACTATATTTCAGGAAAATTTGGATAAGCACAAAAGACATGGCTGATTGTTAGCTTAGATATCGTTGTTCAAAAGATAATAAAAATAGAGAAGGAAAAAATGATGTTAAGAACTAAATTCGAAGAAGAGTTAGATAAATTGCATAATCAGTTTTACTCGATGGGAACAGAAGTATTGGCTCAAATTAATAAAACTGTTCGTGCTTTTGTGAGTCATGACCGTGAGCTAGCAAAAGAAATCATCGAAGAAGATGATACCATCAACGGTTTTGAAACTAAGCTTGAAAAAAAATCGCTTGAAATCATTGCCTTGCAGCAGCCTGTCTCAAATGATTTGAGAAGGGTTATTACGGTATTGAAGGCTTCCAGTGATATTGAACGTATGGGGGACCATGCTGTATCGATTGCGAAAGCAACAATTCGCATGAAGGGTGAAGAGCGTATCCCCGTGGTTGAAGAACAAATCAATGTGATGGGAAAAGCTGTTAAACACATGGTTGAAGAAGCCCTAAATGCCTATATTAATGCAGATGACGCCAAAGCTTATGAAATTGCAGCATCAGATGAAATCATCGATAACTACTTTAGAGAAATTCAATCTCTAGCTGTCGAAGAAATCAGAAAAACTCCAGATGCAGTATTTGCTGGGAAAGAATATTTCCAAGTGTTGATGTATTTGGAACGCATTGGTGACTACGCCCGTAACATTTGTGAGTGGATTGTCTACCTCAAAACTGGTAAAATTATTGAATTATAAGAAAATATGATATAATAGTGATTGGAATTTTCTAATCACTATTTTTATTACATATTAAGGAGTCGTATGAAGACAGTAGAACATCTTATCGAAAAATTTGTTCCCGAAAATTATAATATCTTCTTAGATATTAACCGTACAACAAAAACCTTTTCAGGAAATGTAGCCATTAATGGTGAAGCGTTAGATAATAATATTTCATTTCATCAAAAAGATTTGACCATCAGCTCAATCTTACTTGATAACGAAGCGGTAAACTATCAAGTAGATGATAGTCAAGAAGCAGTGCATGTTGAATTGCCTGAGACAGGAATGATGACCTTGGTCATTGAGTTTTCTGGAAATATCACAGATAACATGACTGGTATTTACCCTTCTTATTACACGATTAACGGGCAGAAAAAAGAAATTATTTCAACACAGTTTGAAAGTCATTTTGCCCGCGAAGCTTTTCCTTGTATTGATGAGCCAGAAGCCAAGGCAACTTTTGACCTAAGTCTCAAGTTCGATCAAGAAGCAGGAGAGATCGCCTTATCTAACATGCCGGAAATCAATGTTGAACTGCGTCAGGAGACTGGTCTTTGGACATTTGACACAACTCCTAGAATGTCATCGTATTTGCTTGCATTTGCTTTTGGGCATTTACACGGTAAAACTGCCAAGAGTAAGAACGGGACAACTGTCGGTGCATTTTCGACAATAGCGCATCCATTGAGTTCTTTAGATTTCTCACTTGATATTGCTCTTCGTGTTATCAATTTTTATGAGGAGTACTTTGGGGTTCCATACCCGATTCCACAATCGCTAAACGTTGCTCTGCCAGACTTTTCATCTGGCGCTATGGAGAACTGGGGATTGATTACCTATCGCGAGATTTACCTCTTAGTAGATGACAATTCGACAGTTGCTAGCAGGCAGCAAGTTGCACTTGTGATTGCTCACGAAATTGCCCACCAATGGTTTGGTAATCTAGTGACCATGACTTGGTGGGACGACTTATGGCTAAACGAAAGTTTTGCAAACATGATGGAATACGTCGCAATTGATGCTATTGAACCATCTTGGAACATTTTTGAAGAGTTCCAAACATCAGGCGTGCCATTAGCTCTCAAGCGTGATGCTACTGATGGTGTGCAATCTGTTCATGTGGCTGTCAACCATCCTGATGAGATTAACACCCTCTTTGACCCAGCTATTGTTTACGCTAAAGGAAGTCGCTTGATGCACATGTTGCGTCGCTGGATTGGTGATAGCGATTTTGCTAAGGGACTAGGCGCTTACTTTGAAAAGCATCAGTATCGCAATACTGTTGGCCGTGATTTGTGGGATGCTTTATCAGAAAGCTCTGGAAAAGATGTCGCTACCTTTATGGACGCTTGGCTAGAGCAACCTGGTTATCCTGTTTTATCAGCTAAAGTTGAAAATGACCAGCTAATCCTTAGCCAAAAACAATTCTTTATTGGACAAGCGACAGATCAGCAAAGGGTTTGGCCAATTCCTCTAAATGCTAATTGGAAAGGACTACCTGAGACACTGACAGAAGCAGTTATGGTGATTCCAAACTTCAGTCAGTTGGCCTTAGAAAACCAAGGGGCTCTTCGTTTCAATACCGAAAACACAGCTCACTACATTACAAACTATCAAGGGCAATTGCTAGAGGCTGTGGTGAATGATTTGAGCGAACTTGACAATACCTCTGCGCTTCAGATCATTCAAGAGCGTCGCTTGCTTGCAGATAGTGGCATGATTTCTTATGCTGAATTAGTTGATTTGCTTGCACAGTTAGATGATCGCAAATCTTATATGGTTGCATCTGCAGTACAGCAGCTTATTTCAGGCTTGCACCGCTTTATTGACAAAGACACATTGCCAGAAAAATCATTCAAGCGTTTGATTGCTACTCTCTTCCAAGAAGACTACTGCCAATTGGGATTCGAAAAGAGAAGTGACGAGTCTGACGAAGATGAAATGGTACGTCAAATCACTCTATCAGAACTACTCTACACAGGACATTTAGAAGTGGTCAATCAGGCTAAAGCCATTTTTGAGGCACATGCAACTGACATTTCAAAAATCCCAGCAGCCATTCGTCGTTCAGTGTTGACAAACCAAATAAAACGGTTTGAGAGTGATGAGTTAGTCAATGCTTACTTTGATACTTATGTTTCTACGACGGACAATAACTTGCGTCAAGATTTGACGGTTGCCTTATCAAGAACAACCAACCCATCTACCTTGAGAAGGATTCAGTATAGCCTTAAAGATAAAGATATCATCAAACCGCAAGACCTTGCTTTTTGGTACAATAATCTCTTATCACAAGAAGCTACTCAAGAGAGCATTTGGACTTGGGCACGTGAAGATTGGGATTGGATTACCTCAACCCTTGGTGGAGATATGAGTTTTGATAAATTTGTGATTTATCCTGCAGCTCATTTCAAAACTCAAGAACGATTAGACGAGTATAAAGCTTTCTTTGAACCAAAACTTGATGATATGGCAATTAGCCGTAACATCAAGATGGGAATTAATGAAATTTCAGCTCGCCTAGCTCTACTGGAACAAGAAAAATCAGCGGTTCATGCGGCTTTAAGCCAATATTAATCTGCTATAGGACAAAAGAGTTGGGACAAAGTCCCAGCTTTTTTGCCAATTATTTAGCGAATCTTAAGCTTTCTATGATATAGTCAAACTATAGATGAGTTAAGCAAAGAAATGAGGATACCCAGAGTGATAAAATTATTACTAGTAGAAGATGATTTAAGCCTATCCAATTCCATTTTTGATTTTTTAGATGATTTTGCAGATGTGGTACAAGTTTTTGATGGTGAAGAAGGTCTCTATGAGGCAGAAAGTGGCATTTATGACCTTGTTTTATTGGATTTGATGCTACCTGAAAAAAATGGCTTCCAGGTCTTAAAAGAGCTCCGAGAAAAAAACATCAAGATACCAGTGCTTATCATGACTGCTAAAGAGAGCTTAGATGACAAGGGACATGGTTTTGAATTAGGTGCAGATGATTATTTGACCAAACCTTTTTATCTGGAAGAGCTAAAAATGCGCATCCAAGCCTTATTGAAACGAACAGGAAAGCTTGCTGATAATAATTTAAGCTTTGGCAATTTGGTTGTGGATCTCGGGCGCAAAGAAGTTAAGATTGATAACCAAAGCATTGAGTTATTAGGAAAAGAGTTTGATTTGCTAGTCTATATCCTTCAAAACCAAAATGTGATTTTGCCCAAGGCCCAAATTTTTGACCGCATTTGGGGGTTTGATAGCGATACGACCATATCTGTTGTTGAAGTCTATGTTTCTAAAATTAGAAAAAAGCTCAAAGGAACAGATTTTGTAGAGAACTTGCAAACACTAAGAAGTGTTGGCTATATTTTAAAAACCAATGACTAAATTTAATAAAGAGCTGTTATCAGAACAGTACACTCATTTTTGCCATTTTTTTGCTGTCTTTACAGGAATATTTGTGGTCATGACGACTATTATTTTGCAAATCATGCGATTTGGCGTGTACTCGTCTGTTGATAGCAGCCTCATTGCGATTGGAAATAATGCCACTAGCTATGTTGATCGAACCATGGCGAGGCTATCATCCTTTTACTTTGATGTTGAAAATAATGTCATTAAAGCCATCCCTGAATCAGAGAATTCAAAACTAATCCATTCACCAGCAGCTAACACAGATATTATTTTATTTAGTGCTAATGGCGCCATATTAAATTCTTTGGATGCTTTTTCAAATTATCGGCAGTTTTATTTAGATAAAAGCAAACTGAATAAAATCGCAACAACTAGCTTGATCAATTTCTACGGACAAGAAGAAAAATACCATACCATTACCGTTAAGGTCCATAGCAAGAACTATCCTGCAATTGCTTATATGATGGCTGTTGTCAATGTTCAACAGTTAGACAGTGCTAATGAACGCTATGAGCAGATTGTCATTATGGTCATGATTATTTTTTGGCTGATTTCGATTTTAGCCAGCATTTATTTGGCGGATTGGACCAGAAAACCCATTTTAGAAAGTTATGAAAAACAAACCATGTTTGTTGAAAATGCGAGTCATGAATTACGAACACCTTTAGCAGTGTTACAAAATCGGCTAGAAACCCTATTTAGAAAACCAAATGAGACCATTTTAGAAAATAGCGAACACATCGCGTCAAGTTTAGACGAAGTGCGAAACATGAGGATATTAACAACCAATTTGTTGAATCTAGCCAGACGAGATGATGGTTTAAAACCACAACTGGTTTCGATTGACGCAACATTTTTTGACATGGTTTTTGAAAATTACCTCCTAGTTGCTAAAGAGTATGGCAAAGAATTTAGTGCAACTAACCAAGTGACGCATCCAGTAAAGGGAGATAAATCGTTGCTGAAGCAACTCATGACAATTTTATTTGACAATGCCTTGAAATATACAGATGCTGATGGTGTGATTTTATTTACCGTTAAAACAACGGAAAAACACTTGCTGATTTCGGTTATGGATAACGGTCCTGGCATCAAAGATCAGGACAAGAAAAAAATATTTGACCGTTTTTACCGTGTCGACAAGGCCAGAACACGTCAAAATGGAGGTTTTGGACTTGGGCTAGCTCTAGCACAACAAATCGTGACCTCATTAAAAGGAACGATTAGTGTCAAAGACAACACCCCTAAAGGCACTATTTTTGAAGTGAAGCTATAAGCCTATCGAGCAAAAATACTTTTTCTTGAGTACACGAACAAAAAAAGGAGTCTCTGATTGAGAACTCCTTTTTTCATGACTACTGTTGGAAAAAACAAAAAAACTCCTTTTGGAGTTTTCATTGGATATAATTAGCCAAGTTTTGTAGCAAGACGTGCTTTATCGCGACTAGCTTTGTTTTTATGAATCAAACCTTTTGATTCGGCTCTATCGATGCTAGAAGAAGCAACGCGGAAAAGCTCTTCAGTTGGGTTAGCTTCAAATGCTTTGATAGCAGTACGCATAGCTGATTTTTGTGCTGAATTTTTTTCGTTACTCTTAACGTTAAGTTCAGCACGCTTAATAGCTGATTTAATATTTGCCAATGTTTTCACCTCCATATTAATCTAACTACACTATTATATAGAAAATATAAGTGTTTGGCAAGCTTTAATCACTTTTTGAGATAAATTTCATCAATTTTATGATCCTTAGCCTTGTGAAGAATTAATTCGGCGCGGTTTCTAGTCGGTTCGATGAATTTTTCCAGGTTAACCAGATTGACTGTTTTCCAGACATTTCTAGCAAAATCAATGGCTTGACTTTGTGATAGGTCACTATATCTAGCATAGTAATTTTTAGAATCTTTCTTAGCTAACTCAATGATGCTTAAAAAGCGTTCCAGGTACCAATTCTCAATGTGTTGACTATCTGCATCAATATAAATGGAAAAATCAAAGTAATCACTCATGTACAGCCGATTATTTTGTTGATTTTGAAAAACATTAATGCCTTCGATAATTAAAAAATCGGGACTGTCGAAAGTTTGTTTTTGCCCTGGCACGATATCATAAATATCATGAGAATAAACTGGTATAGAGGCAGCTTGCCCATTTTTAACCGTGTCTAAGAAATTGAGCAACAATTCCATGTTATAAGATTCTGGGAAGCCTTTTTTATTAAGGATACCGTTAGCAATTAATGTTTGGTTGGGGTACAAAAAGCCATCTGTGGTTACTAGCTCAACACGGCTAGTTTGATAAGTCCGAGATAACAAGAGCTGCAAGAGTCGACTGGTCGTCGATTTTCCAACGGCCACAGAACCTGAGACGCCAATGATAAAGGGTCTGTGGTGGGTGTTTTTTTTGAGAAAGAGGCTTTTTGAAAACAGCAAGTTTTCTTGAGCGATTTTATAAATTTGGATTAGGTTAATCAGCGGAAGATAGATATCAATAACATCGGTAATGTTGATATCATCATTCAAACTGGTAATGTTTTCTAATTCAGTCTGAGTTAACAGTGGTTTATTTTTTTGATTTAATATTTTCCAAGATTCACGAGAAATCTTTTCGAAATTGATCAATTCGTTTGACATATAGACTCCTAATCATTTTGGCAGTGCTTACATTATAACATGACATTGGTAAAATGGAAAATTTTTCTAAATGACATGCTAGGTGATAAGACGCAAAAATCGAACAAAAGAAGAGAAATTGTCAAAATATTATCAGAAAAAATAAAGGTTCGTTTTTAATCGTGATTTTAAGTGAAAATGATAGGAAACAAGCGTCTTGTAAACCATTTCAAAGTGTGATAGAATGAAAAAACATCTTAAAAAGATAGGAAAAATTATGGCAAATATGTATTACGATGAGAATCCTGATAGTGCTCATGACATTCATGAATTAAAGGTCACTTTACTAGATAAGCCATTTGTGTTTTTGACAGATTCGGGTGTCTTTTCGAAAAAAATGATTGACTTCGGGAGTCAAGTCTTATTAAAATCGTTGCATTTTAAAGAAGGTGATAGCTTATTAGACCTTGGGTGTGGCTATGGGCCTTTAGGAATTAGTCTAGCCAAGGTCCAACAAGTGGAAGCAACTTTGGTTGATATTAATAACAGAGCTGTTGATTTAGCGCTCAAAAATGCAGCTAAAAACCAGGTTGAGGTTAATGTGTTTCAATCTAACATCTACGAAAATGTTAGCGGTTATTTTGATCACGTCATCAGTAACCCGCCTATTCGAGCAGGAAAAAAGGTTGTTCACGAAATTATTGAAAAAAGCATTGAATTTCTGCATCCTAAAGGTGACTTGACTATTGTGATTCAAAAGAAACAAGGGGCACCAAGTGCCATAGAAAAAATGAATGCCATTTTTGGAAATGTCGATATTATCGCAAAAGACAAAGGTTATTATATTCTAAGGAGTGTTAAAGATGAGAACAGTTGATTTAATTCAAAAAAAGCGAGATGGTAAGGAACTTTCTACTGAGGAAATTAACTGGTTAGTGACAGGCTACGCTAACGGAAGTGTTCCGGATTATCAGATGTCTGCATTTGCCATGGCTGTTTATTTCAAAGGCATGACAACGCGTGAAACCCGTGATTTGACAATGGCGATGGTGGAAACAGGAGAGCAGATTGATTTATCAGCTATTGCAGGAATCAAAACTGATAAACACTCTACTGGTGGTGTGGGAGATAAAGTAACCCTCATACTAGCACCTCTTGTGGCAAGTTTTGGCGTACCAGTTGCAAAAATGAGTGGAAGAGGGTTAGGCCATACTGGAGGCACCTTGGATAAGCTAGAGTCTATCAAAGGGTTCCAAATAGACCGTACCCAGGAAGAATTTATCAACCAAGTACAAGAAATAGGGCTTTCTGTTATTGGGCAATCAGATAAACTCGTTAAAGCCGATAAACTTCTCTATGCCCTTCGTGATGTAACAGCTACAGTCGATATCATCCCACTCATTGCAAGTTCAGTTATGAGTAAAAAAATAGCTGCTGGAGCAGATAGTATTTTGCTGGATGTGACAGTGGGTGATGGCGCCTTTATGAAAACGATTGAGGATGCTGAAAAGCTATCGAGATTGATGGTTGATCTGGGCAAAGAAGTCGGGCGTAAAACAGTCGCTGTGATTACCAACATGAGCCAACCATTAGGGCGTGCTATCGGTAATCGTCTAGAAGTGTTGGAAGCCATCGACATCATGCAAGGTAAAGGACGAGAAGACATCACGCACTTTATCTGTGAATTGGCACAGCTGATGCTCGATTTAGCTGGTGTTAAACAATCACTTGAAGACATTTACGAACAATTGACTAAAGGTCCAGCCTTAGCAAAATTCGAAGAAATGATTGCATACCAAGGCGGCGATATCAGTGATCTTTATCGTGAATCACAAGCTTTAGTGAAAACAGAAATTATTGCATCTGAAGATGGTTACATCACAGAATTACCAGCCTTGGATTTTGGCTTATTTGCTATGAGATTAGGTGCAGGTCGAGCGGTCAAAACAGATCCTTTGGACTACGAAACAGGTATTGTGTTTGATAAAAAAGTTGGAGACCCTGTTGCTAAGGGAGACCGCATTGCGATAATATTTTCACAAGAAGTTTTAGAGGAAAAACTGCTTACAGAATTTGAAAAAAATGTTAAAATAGGTGTAACACAATTTGTACCTAAAGAGATTATCAAAGTTGTTTCCTAAGGAGGAATATTGAGAATGACCATTAATAAATATATTGACCACACCTTGCTGAAGGCAGACAGTGTTAAATCACAGTTTGACCAATTGCTTGACGAAGCAAAAACATATGACTTTGCGAGCGTTTGTGTGAATCCTAGCTGGGTAGCGTATGCTGCAGAAGCTTTGAAAGATTCAGATGTCAAAGTTTGTACCGTTGTAGGCTTCCCACTTGGTGCAACCACATCAGCGACAAAAGCTTTTGAAACAAAAGACGCTATTGAAAAAGGTGCCGATGAAATTGATATGGTTATCAATATTGGTCTTTTAAAACAAGGTGATTATCAAGCTGTTGAAGACGATGTTCGTGCTGTTGTCGAAGCTAGTGGCGATCATTTAGTCAAAGTGATTATCGAAACAGCTTTGTTGACAGATGACGAAAAAGTCAAAGCGTGTCAGTTAGCTGTTAAAGCAGGTGCTGACTTTGTGAAAACATCTACTGGCTTCTCAACTGGAGGTGCGACGGTATCAGATGTTAAATTGATGCGCCAGACAGTTGGACCTGATGTCGGTGTCAAAGCTGCAGGAGGAGCACGTTCGTTAGAAGATGCACTAGCCTTTATTGAAGCAGGTGCTACTCGTATTGGAACGTCTGCAGGAGTAACCATCATGAAAGGTGAAACAGCAAATGGTGGCTACTGATTTAATTTCTTTGGCAATTGCTGCAAGTAAAAATGCTTACGTCCCTTATTCTCATTTTCCGGTAGGTGCAGCACTAAAAACAAAAGATGGTCATATTTACACGGGATGCAATGTTGAAAATGCCAGCTTTGGATTAAGCAATTGTGCGGAAAGAACGGCTATTTTTAAGGCAGTTTCGGAAGGCCATCAACAGTTTTCTGAAATTGCCATCTATGGTGAAACCCAGTCGCCGATTTCGCCTTGTGGAGCTTGTCGTCAAGTGATGTCAGAGTTTTGTGATGCAACAACTCCGGTAACCTTGATTGCTAAGGATGGTCGCACTGAAACACGAACTGTGGGTGACTTACTGCCTTATTCCTTTACAGATTTGTCATAATCTGACTTTATTTCGTTATCTAGCCATAAGGCTTTATATATTCTTTCAGCAGTTTACTTGCTAGAAACATTTTTAGGAGGGTTCATATTCATGAACAAGAAATTTATTGGTATTGGTTTGGCTTCTGTCGCTTTATTAAGTTTGGCAGCTTGTGGTAATCGTGGTGCTTCAAAAGATGCGCACAAAGGCAAAACTGATTTGAAAATTGCTATGGTTACTGATACTGGCGGTGTTGATGATAAATCATTTAACCAATCAGCTTGGGAAGGATTACAAGCTTGGGGTAAAGAAAACGGTCTTAAAAAAGGTGCTGGTTTTGATTACTTCCAATCAACAAGTGAATCTGAGTATGCAACAAATCTTGATACTGCCGTTTCAAGTGGTTACAAAGCCATTTATGGTATTGGATTTGCCTTGAAAGATGCTATCAGTAAAGCAGCTTCTGATAATAGCGATGTAAACTTTATTATTATTGACGAAGTCATTGATAACAAAGATAACGTTGCGAGCGTGACGTTTGCTGATCATGAAGCAGCTTATCTAGCAGGTGTCGCTGCAGCTAAAACTACTAAAACTAAAACCGTTGGTTTTGTTGGTGGTATGGAAGGCACAGTTATCACACGTTTTGAAAAAGGATTTGAAGCAGGGGTTAAATCTGTAGACAAATCAATCAATATTAAAGTTGACTATGCTGGCTCATTTGGCGATGCGGCTAAAGGGAAAACAATTGCTGCCGCACAATATGCAGCAGGTGCAGACGTTGTTTATCAAGCAGCAGGCGGAACTGGAGCAGGTGTTTTCAACGAAGCAAAAGCTATTAACGAAAAACGCGATGAAGACAACAAAGTTTGGGTAATCGGTGTTGACCGTGACCAAAAAGGTGAAGGAAATTACACTTCTAAAGATGGTAAGTCTTCAAACTTTGTCCTAGTATCTTCTATCAAAAAGGTTGGTAAATCAGTTCAGTTGATTAATGCTCAAATCGCAAAAGGGAAATTCCCAGGTGGTAAAACAACAATCTACGGTCTAAAAGACGGTGGAGTTGATATTGCAACAACAAACCTTTCTAAAGAAGGCATCAAAGCTGTTAAAGAAGCTAAAGACAAAATCAAATCTGGTGACATTAAAGTTCCTGAGAAATAATTACAAGAAAAGGGCGACCTTTGTCGGTCGCTTTTTTTGAACTGAGATAACTTTTATCTCAGTAAAGCTTGTGACACATGACAAGCTTTACTGAAGTAAAAGATTGATATTGAAAGGAAAATTACCTTATGACACAGCATGTCATTGAAATGAAAGAAATCACGAAAAAATTTGGTGATTTTATTGCAAATGACCATATTAATTTAAATGTCAAAAAAGGCGAAATCCATGCACTATTGGGAGAAAATGGTGCTGGTAAGTCGACGTTGATGAACATGCTAGCGGGTCTTTTAGAGCCGACTAGTGGGGAAATTGTTATTAATGGGAAATCTGTTGCGATTGATTCTCCGTCAAAATCTGCACGATTAGGTATTGGGATGGTTCACCAACATTTTATGTTGGTTGAAGCATTTACTGTTGCCGAAAATATTATTTTGGGAAATGAAGTCGTTAAAAATGGTTGCCTTGACTTAAAACAAGCAAGTCAAGATATTAAAGAGCTTTCTGAAAAATATGGCTTGTTTGTAGACCCTTCTGCAAAAGTAGCTGATATTTCAGTTGGAGCACAACAGCGGGTTGAAATCTTAAAGACCCTTTATCGTGGTGCGGATATCCTGATTTTTGATGAGCCAACAGCAGTGTTGACACCGTCAGAAATTCAAGAGTTAATGAATATTATGCGCAACCTTGTCAAAGAAGGTAAATCGATCATTTTAATCACTCACAAACTGGATGAAATCAGAGCAGTAGCTGATAGAGTGACCGTTATCCGTCGCGGTAAGAGCATCGAAACTGTTGATGTTGCAGGAGCAAGCTCGCAAGACTTGGCTGAAATGATGGTGGGACGTTCAGTATCCTTTACCACTGCTAAAAAAGCGGCTGAGCCAAAAGAAGTTGTTCTCTCTATAAAAGATTTAGAAGTAGCAGAGAATCGTGGTGTCTTAGCCGTTAAAAACTTATCTCTTGATGTTAGAGCTGGTGAAATTGTCGGCATCGCTGGTATTGATGGTAATGGGCAATCAGAACTGATCCAAGCCATTACTGGTTTGCGTAAAGTCAAATCAGGTTCCATTAATATCAAAGGCAAGGAAGTGACCCCTCTAACCTCTCGTAAAATCACAGAATTATCTGTTGGACACGTGCCTGAGGATAGACACAGGGATGGTTTAGTTCTCGATTTGTCCTTAGCAGAGAACATTGCGCTACAAACCTATTATAAAGAACCACTGAGCAAAAATGGGATTTTAAACTATAGCAATATCAATGACTATGCTCGTCAACTGATGACGGAATTTGATGTGCGTGGCGCAAATGAACTGGTTCCCGCTCGAGGTTTTTCAGGTGGTAACCAGCAAAAAGCAATTATTGCTCGAGAAGTTGATCGTAACCCAGACCTACTGATTGTTAGCCAACCGACTCGTGGATTGGATGTTGGTGCTATCGAGTACATCCATAGACGCTTGATTGAAGAACGTGACAAAGGCAAGGCAATTCTTGTTGTGAGCTTTGAGCTTGATGAAATCTTGAATTTATCTGATCGTATAGCAGTTATCCATGATGGTAAGATTCAAGGAATCGTTTTACCAGAAAATACCAATAAGCAAGAATTGGGTATTTTGATGGCAGGTGGCTCAGTGGACAAGGAGGAAAGTCATGTCTAAAAAAGCACAAAAAATTGCAGTGCCAGTAATTTCGGTTCTACTAGGATTTTTACTAGGCGCTCTTATCATGTTTATCTTTGGTTATGACCCAATTTGGGGATACGAAGGTTTATTCCAAATTGCTTTTGGAAGCATCAAAAATATTGGTGAAATTTTTAGAGCCATGGGACCACTTATTCTAATTGCCCTTGGCTTTACAGTTGCCAGTCGAGCAGGTTTCTTTAACATCGGATTATCTGGTCAAGCGTTAGCGGGTTGGATTGCTGCAGGTTGGTTTGCACTTATCAACCCTGATATGCCTCGTCCAATGATGATTATTATGACTATTTTGATTGGTATGATCGCAGGCGGTATCGTGGGAGCTGTTCCGGGAATCCTTAGAGCTTATCTAGGGACAAGTGAAGTTATTGTCACCATCATGATGAACTATATCATCTTATACATTGGTAATGCCATTATTCAAAAAGGCTATCCTGATCATGTGAAACAAAGTATTGACTCAACAATACAAGTTGGTGATAATGCGACTTATCAGAGTCAATGGTTATCTGATCTGACGAATAATTCACGTTTAAATATCGGCATTTTCTTTGCCATTATTGCCATTGCAGCTATCTGGTTCTTATTAAACAAAACAACATTAGGTTTTGAGATTCGATCAGTAGGTTTGAACCCTCATGCTTCAGAATATGCGGGGATGTCATCTAAACGTACCATTATTTTATCAATGATTATTTCAGGAGCTTTAGCAGGTCTTGGAGGTGTGGTTGAAGGACTCGGGACATTTGAAAATGTCTTTGTACAGGGAAGTTCACTAGCTGTTGGTTTTGATGGGATGGCTGTTAGTTTATTAGCTGCTAATTCACCTATCGGCATTTTCTTTTCATCATTCCTATTTGGAGTCTTAAACATTGGTGCTCCAGGAATGAATATTGCTGGTATTCCACCTGAGTTGGTTAAAGTCGTGACTGCTTCTATTATTTTCTTTGTAGGTTCTCATTACCTTATTGAACGTTACATGATTAAACCTAAAAAGCTTACGAAAGGTGGTAAATAAGATGAGTTTAGTAACTATTTTTGGATTATTGGTTTCTTCAATGCTTATTTATGCCACTCCATTGATCTTCACAAGTATTGGTGGTACCTTTTCTGAACGTTCAGGAGTTGTTAACGTTGGTCTAGAAGGTATTATGGTAATGGGAGCTTTTTCAGGGATTGTCTTTAACTTGGAATTTGCAGAAACCTTTGGAAAAGCAACTCCTTGGATTGCTGTTCTAGTCGGTGGGATTGTTGGTTTACTCTTTTCTTTGATTCATGCTGTAGCGACAATCAATTTTAGAGCTGACCATATTGTTAGTGGAACGGTTCTTAACCTTTTGGCTCCATCTTTAGCTGTGTTCTTAGTTAAAGTTATCTATGCTAAAGGTCAGACAGACAATATCCAACAGTCTTTTGGTAAATTTGATTTTCCGATTTTGTCAAAAATTCCAATTATTGGAGACATCTTCTTTAGAAATACCACATTAATTGGATACTTAGCTGTGGCTTTCTCTTTCTTAGCTTGGTTCATTCTATATAAGACAAGATTTGGCTTGCGTTTGCGCTCTGTCGGCGAACACCCACAAGCAGCAGATACGCTTGGTATTAATGTTTACTTGATGAAATATTATGGGGTTATGATTTCAGGTCTCCTAGGTGGGATTGGTGGTGCCATTTATGCACAATCAATTTCTGTTAACTTTGCCGTTACCACTATATTAGGACCAGGATTCATCGCCTTGGCAGCAATGATTTTCGGAAAATGGAATCCAGTTGGTGCGATGCTATCAAGCTTATTCTTTGGCTTGTCACAAAGTTTAGCAGTTATTGGCGGTCAGCTACCGTTATTGGAAAAAATTCCTACTGTTTATTTGCAGATTGCACCATATCTGTTTACTATTATGATTTTAGCAGCCTTCTTTGGAAAAGCCGTTGCTCCTAAGGCTGATGGTATTAATTACATCAAATCAAAATAAGACACATTAACAAAGCAGCGAATCTACTCTCCAAAAAGGAGAGAGGTGAATATTTTTATTTCGCCTGTCTATGGAAGATACAAAAATTAGATAGTTTAAAGTAAACGAGAACATTTTGATATGTGTTCTCGTTTTTTATTTTCAGAAGGTCATTATGCAAAGAGAAGGACAATTAGAGAGAGGTGTAGAGCCATTTAAACAGGAAAAAAACTAAATGATAGTATGAACTAGAATAATTTAACAAAAAAATCTATAGTATTTTTTCTTTTTTGAGTTTTTATATAATATTAGAAAATTCCCCAAATATTTGGTGTATAAATGCTTGACGTGTGCTTATTATAATATTATAATTTGTTTAAAAATGAGGTTTTAATTATTGTTGATTTTTCGAACAGTTTTAAATAAAGTTCTACTTATTTCAAGTTCTCAAACAAATGTTAAATATTATAAATAGGTATTTTTTATATAAGAAAAGAAATATCCGATGTTAAAAATTAAAATAATAATTGGAACAACTCTTGCTATCTTAGTATTTTCTATAGCGCTTCCTGTCTTAGCTGTATCTCATCGTGGCGCTGAGTGGACTTATGGCGGTCACCATGATCCAAATAATTGGGTAACAATTTCAAATTATTACCACCGTTCAAAAAATCATTGGTCTTATGTCGGAAGTACAACACGAAACAGACAACAAACTGCTTTTACTGTCGCAGCCAGAACATCTTATGCTTTTATTAATACAGCTTTAGGTGAAAATGTTGTATTTGATGCAGGATGATAAAACCCTAGTAAGTTATCGTAGTACTATTAAATAAAGAAAAGTATATAAAAAGTGGGCGGGCTTGGTCCCGCCCGCTTTCAGAATGAGAGGACTTTATGAAAAGAGTTTTTATCCTTTTATCTAATTTACTTGTTAGTCTCTTTTTAGTGTGGGTCATTACCATCTGGTCGGATACTTATGTTTCTTATTATTATCCTAGTGTTGCGGTAATGGATGCTTCATCTGATGTTACTTTTGATGAGGTTGCTGAACGTTTAGAAAGACTGGCACAAGAAACAGATAGTCTTATTGCTATTCAGCATCAAGAAACTGGACCAGACGGAAAAGCAGTCTTTTCTTATACAAAATTTGGGACTGGAAAATTACCAAGAGGGCTTACTGAAAAATCACTGGGAGATTCTAAAAATAGTAGTACTTTGACTAACTATTTTATCTTTAATGGTCATTTGGACTTGGATTTGTTAAGAACAGAATTAAATGATGTAGGATTGACGAGAATTTATTTGACTAATCCCTCTTTTTTCACTCGGTTAGCTTCTACACTAGGTAATGGTTTTCAACTAATCGGATTATTGATTTTCTTCTTAACCTTTGGAGCACTTAGTTTAATTAGTCAAATTCGTGCGTTAAGGACAGCTGGTATTCGTTTGATTTCTGGTGAAAGATGCTGGCGAATTTTTGTGAGACCATTTGGTCAAGACCTGATTAATGCCTTGATAGGTCTAGTAGCTAGTTTTATTTTAGTCATTAGCCTAAAAATAGTGGTTTCAATTCCTTTGATTGTCTTTTATAGTATTGGCGCTAGTCTAGTTCTCTATAATCTGCTATTGCTGGCTATTTCCTTGTTTTTCACCAGTTTATTTGCTGTCGGGATTAAAAAAGTCCACTTGATGCAGGTTATCAAGGGACAAATTCCGGTCAGAGGGATTATAAGCCTGATTTTAATCGGTCAACTTTTAGCGGTCATCATTGTTTCTATTGGTGTTAGTCGAACACTGATTTATTCACAAGCTTTTCAACAACAAGATAAAGGACATGAGATTTGGCAAAAAGAAAATCAGTTAGTCGCCTTGAGTTTTGGGCGTCAGGCAGCTTCGATAAGCTATGACGAAGAAACGGTTGAAAAAAAGAAAACTTGGTTCCAAGTGATTGATCAAGCAGTTGAAGAACAAAGCGCCATTCTTTCCAGACACTATCTCGTTGAACAAGGAATGCAAAGTAGTCACGCCGTTTCATCCTTTCATGAGAATTATGAACCTGAAGGCAATGTCGTGATTGTTACTCCCAACTATTTAAAACGGCAAGATATCCCAGTGGCGCCTGAAATTGAAAAGAAAATCAATCAATTAGATGTTGGTGAGTTTGTCCTTTTATTACCTGATAAGCTTCGTCCAGATGAAACTCATTATAAAACAGTCTTTGAAGACCAAATCACTAATTTGATGGCTAGTGAGGATAGTCGTCAAGAAATGCAAGCAACAGTTTCTTATGTGGAAAGTGGACATCAGCGATTCGTCTATAACACAACTCCTCTATCGTACCAACAGTTTCTTAGTGATCCGATTATCATTGTTTTAACACCTCATTCAACCGGTCAACAATCTTACTCTTTCTGGGAGGAATCACTACAGTCCTATTTCTTTTTTGATAATTTAGGAGACACTAAATCTTTGATTGCAGAACATGGACTTAAAAACTGGATTTCTGAACTTCAGACAGGTTATCATATCCATCAAACCTTATTAGATAATATGCAAAGAGAGGTTTGGTTAATGACTGCTGGAGCAATATTAGGCATTTTAACATCTATTTTGCTCTTTCATACAATGAATCAACTGTATTTTGAAGAATTTAGACGAGATATCTTGATTAAACGTATAGCAGGCCTTCGTTTCTTAGAAATTCATAAAAACTATCTATTAGCACAAATAGTTGTTTTCTTGCTTGGTTTTCTTGGAAGTGTTTTTCTAGCAACGAATATCATGATTGCTTTCTTGGTACTGTTATTGTTTGTTGGCATTTCTGTGATACAACTCTCTCTACAAATGAAGAAGGAAAATCAAATGTCAATGCTTATTTTGAAAGGAGCCTAAGATGATTCGATTAGAAAAGGTTGGCAAACAGTTTGGTGAACGTGTCTTATTTTCAAATCTTTCCATGACTTTTGAAACTGGTAAGGTCTATGCCTTGATAGGTTCAAGTGGTAGTGGCAAAACAACGCTTATGAACATGATGGGTAAACTTGAAAGTTATGATGGCACTATCTTTTTTCGTGATAAGGATTTGAGCAAATATAAACCTGGTGACTTTTTCCGTCATGAGTTGGGTTATTTGTTTCAAAATTTTGGTCTGATGGAAAGTCAGACCATAGAAGAAAATCTAAAGCTAGGTCTCATTGGTCACAAACTAAGTAAGGCTGAACAGCACAAGAAAGAGAAAGAAGCCCTAGAGCGTGTTGGCTTGTCTTATCTCAGTCTGAACAAGAAAATTTTTGAGTTATCTGGAGGTGAATCACAGCGTGTTGCCTTGGCTAAGGTTATTCTCAAGGATCCTTCGTTTATCTTAGCAGATGAACCGACAGCATCAATTGACCCTGAGACTGCTAAAGTTATTATGGACATTCTTCTCTCATTGAGAAATGAAAATAGACTCATTATTATTGCCACTCATAATCCATCCATTTGGGTAATGGCAGATGAGATTATTACCATGGATAACTTGTGAATGGCAGTAGATACTATTACATGTTTAACAATAAGAATATGATTATTGTTGCATTAGTGAAAGGATTTTAAAAGGTTTCAACCGTTCATGAATTATCGTGGTCAGTTTTTAGCTTTTTAGGTTCATTGTCAATTGTAGTGGGTAATAATGTTACAATAAAAACAGATAAAGAAACATAAAAATTTAATTTTTATGAGTTGTTAAAACTCAGATCGTTTTATACTGTCTAAAATTCACTTTAGTTGATAAAAAAATAGTAAGAACATGATAACCATTCATAGAATTGAACAAAGGAAATTTCAAGGAAATAGCTATATTGTTGATGATTAGAAAAGGAATAGAAAACATGAGTCTAAAAACTGATATCTTGGAATCTTGGATTATGGTAGAACATATTTCAGAAGGTAATATAAATATAAATGATAAAAAAATAATATCCTTTACAGAACTTGAGAATGACAACTATTATAAATTATTAAATAATGAAATAAAAAAATGTGGTCATTGTGTTAAAAATAATGAGAATAAAAAGAAGGAAAAAGAAGGAATTGTTATTTATTTTGACATTTTTAATTTTAACGAGATCCTTGATTTATTTAGAAAAAAACATCGATTACAAAAAGCAGACCAGAATATAGTGGTAAGCAATAAATTTTCCTTTGCCCTATACTTCGATAAGAATCTTCAACTAATTAGCGATAAAACATTCTTATCAGCAAGCTATTATATTAGACATTTTGAAAAAATTCCAAGGGAATTAGACTTTCATCAATTTGAAGAAGAATTTAAAAAGAGTGTAGATGAGTTATTTCGATTTCCTGAGAGTGATGAAACTGATATTATCACTCAATTTAATGAAGCCATGTCAAAGTTTTTGATAAGAAATGATATTAGTATAGACAAATGTTACATGAAAGTATTGGAAAATTTGGAAACGGATGCTACTAATTTACATTCTTTTTTTATTAATGATTTAGAAACAGCTAAAAAAATAGAAACCGAAAATTTAAATCATTATATCTTGGGGGCATCACGAAATCGTATTGATTTGAACAGTAGAAAAGAATCAAGTGAATTTAATCCGAAAGTATTTGATGCAATCTTGCAACCTCGTAATTATCCCTCTGGTAGGTATCCCAGTAAAACAAAATATAATCTTTCATTAATGCAACAAGTAGCGGTGAATTTGGCAAATGGATATGACGATCAACAAATGAGAAGCGTCAATGGACCACCTGGAACAGGAAAAACAACCTTATTACGCGATATTTTTGCTCAATTGATTGTAGAACAGGCACTTGATATCTCTGTTTTGCCAAATAAGTATCTCCAAGGAACACATAAAACAAAATATTGGGATAATGCTTCAATTGGGATAATGCCTGACGCGATAGCAAAAAATGGAATAGTAATTACTAGTTCAAATAATGGAGCAATTCAAAATATTGTGAATGAACTCCCACTTTTGTCTGAAATTGATAAAGCATTTCAAACTGATATTAAAGAAGTAGATTATTTTAAAGAAATTATAAACTCAAAAATTTCGTCAGAATGGTCTAAGACTAGTAATGGTAAAACATATGAGAAATTGGAACGAGAAGCTAATCTAGAAACGGAAAAATTCTGGGGTTTAATGTCAATTGAAGGTGGTAAAAAAGAAAATCTTACCCACATTAACACTGTTTTAAAGCATGTTATCAATGATTTAGAAATGGCATATCAGTCAGATGATAAGATTTATGATGTTTTTAAAAGGCGATATGATGAACTAGCATCATATAGGGATAAAAAGCAAAAAATTTACGAAGAAATATCCAATTTAAATGCTCTGAGAGAGAAATTCGCTATTGAAAAAGCAACTTTTTCAGAAGAATTACTTGATAAAAAAGAGTCATTAAAGGCTGAAAACAAAAAAATGAGGAGACAGTTGCACAAAAGCAGTTAGAACTTTATAAACTTCAAAAGCAAGCACAAGAACTTTTGCAAGAATCCAAAGAGTTGAAGGAAAAAAATGATAGCATAAATCAGAGTATAGTTGCTTTAAATTTACAAAAACCAGGTTTCTTTTCTAGAAGAAAAATCAAAAAAACTTTAAAGAAAAGCTAGAAACCTATTCAAATCAACTTCAAGAAGTTATTTTCAGAGAAAGAGAAACTAAAGGAAAAATATCAAAAATTAATAAAAACATTGAAAAACAAAAACAGGATATAGAGAAAAATCAACAACAAATAGAGAAAAACTTTAACTCTTATCAAAATTGGCAACGAAAAGAAGAAAATAATCTTTTGCAAATAGAAACCAGTATTTTACAATCTGAACAGAAAATAGACAAGGTAGATGCTAATCCATTAGATTTTAATCAGACTTATGATTCTTTACAGCTAAGTAATCCATGGTTTGATGAAGAATACAGAATACTTCAATCTAAATTGTTTATTACAGCATTAAGGGTCAGAAAACAATTTTTATATGACAATCTTAAAAATATAAAAGCTGCACGAAGAATTTGGAAAAAGCAGAAGAATCACTTAGATAATAAAATTGTTATTTTTGAAGCTTGGAACTGGATTAACATGGTTATTCCTGTTATTGGGTCAACTTTTGCAAGTTTTTCAAGGATGTTTGCCAATTTGGATAAAGAGACTATAGGTCATTTGTTTATTGATGAGGCAGGTCAGGCATTACCTCAAGCAAGTGTAGGGGCCATTTTTAGAAGTAGATATGTTATGGCTGTAGGCGATCCCTCTCAGATAAAACCTGTTTTAACTTTAGACTCTGGTGTTTTAAACTTTTTAATTGACTATTATGGTATTTCTCAAAAGTATCTATCAGAGAATTCATCAACGCAAACTATGCTTGATGCTGTCAGCCAATATGGTTTTTATAAAGATAGCAACAAAGAAGATTGGATTGGAATTCCTCTATGGGTACATAGAAGATGTCAACATCCAATGTTTGATATCTCTAATGCTATTTCTTATGGAGGCAATATGGTTCAAGGTATAAATAAAAATGGTCATTCTCAATGGATTGATATTCCCGGATTTGCAACTGACAAATATGTTAATGAACAGGCTAAATTTCTCAAAGAGAAAATTAAAGAAATGATAAGTGAAAATCCTGATATTGTAGATAAAACGAAGAAGGATCTCATTTATGTTATTTCACCTTTTAAGAATGTTGCTAACCGTTTAGCTAATATATTAAATGATAAAGACATAAAGTTTACCCGTTTTGGTGCTAATAAAAAACCAACTAATGTAG
Source organism: Streptococcus phocae (assembly GCF_001302265.1). Classification (GTDB taxonomy): domain Bacteria; phylum Bacillota; class Bacilli; order Lactobacillales; family Streptococcaceae; genus Streptococcus; species Streptococcus phocae. The sequence goes on along the minus strand of NZ_LHQM01000003.1, from coordinate 113,529 downwards.
GAACTGTACATACATTTCAAGGCAAAGAAGCTCCAATTGTGTTTTTAGTTTTAGGAGCAGACAATACAAGCAAAGGAGCTGCTAATTGGGCAATGGGAACTAATCATCCCAATATTATGAATGTTGCAGCCACACGAGCTAAAGAAGAATTTTATATTATTGGTGACAAGACATTGTATTCTGGTTTAAAAAGCGATGTAATAGATAAGACACTTAAGGTGATTAAAAATTTTAATTTGCAAAACTAAGAATGTAAGTTAGTTATGTATAGTTGCTTAATGGTATCAATGGTGTTTAGTTAAAGTAACTTCTTAAAATGTACAACTTCTTATCTAATATTATTTGTGGAAAGAATGGTTGAACACATCATTTAATCTACGAGAGTTATAAGTAATAACTCTATGCTTATATTTAAATTTATCAAAAGGAGAGAATTTTTTGATTCTGATATAGATGAAAATCCGTAGAAAATGATTTTTAAAAAATCTCTTTGGACAATGAGTAAGGTGGAGGAAATACTTAAGTAGAGAAAGATGTGAGTAAATAAATTATTTTAGGAAATGGGAGAAGAAATGAAATTAACAAAAATAATTATTAATAATTTTAGATCGTTTGGAGAAAGTCAAGTTATTAGATTCAACGATCAAACTGTATTAATTGGGAATAATAGTTCGGGAAAAACAACTTTATTACAAGCATTGAGTAAGCTGTTTTCAGACAAACAAAGTGATAGAATAATTCGAAAACATGATTTTCATCTACCAAAGGGATCAAGCCCTGGCGAAAATACTAGAACTCTTTTTATAGAAACTATTTTTGAGTTTGATGAGCTTGATGGAACTGTCGGTGGACCAGCTATCCCATTGTTTTTCGAACACTTTACAGTTTCTCAAGATGATACAAAACCTTTTCTACGAATCAGGTTAGAATCTTCTTGGGAAGATGATGGAACGGTTGAAGGAAGTGTTGATACTCAAATTTATTATATTTCATCTGATGAAGATATTATTAGAGATGAAGACAAGCATCGTGCTCCTAGAAAGGATTTGGATAAAATTAGGGTACTTTATGTACCAGCTTCAAGAACACCTGAGAAGGAGCTGAGTAATGCTTCAGGTAGTATGTTAAGTAAGCTTGTAAATAGTATAAATTGGACTGAGAATGAGATAAATAAAATTACAGATAAAATTGATGAGTTGAATAATACTTTTTTATCTGAAAATGGAGCATTAACTCAGATCAACCAAGAGATTCAGAAATCATGGGAAAGATATCATCAAGATAATCATTTTTCTCAGGCAGAGTTGACTATTAATTCTTCTGAGATGGCGGCAGCCCTCAGACAGATTGGCTTAAAATTTTCACCAACGACCACTGAAGAAGCATTTACAGTTTCAGATTTAGGAGATGGACTGAGATCTATTTTTTATTTTTCACTCGTTAATTCGATACTTGATATTGAGTTAAAGATTACAAAAAATCGTGAAGAAAATTCTAATAATCCAAGATTTAAGCTGATACCTCCAATACTAACGATCTTAGCAATAGAGGAACCAGAAAATCATATTGCTCCACATCACATTGGAAAACTGGTAAAAAGGTTTAAACAATTAAGCAATAATGACAATTCTCAAGTAATTTTAACTTCACATTCTCCAGCTATTGTAAAAAGAATTGACCCAGAAGATTTGAGGTATTTAAGAATTGAAAATAATGGCAGAGTTCTTCAAACCATTGTTTCTGATATACAGCTACCTCAAGCCATAGGTGAATCTTATAAATATATTAAGGGAGCAATTCAAGCTTATCCTGAACTATATTTTGCGAAGTTAGTAGTTCTAGGTGAAGGTGACAGCGAGGAACTGCTATTACCAAAGTTTTTTGATTTACTTGGTAAAGAGATTGATAGCTCTCAGATTTCAATTGTCCCTCTAGGGGGCAGACATGTCAATCATTTTTGGAAATTATTGAATTCTCTCAGAATTCCTCATATCACATTATTAGATTTTGATAACGAAAGATATGGAGGTGGCTGGGGAAGAGTAAAATATGTTATCCAACAGTTACTAGAAATAGGTATTGAGCGTAGTGATTTAGTGAAATTGAAAGGTGGTAGAATATTGAAAGATGAAGACATTGATAGAATTAGTTCTTGGAAGATATGTGATATCTTCTCACAATCATTGTTATCTTGGATAAATCATTTAGAAAAATTCAATATATTCTTTTCTGCACCTCTTGATATTGATTTCTTGATGTTACAACATTATAAGGAACGTTATCTGGGTACGTTATCTTTGAAAGAAGGACCAGTCGTTTCATATGCTGATTCAGATGGGAATAATAAAAAAGTAAAATTAACTGATTTGGATTGTATTGATAAATTGCAGTTAGAAGGTCTCAAAAAACGTATAGAAGAAGCAAGAAGAGCTACTTTAAAAGATAAGAGTGGTTCAGGAGATAGTTTTACTGAAGAGGAAAAGGAACTTATGATTTGGTATCAATATTTCTTTTTAGGTAGAGGAAAGCCAACAACTCACATGCAATTATTATCATCTATTAGTGATGATGAATTAACAACAAATCTACCTCCTGTATTTGAAAAAATGGTTAAACGTGCTGAAGAATTACTTGGAGATATTGAACATGATAAAGAGTGAAGAGTGGTTTCCTAAAGGAGATATCAATTTAGAAGATGCTGCATTAGGAGCCATCAAAGATGTGGATAACTGTCTAGTCATTGCTGGACCAGGTGCGGGAAAAACTGAATTACTAGCTCAAAAGTTAGACTATCTATTTTCTACAAATAAATGCGTTTCTCCGAAAAAAATTCTAGCATTAAGTTTCAAAACAGATGCTGCATCAAATTTGAAAGAAAGAGTTAAGAGACGTTATGGCGATGAATATGCTTCTCGTTTTACCTCTTTTACCTATTCGGCTTTTGAAAAGCGAATTTTAGACCAATTTAGAGATGTTCTTCCTGAGGAGATAAGACCTTCGAAGGACTATATGATTGAAGAAATGGAAGTCATAAAAGAAGTTCTTGACAGAAACGGATTCAATACTACTGGAATGGGGATGAATAGGATTAAGGATACTGCAGAAAGTATTGTTTTGAGTGAGAATGATTCAACTATAAAAAATGATCTGTTAAAGGGTACTCAGTGTAATAAGCCAGTTCTTTTTTATAGACAAATAACTAAGTTAGCTACTCGTATAATAGATAAAAACGAATATATTCGTAAAGCACTTCAAATGACATACAATTTTGTATTTCTAGATGAATTTCAGGATACGACATATGCCCAGTATAATTTATTAAAAACTTGTTTTTTAGGTTCGTCTTGCAAATTGACTGCAGTTGGAGATAATAAGCAAGCCATTATGAGATGGGCAGGTGCAAAGCCTGATATTTTTCCAGACTATATTCGAGACTTTAATTCAAATAAATATCAATTATTGATGAATCACCGCTCTGTACTTAAACTGGTAGAATTTCAAAAAGAGGTTGATCAAATCTTAAATAAAAATACCAATATTTTTCAGATAAATGATTATTCAGAATTTCAAGAGGGTGAGATAACATTATTTGAATTTGACAATGAAATTTCTGAAGCTAAGTCAATTGCAGATGATATTGAATCAAAAATTCAAGGAGGTATACGACCATCAGGAATTTGTATCCTAGCAAAACAGAAGGTTGATGATTATAGTTCAAAATTGATACCTATATTAAGTGGCAAAGGGATTAAAGCAAGAAATGAAAATGAGTATCAAAAGCTTTTAAAAGACCCTACTTGTAACCTATTATTAGATTTAATATCATGCAGTCAAGGAAAACGTGATCCTTTAATTTGGGAAAATATTAGTAATTTTTATGGAAATATCAATGGAATAGATGAATTTACAGATGAATTAACTTTGGCAAAAAACTACAGGGAGATTGATAATATAATTAGTGATGTTACTTCTCTAATTTTAAATTCGATTCCCAATGAAGACAGCATGTTAAATTTAATTGAATGTATTATTAAAAAAATAGGTGATAAAAGAATTATTTCCAGCTTTTCAATATACAATGGGAAAAGTGACCTAGATATCATTGTCAAGAAATTTTCAAAGTTATTATACAAAGAATATTCTCAAAAACAAGATGACTGGATAGATATAGTGTCTAATTTCAAGGGTGAAAACTCAATTCCCATTATGACTATCCATAAAAGCAAAGGGTTAGAATACGGGGCAGTGTATTTTCTAGGCTTGGAGGATTCTGCATTCTGGAATTTTAATGATCAACCAGAAGAAGATAAAAGTGCATTCTTCGTCGCACTTTCAAGAGCAAAAAAACACCTAATCTTTACATATTGCAAAATTAGAGATGGTCGCAAACAAAAGAATAAAAATATTAATGAGATGTATTCATTACTGACTCAATCTAGTTTAGTAGATGTTTGTAAAAGCTAATTGCTATGTCTTGTTTTATCTTTTAAAGCAGTTAAAAATGTTTCAGATATTAATGTTAAAAATAGACTTGTTGAATTTAAGAAATTATTGATATCTCAAAAAATACTCAACTAGAGTCTGATAAATTGTGTTATCAAAACAGTGATGAGGATAAAAAATTGTATCTGAATGAAGTAGACAACAAAGAAGTATGCTTTTGATGTCTCCTATACTTTCTTGAAGTTTTTTCGACCATAAAAAAACACTTCTGACTTTACTAAGTTCAGAAGTGTTTTTTGTGCGTTAATCTAGAAAGGAAGTGTTACCCAAGAAATGCGTTAATTTCAGCTTCGATAGCAGTTATTTTTGCCTCAGCATCCTCTAGGGTATCGCCAACTGTTGCAATATAAAACTTGATTTTTGGTTCTGTACCAGAAGGGCGAACAGCAAACCATGATCCATCAGCTAAGGTATATTTTAACACGTTACTTGGTGGCGTGGTGAGAGATGATTGACCTTCTTTTCTAATAGCTACTTGTTTCAGGAAGTCTTCAGTAAGAACAATTTCTGTTTGATTGATGGTTTCAGGTGCATTGTTACGGAATTTATCCATGATTTTTTTGATTTCAGCTGCGCCATCAACACCAGATAAGGTGACAGAAATCGTTTTTTCAGCGAAATAGCCATATTCTTGATAAATTTCTTCGATACCATCAGCTAAGGTTAAACCTTTTGAGCGATAATAAGCAGCAATTTCAGCGACCATTAAGACAGCTTGAATAGCATCCTTATCGCGGACAAATGGCTTGATTAAATAACCAAAGCTTTCTTCAAAACCAAAGAGATAAGTATAGTTTTCAGTTTCTTCAAACTCTTGTATCTTTTCAGCGATAAATTTGAAACCAGTTAAAACGTTGAACATGGTTGCTCCGTAACTCTCCGCAATTTTGGTAACCAGTTCAGTAGAAACAATAGATTTCGCAAGCGCAGCATTTTTTGGTAATGTGCCAGCTTGTTTATGAGCTTCTAGGATATACTTAGCAATTAAGGCACCAATTTGATTTCCTGAAAGATTTCGGTAGCTACCATCAGCTTGTCGAATCTCAACACCAAGGCGGTCGGCATCTGGGTCTGTGGCAACCAAAACGTCGGCATCCACTTGGCGTCCGAGTTCTTCGGCCATGGCGAAAGCTTCTTGGCTTTCTGGGTTAGGAGATTTGACAGTTGAAAATTCAGGATCAGGCTTTGCCTGTTCTTCAACCACTTGAACGGAGTTAAAACCTGCTTGTTTAAGAGCACGACGAGCAAGCATTTCACCTGTTCCATGAAGCGGTGTGAAGACAATCTTCATGTCATGCCCAAAGTTTTTGATAAGGTCTTGGTTAATGGTAACCTTTTTAACTTCTTTGAGATAGGCAGCATCGATGTCTTCGCCGATGACTTCAATCATTCCTTCAGCTTTAGCTGTTTCAAGATCAGCTAGAGGAATCTCAAAAGGATTATCAATAGCTCGAATATAATTCGTCAATGCGTCAGCATCAGCCGGTGGCATCTGACCACCATCTGCTCCATAAACTTTGTAACCATTAAATGGTGCCGGGTTGTGGCTAGCCGTAATCATAATTCCAGCAAAAGCACCTAAGTGACGAACAGCAAAGGAAAGTTCTGGTGTTGGACGTAAGCTCTCAAAAACATAAGCTTTGATGCCGTGAGCAGCTAGCACTTGGGCTGATTCAAATGCAAATTCTGGAGAGAAGTGACGCGAATCATAGGCAATAGCAACACCAGCTTTTTTAGCAGCTTCACCTTTTGATTCGACTAACTTCGCTAGACCTTCTGTAGCTTGACGAACGACAAAGATATTAATTCTGTTAGTGCCAGCACCGATATAACCACGCATACCAGCTGTACCAAACTCTAAATTAGTATAAAATGCATCTTCTTTTGTTTTATCATCCATGCTGAGTAGTTCGTCTTTTAAATAAACTGGAAGGTTGGGAACGTTCAGCCATTTTTGATAATTTTCTTTATAAGTCATACAAGTCTCCTTTTATATTTTTAACCGCTTTCATTATATCATGTTGAAAAGAAAAAATCACTATTTTTTTGCAATAGTTTCCAAAAGGTTTTTCAATTTTTTCAATAGCTGTAAGTACTCTTTTTTGTGCAATCAAAAAGCCTAGGAACTGTCAGTTAACAGCAACTAGGCCTAGAAAATGATCTTATTTTTTGAAAGCAGATAATCTTGGGACGATTGCAATCACGACAATGGCAGAGATTATCATTTCAGCAATCGCATTTGTTGAAATCACAGCTGCAAGAAGTGCCTTGATATTTCCTCCAAAAACTGAAGAAAAGAAGAAGAAAATACCAGATAGTACAAATAAAGTATTGGTTAAAGAACCTACGATTCCAGATAATAAAAGTCCAAATTTATTATGAATCAAGCGGTAGCAATAATATGGAGTGATACCGATTAAAATACGAGGCACTAGGGCAATGATAATAGAAGCAACATTGCCATTATCTACAAACGGTGAAAAGAGGTAACTTGTTGGTAGTAAAACGATAGTATTTGTCACCATACTGATAAGTCCCATGAGTCCGCCAAGTGTCGCTCCAATACGAGGGCCGTACATGATAGAAGCAATGATGACAGGAATATGAACAAGGGTTGGCTTAATAGGAACTGGCCAAATGGTAAATACGATGCTACTGATGATATGAATCACTAGCATGATGGCAAAAAAGATAGCAAGGCGAGAAATCTCAGATGATTTATGACGGTTCATGGTGGTCTCCAATAGTTTAATGTGATGTAGAAGCTATGTTAGTAAACGTAGCGAGTGATGGTTATTGTGTGAGGAACACTTGTTCAATTGAGGAAATAATATGTTCAAGGTCTGCTAGCGCTCCAGGGCCCGTGTCTCCACATGCAAGTAAACTGGATTTTGGCGGAATTTCCACGAACCCTAGCGGTGCTAGACGCTTGATATTTTCCTGTGTAATAGGATTCAGATACATATTAGTATTCATGGCTGGAGCAATTAGCTTAGGGGTTGACTCGGGTAAGGCTAAGGCAACGCTTGTTACAATATTATCTGCAAACCCATAGGACAGGTGAGCGATTGTGTTGGCACTAGCAGGAGCTAGGATAAATAAATCTGTTTTTTTCGCCAATTCGATATGATTGACAATTTTCACATTGTCTTCTGCCATGACATCCAAGTGAACAGTGTTTTTTGACAATACCTGAAGGGTTAAGGGGGTAATAAACGCGGTCGCTGCCTGGGTCATCAAGACAGTTACCTCGTAACCACGTTTAACCAATTGGCTGGTTAGGTCAGCTGTTTTATAGGCAGAAATACTTCCAGAGACTGCTAGGGTAATCCGTTTAGTCATTGGTTGTTATCCTTTCATATAGTAATTGCGCGATAGCTTCCTTTGTGTCTACAGTGAGAACATCCTGATCACTGACTAGTAAGGCGCGATGTTTTCCATCCTTAATCTCAGTTAAGTCATTGGCCAAGATGTAGTCCGCCTTGTTTTTTGAAAGGCTCTCTCTAGCAACTGCAATGAGCTTATCATCACTCACATCCACCAATAGTTTAAAACCGACCAGGGTAATATCAGGATTCCATTTTTTGACAAATGAAATCACTTTAGGGGTCTTTTTCAAAAACAAGACTTGATAATCTGACTGAGATGAAATTTTTGTTTCAGTGTTAGCCTGTGTCAGGAAAGAGTGGAGTGATTCTGTTTGTACTACAGTCTCAAAATCCGTCATATAAACTGGAGTATAGTCAGAAACTGCCATGCTATGAATCAAGACATCATGCTTTGGCACCAATTGTTCCAAAGTAGTCATTAAGCTGTCTACATTTGTTACCTCATGAAGTGTCAAGTTCTCAGTGATTGTTGGTTTAACAGCTCCTTTTGTGGTTACCAAGGTTACTTCATGGTTGTGTTTTAAGAAGGTTTCAGCAATGATTTTTCCGAGTTGTCCGGTAGAACGATTGGTGATGCCTCGAACAGCGTCAATAGTTTCAGTTGTTCCACCTGATGTGATTAATAGTTTCATAGGCATATTTTATCAGAAAATAAGCTAATAGTAAATCTATTGGAGGTGAAAATTAAATTTACCAAATAAGTCATCATGTTATTTGTTTGCTTCGGACTAGTTAATCAGCATAACACTGATCTGAGCGCATTAGCATCTCAAACGCTTATTTGATGATGGTTGATTTGATCAAAGCCATGTTTTCTGATTTTTACCAACAGATTGATTATTTTGAAATCAGTCAATCTTACTGTCCAGGCAACTATGATCTTAGTATCGATGGGAAAAAATTTGCCGGCATAGCACAAAGACGCATCAAAAACGGCATCGTTGTCTCCATTTACCTCAGTGTCACTGGGGACCAAGAAGCCCGTGGTGAGCTCATTGCTGAGTTTTATAAGCAAGGGTTGGGGGATCAGACGACTACGATTGCTTATCCTGATGTTGACCCTAAGTGCATGGCTAATCTTTCTGAGTTACTAGAAACCCCATTTACCGTAGCTGATGTTATTGACAGACTATCGTTAACCTTGCGGCAAATCGGGTTTACCATTGAAAACACGACAGCTAACCCTGAACTGCGTGTGGCTTTTGAACGCATCTATGAAGGCATGCAGGCACAAATTCGATAGGATGTTATTTTATGAACAATGCATTTATTCCCTTATTTTCTCCATTAACTTTGCCTAATGGCGTGGTGCTATCGAATCGATTTGTTTTGTCCCCGATGGTAACCAACTCTTCAACGGCTGATGGATTTGTCAGTCAGGATGATTTGAACTATGCCAAAAGGCGAGCAGCTTCAGCTCCACTTCAGATTACAGGTGCTGCTTATATTGATGCCCACGGGCAATTGTTTGAGTATGGGTTTAGTGTTTCTAAGGACGAAGACATTGCAGGGCTTAGTCAGTTGGCTCAAACGATGAAAGCACAAGGGGCGAAGGCTATTTTACAGTTGACTCATACTGGACGGTTTGCTAGCCATAGTTTGACGAAGTATGGCTTTGTCTATGGTCCAAGTCCTATGTCCCTAAATTCTCCTCAACCTCATGAGGTTCGCGCCTTATCCACACAACAACTAGAAGAATTGGTAGAGTCTTATGCCAAGGCGACTAGCCGAGCGGTAAAGGCTGGTTTTGATGGTGTGGAAGTGTCCTCAGCGCAACGTTTGCTGATTCAGACCTTTTTTTCGACCTTTTCAAATCATCGCCAAGACGACTATGGGGCTCAAACCCTTAAAAGTCGGTCAAAATTTGGTTTAGAGGTTTTGAGAGTTGTTCAAGACACCATTACAAGAGAAGCGCCCAACTCTTTTATTCTAGGTTTGAGAGCAACTCCAGAAGAAACAAGAGGGCATCAGATTGGTTACTCGATTGATGAATTTAGCTGTTTTATGGACTGGGCTCTTGATATTGCACAGCTGGATTATTTAGCCATTGCTAGTTGGGGACATGATGTTTTTAGAAATAAGGTGAGGGCTGCTGGTCCCCATCAAGGTCGTCTCGTCACACAGGTGATAAAAGAGCAGCTAAAAGGGCGATTGCCCATCATGGCTACTGGAGGGATCAATACCCCTGAAAAAGCAATCGAAGCGCTAGAACATGCAGATTTTGTGGGAGCATCGACCCCCTTTGTTGTTGACCCAGAGTTTGTTTTAAAAATGCAAACAGGTAATGAGGACAAGATTCGTTTAACCATTCGTTTGGAAGACCTAGAGAGCCTGGCCATTCCTAAGGCTTCGTTTAAAGATATTGTCCCTCTCATGGATTATGGTGAATCGTTGCCTTCGGAATCTCGTCAGTTGTTTCGTCAGCTAAAAGATAACTATAAGGAGAAAGAATGAAACTTAGTGTCTTGGATTATGGCCTGATTGACAAAGGGAAAACAGCTTCCCAAGCCCTCAAAGAATCCTGTCAGTTAGCAAAAAGAGCAGAAGATTTGGGATTTAACCGTTTTTGGGTAGCTGAACACCACAATATTAAAGCCCTAGCAACCAGTAGTCCAGAGGTCTTTATGATGCATCTGGCAGACCGGACCAATCGTATTAGGATTGGTTCTGGGGGCGTGATGGCCTTGCATTATAGCACGTTTAAAATCGCTGAAAACTTCCGCATGCTTGAAACCCTTCATCCTAATCGCATCGACCTTGGTATAGGCAATTCCTTAGGAACCCGTCTGGTTCAAAGTGCTTTGTCTAGCATCCATGAAAAAGATGATTATGGTCAGGTCTTAGCCCAATTACAGGGCTACTTGTCGCCAGACAAGCAGGCACCGTTGCCGCTTGACGTTAATCCTAAAAGTGCAAGCTACCCACAACTGTGGCCGCTCAGCAATAGCGAAGAAACGGCTCGCACGGCAGGACAACTCGGTCTGGGGTATACCTTTGGTATTTTTCCTTATATGCCAAAAGATCCGATAGCCTCTGCTAAACAGTCGACTCAAGCCTATCGCGATGCCTTTAGCCCTTCAGCACAACAGCAAGAGCCACAGGTCATGTTAGCTGCTTTTATTATCATTGCTGAAACAGACGATAAGGCTCAAGAACTGGCTAAATCACTAGATATATGGATGCTTGGGAATCAAGACTTCAACGAATTTGACACCTACCCAACTTATTCAGAAGCTAGCACCTATCCCTTGACTGAGAAACAAAAGCTGACTATCGCAGCCAATCGCAATCGTATGATTGTAGGGTCACCACAATTGGTGAAACAACAACTAGAGCCCTTACTTGCCGCTAGTCAAGCAACGGAACTGCTAGCCATTCCGCTAGTGCCAGATATCGCTAATCGTATCACATCTCTTGAACTTTTAGCAGATTTATATTTATAATGAAGTGTTAGATGAACTAATACGAAGCTGACAGTAACGAACTGTCTTATTTAAGAAAGGAACTGACAATGAAAAAAATTGCAAATTATCTATTAATTGAACAGCATGAAGACCATTACACCATCAGCATGACACCAGAATTGCAAGATGATATTGGTACAATTGGATACGCTGAATTCACAACAACAAAAACTGTTGCAGTTGATGACGTTCTTTTAGATTTAGAGGCTTCAAAAACCGTTATGGCAGTATTATCACCTTTGGCTGGTACAATTGTTGCACGTAATGAAGCGGCAACCATAACACCAACCTTGCTTAATTCTGAAAAAGCTGACGAAAATTGGATTGTGACCTTAACAGACGTCGATCCAGAAGCATTTGCTGCTTTAGAAGATGCTTAATCAGAGTGATTTACTGGGAGATATGATTGCGCTTTTGTTGGCGGAGCGTGGGATAGACCATGAATCTGAAACCATAGCCTCCTCACTGTCAGCAAGGCACCATCAGTGGCGCTCTCTTATCAATCAACGTCCTGCCAGTCCTATCTCAGACGCTTATTTGCACCTAGAAGACGCCTATCTAACGAAGTTTCACCAGGGGAAAAAGACTGTTTACCTAAAAGATTGCCAGCCGACGTCCTATTCCAATATTTATAGTTATCATGGCGACATTACAAGTTTAGGTGTTGATGCGATTGTCAATGCAGCCAATAGTCAAATGCTAGGGTGTTTTATCCCTAATCACCATTGTATTGACAATGCCATTCACACGTTTTCTGGTGTGCGGTTGCGTCTAGCCTGTCATGAGCTCATGTTAGCGCAAGGCAAAAAAGAAGCAATCGGACAAGCGAAACTAACAGACGCCTATCATTTACCAGCTAAATACGTCATTCATACAGTAGGACCTCAAATCACAGCAGGACAAGAGGTATCAGCGATTAGGGCAAACTTACTTGCTAAGTGTTATGAGGCTTGCTTGTCTTTGGCGCAGTCGAAACAACTTACTAGTATCGCTTTTTGCGCGATATCAACCGGAGAGTTTGGATTTCCAAAGGCAGAAGCAGCAAGCATTGCTTTTAAAACCGTTTTGAGGTGGCAACAGGACCATTCCTACCCTATAAACATTATTTTTACGACGTTTACCTCAGAAGATTACCACCTTTATCAACAATTATTTAAGAAAGAAGGTTTATCATGACAGTTTGGCAAGCTTATCCTAGCCAGGGACTTGCTCAGGCAGAGCAGTTAGCACAGCTATTGACAGAAGCAGATGCTGTCGTTGTTGGTATTGGTGCCGGGATGTCAGCAGCGGATGGTTTTACTTATATTGGTTCTCGTTTTGAGGAGGCGTTTCCTGATTTTATTTTAAAATATCAGTTTTTAGACATGTTGCAGGCCAGTTTGTTTCAGTTTGAAGATTGGGAAGAGTATTGGGCATTTCAAAGCCGTTTTGTGGCTTTGAACTATTTAGATCAGCCAGTTGGGCAGTCTTATGTCGATTTGTTGCAGATACTCGGTACAAAACCCTACCACATCATCACAACCAATGCTGATAACGCTTTTTGGGCAGCTGGCTATCACCCAGATACGGTATTTCACATTCAAGGTGAGTATGGTCTGTGGCAGTGTAGCCAGCATTGTCATCAACAGACCTATAAAGATGATAACTTGATTCGTCGCATGATTGCAGAGCAGACACAGATGAAAATCCCGAGCCATTTGATTCCTTACTGCCCTAAATGTGGTGCCCCTTTTGAAATTAATAAGCGTAACGAAGAAAAGGGAATGGTTGAGGATGCCGATTTCCAAGCACAACACAAGCGATACGAAGATTTTTTGAGCAAACACGAAAAGGACAAGGTCCTTTATTTGGAAATTGGCGTTGGTCACACAACTCCCCAATTTATCAAGCATCCCTTTTGGAAGCGCGTGATGCAAAATCCAAACGCTTTATTTGTTAGCTTGAATCATAAGCATTATCGTATCCCAAAATCAATTCGACCACAAAGTTTGGAATTAACACAAGACATTTCGTCCTTAATTCATCAGACAAACCAACGGTATTTTTCTCATCTCAAATAGCTTGAGGGGAACAAACGAAAGGAAGCATTATGTATCTTATAGAACCTATTCGCAATGGAAAACGAATCACTGATGGCGCAGTTGCACTTGCCATGCAAGTCTATGTTCAGCAACATATTTTTTTAGACGACGATATTTTATTTCCCTATTATTGTGACCCAAAAGTTGAAATTGGCAAATTTCAAAATGCTGTGGTAGAAACCAATCAAGCTTATCTCAAGGAACACCAAATTCCTGTGGTGAGGCGTGACACTGGCGGAGGCGCTGTTTATGTGGATTCGGGAGCGGTCAATATTTGTTACCTGATCAATGATAACGGTGTCTTTGGAGACTTTAAACGAACTTATCAACCTGCAATTGAAGCCTTGCACGCTCTTGGTGCAACAGGCGTTGAGATGACTGGGCGTAATGATCTGGTCATCGATGGCAAAAAAGTCTCTGGAGCTGCAATGACAATCAGCAATGGCCGCGTTTATGGTGGGTATTCCCTTTTGTTAGACGTTGATTTTGATGCCATGGAAAAGGTATTAAATCCTAATCGGAAAAAAATAGCTTCTAAGGGGATTAAATCTGTGCGTAGCCGTGTTGGTACAATCAGAGAACACCTAGACAAACAGTATCAAGACATAACCGTTGATGAGTTTAAAGATTTGATGGTTTGCCAGTTGCTTGGCATTGAATCGATTAGCCAAGCAAAACGTTACGAATTAACAGAGGCTGACTGGGAGCAAATCGATGAATTGGCTCAAAGCAAATACAAAAGTTGGGAATGGAACTATGGCAATTCACCACAGTATAGTTACCACAGAGACGGACGTTTTACAAGTGGCACCATTGATATTCACTTAGACATTGAAAAGGGTTACATAGCAGCTTGTCGTATTTATGGTGATTTCTTTGCTAAAAAAGACATTACTGAGTTAGAGCAAATACTGATTGGCACCAAAATGGAAGAAAAAGACATATTAGCAGAACTTGAAAAAATAGACCTGACCCCTTATATTGGAAATATAAGTCCAGAGGAACTGGTTGATTTGATTTTTCATAAAAATAAATAGTATTTTCTGCTAAAAATGGTTTTATTGCGATAAATAACGAATGTTTTTAGTTATTAAACTAAATAATATACGCATTATAGCGAATATGCTATAATGTTTTTATTAAGTAAAAATTGAGGAGTTGTCCATGAAATCAGATATAGAAATCGCCCAAAGTGTCACCTTGCAACCCATAACAGAAATTGTTAAAAGCGTTGGTATTACTGCTGATGACATTGAATTGTATGGAAAATACAAGGCAAAGTTGTCATTTGAAAAAATGAAAGCTGTTGAGAGTAATGCTCCAGGCAAATTAATTTTGGTAACAGCAATCAATCCAACTCCGGCTGGAGAGGGAAAATCAACCATGTCTATCGGTCTTGCGGATGCGCTTAATAAAATAGGAAAAAAAACCATGATTGCGCTACGTGAGCCTTCTTTAGGTCCTGTTATGGGAATCAAGGGCGGCGCAGCAGGAGGTGGCTATGCTCAGGTATTGCCAATGGAGGATATCAACCTACACTTTACTGGAGATATGCATGCCATCACAACAGCAAATAATGCTTTGTCTGCTCTGATTGACAATCACCTTCAACAAGGAAACGAACTTGGAATCGATCAACGTCGCATTATCTGGAAGCGTGTGGTTGACTTAAACGACCGTGCCCTTCGTCAAGTTATTGTCGGCTTAGGTAGCCCTGTTAACGGTATTCCTCGTGAAGATGGCTTTGACATCACTGTGGCGTCTGAGATTATGGCTATTTTGTGTTTAGCGACGTCTCTAGCCGATTTGAAGGAGCGCTTAGCTAATATTGTGATTGCTTATCGCTATGACCGCACACCAGTTTATGTCCGTGATTTGAAAGTCCAAGGGGCACTAACCTTATTGCTTAAAGACGCTATCAAACCAAACCTTGTTCAAACCATCTACGGCACCCCAGCCCTAGTGCATGGTGGTCCTTTTGCCAATATTGCCCACGGTTGTAACTCTGTTTTAGCTACCTCAACAGCCCTACGTCTAGCAGACTACACCGTTACTGAGGCAGGTTTTGGTGCAGATTTAGGAGCTGAAAAGTTCCTTAACATCAAGGTACCTAACCTACCAAAAACTCCAGATGCTGTCGTGATTGTGGCAACGCTGCGCGCCCTAAAAATGCATGGTGGCGTGCCCAAGTCAGAGCTAGCTACTGAAAATGTCGATGCTGTGCGTGCCGGCTTTGCCAATCTCAAACGCCACGTCGAAAACATTCGTCAATTCAATGTGCCAACTATCGTTGCAATCAATGAATTTGTTGCTGACACAGACGCAGAAGTCTCAGCCTTAAAATCTCTCTGTGCCGAAATAGACGTCCCTGTGGAACTAGCCAGTGTTTGGGCTAATGGAGCCGAGGGTGGTGTTGAATTAGCAGAAACTGTAGCACGCGTCATTGATGCTAATAAGGCAGACTATCAGCGCCTATATTCAGACGAAGACAGTCTAGAAGACAAAGTAACAGCCATTGTGAAAAAAATCTATGGTGGTAAAGGTGTTCAGTTTGGTCCAAAAGCCAAAACACAACTGAAACAGTTTGCAGAATTTGGTTGGGATAAATTGCCTGTCTGCATGGCAAAAACACAGTACAGTTTTTCGGATAACCCAGCCCTACTCGGAGCACCGACAGATTTCGAGATTACCATTCGTGAGTTTGTGCCAAAAACAGGAGCAGGATTCATTGTTGCTCTCACAGGAGATGTGATGACTATGCCAGGACTACCTAAGGTCCCAGCTGCTATGAACATGGATGTTTCTGATGACGGTGTTGCCGTAGGACTATTTTAATCCTCTCAAAGCTAGATCTAAACGATCTAGTTTTTGACTGCTCTGAGTGCTCACAAACGACGAGTGAGCTTCTTAATCAAAGTGTCTTATGATATAATAGATAAAAAACTGGAGGACTGGTTGTCATCAAAAAGAAAGAAAAAGTGAAATACTTGCTCCACAAAAGTAAGAAGGGCTTACTTTTGAGAGGTATTTTTAGTCGAGCAACAATTATTGCAACGTTAATCTTACTGCAATTAGGATTTTTGTTTCAAACATATGCTTGGGTTGGTCAATATGGTTTTGGTGTCACCGCTATTGAGGCCATATTTGTTGTGGCTATCGTCTTATATTTGGTCAATAGCGATATGGACGCCATCTCTCGAGTGACTTGGTTGATTTTGATTATGATTGCTCCACTCTTAGGCTCTTTATTTTTGATTTATACAAAATTAGATTGGGGTTATCGTGGGCTAAAACAACGCATTAACCATTTAATCGACCAGTCTAGACCTTACCTGAGAGATGATAAGGTAATCATGGATACCTTAAAAAGCAATACCTCAACAACCTATCACTTAGTACAATACTTGGAGCGTAGCCGAGGAAATTTCCCCATTTATCAAAACACAAAAACCACCTATTTTCCAACAGGTGAATCCTTTTTTCAAGAATTAAAAGAGCAACTGGAATCAGCTCAAAAATACATTTTTTTAGAATTTTTTATTATTGCTGAAGGAGTGATGTGGGGAGAAATCCTCAGCATTCTAGAACGAAAAGCGGCTGAAGGGGTTGAAGTCAGGGTTCTCTTTGATGGCATGATTGAATTATCAACCTTATCACCTGATTATGCAGAAAGACTCAAGCAAATAGGCATTCAAGCAAAATCTTTTTCCCCGATATCTCCCTTTATTTCAACTTACTATAATTATCGTGACCATCGTAAAATTGTGGTTATTGATGGTGAGGTCGCTTTTACAGGTGGGATTAATTTGGCAGATGAATACATCAATCATATCCAACGATTTGGCCATTGGAAAGACGCAGGCCTGATGATTCAAGGGGAGGCTTGTGACAGCTTTTTAATTCTGTTTTTACAAATGTGGTCTATTACAGAAAAACAATTATTAATTGAGCCTTATTTGTCAAAACATACCAAGCCAGTTGAAACAGATGGCTATGTTATCCCTTATGGAGACTCCCCTTTAGACACAGATAAAATTGGCAAGAACGTCTATATTGATATTTTAAACCATGCTAGAGAATACGTTTATATCATGACGCCTTACCTTATTCTTGACAGTGAAACAGAGCATGCGTTGCGCTTTGCATCTGAACGTGGCGTTGATGTTCGTCTTATTTTACCAGGTATTCCGGACAAGAAAATCCCCTATGCACTAGCCAAGACCTATTACAAAGGGCTAATGGCATCTGGTGTTAAGATTTACGAATACACTCCAGGTTTTGTGCACTCCAAAGTATTTGTTTCAGATAATAGCAAAGCAGTAGTGGGGACAATCAATCTCGACTACCGAAGCCTTTATCATCACTTTGAATGCGCGACCTATCTTTATCACGTGTCAGTTATTAAAGATATTGTCAATGACTTCAAAGAAACACAAGAAAAATCAACCCTTGTTACCCGCTCTCAATTAAAAAAACGCCCATGGCATCAAAAAATCATTGGCCTTTTAGTAAAAACCATTGCACCTCTCTTGTAAAGTTAACAGTATTATGTTATTATGGGTTTATGCGATGAGTCGATTGTGATTTTTAATCACATTTGCGCTGGGGAGGTCATTAAGGCAGGAGCCGACTTTGATAAATCGTGTGAACCTTTTTATCACATTCAGTGATGAGTGCCCCGCGGAGCTGAGAATTTTCTCAGCTTTTTTTGTATGCAAAAACTCTTCTTTGGGGGAATAAGCATAAAAGCTTGACAAACACTGACAAGATTTGGATAATGTAGAAAAAGACTAACAGAAATGAAATGAGGCTCTCCCATGCAAATTACCAAACGAAATGGACAAGTAGCAGAATTTGATCCTGAAAAAATTTACCAGGCGATTATCAAAGCAGCCAGAACAGTCTATGTGATTGATGACACATGGCGACACAACCTGACTCAAGTGACGAAAAAAGTGGTCATTGACCTTGAAGAAGTGCATGCTGAACGTCCGACCATCAGCATGATTCAATCATTTGTAGAAAACCGCTTGATTGATGCTGGCTATATCAATATCGCTGAGCATTACATCTCTTATCGCCTGCAAAGAGATTTGGAGCGTAATGGTTATGGTGAACGGATTACTGTACACTTACGCTTTGAACAAACGAGTTAATCAAAAAACTAGTCCTAAATTGAAGGACTAGTTTTTTTGATGTCTTGATTTGAGTAAAGTTTTGCCAATTGAGATGCAGTTTCTGAATTAATGTCTAAACTCAGGTATTTCTCTTTGGAGTCTGTAATCAGACGTGACCGTTCTAACTTCATTGCTCGCCCCACTAGATAAGGACTATCTAAGCTGACAATCAATTCCTTAGGAGTGAGGCGATAGGTTAAGCCAGGAGCTAGGCTTTGCATATCTGACTTCAACTCATCTTCTCTTTTTTTAAAGAATTGCTTGATTTGTTTTAAATTTTTTTGGAACATGCCATTATCAAGGTACAGCGACAATGCTTTTTGCATCATCAGATTCGTATCTAAATCAATCATTGATTTATGGTGCAAAAAATTATCTTTTAGGGGCTCTGGTAAAACTAAGGCTCCCAAGCGCAGAGCTGGAAAGACACTCATAGAAAACGATTTTAAATAAATTACTTGGTGATGAGTATCATAGTAATGCAAAGGCGGCTCACTGCTTTTGGCAAAATCTCCGAGATAATCGTCTTCTAATAAGTAGACGCCGTATTGCTGTGCTAATTCAATGAGCTTTTCTTTTTCTTTATTGTTATAAGATAATCCTAGAGGATTTGAAAAGCGAGATATGGTATAAAAAAATTTAATAGACCCTGTCTTAAAAATCTGCTCTAATTCTTGAAAATCAAGTCCCTGAGTACCACGACCTATAGTTTTGAAAGGAATATTTAAAGAGCTAACCAAGCTCTCCATTCGGTGATAGGTTGGTTTTTCTAACAAGACCTCTTTACGACCATTTGGAAAAGGCATTTGAGATAAAATATAGAGTGCTTGTTGGGTACCTGCGGTGACAATGAGTTGACTTTGTGTCGTGTAGATGCCATGATCTGCTAAGTGAGGTAATAAAGACAGTAATAAGTCTTCTAAACCTTCGCCCTGATGATAGTAATTGAAGAGGTAGGCCTCTTTTCCAGCCAGGGCTTCATTAAGACAAAGGCGAAACTCTTCGTAAGCCATATTGTTGTAATCTTTTAGACTAACGGTTGATTGAAGATGGTCATCACCGACCTTACCTAAAATATAGTAGCCACTTTTTGGAACAGAATAAATCAATCGACGATATTTCAATTCTAGTAAGGCGCGTTGAACAGTATCTTTGCTGCAACGATATTGTTGGCTCAAGTGTCGGATAGAGGGTAATTTTTGCCCTTGCTTCAAGACATGTTCTTGGATGTCTCGTTCGATATCAGTGATAATTTGGTGGTATTTACTTGTCATTTTTGTCCCCATACAGTTTAAACTTATCTCTATTGTACTTGAAGATGTTTTTTCTTACAATAGTAAAAACAGGATTAAGGAGATTATCTTATTTTAAAACGTGTAATTATAGCTAATGATATTGTTGGCGTTGGTAAAGTGGCCCTTTCAGCAAGTATTCCGATAATGGCTGTTTGTCAAGTGGAACAAGCTATTTTGCCGACCTGCTTATTGTCACGGCATACTGGAGGAGACCACCCACCTTACCGTCAACATTTTTCAAAAGGCTTACTTAACTTTCTCAACGATTGGGAGTCTGCTCAGATAAACTTTGACGGCTTTTTTGTGGGCTATCTTGATCAGCCTAGCGACGCTCTGCCCATAATAGACTTTATTGAAAAACATAAGCTTCCCTTGGTGCTAGACCCGATAATGGCTGATAATGGTAAATTATATGCCTCTTTAGGTCTCGAGCATCTACAGGCTATGAAAACATTGGCTAAAAAGGCTCAACTGATTTTGCCTAACCTAACAGAAGCCTGCCTCTTGGCAGATTACCCATTGCTAAAAGCCCCCTATACGCCACAAAACATTGAAGGATTGCTCACGGCCTTGGCTAAACTAGGTCCACAAGACATTGTTTTGACTGGTGTTTCTTTTTCTGACAACCAGATTGGCTTTGCTTATTATTCAGAGACATCTGATCAGATTAGCTACCATATGGTACAGCACCATCCGCATCATTTCTATGGGACAGGGGATGTGGTTTCTGCCATTGTCACAGCAGGTTATATGCAGGGCATTAGCATTCACAAACTATTACCACTCTCACTTGAGTTTTTACAGCAATCACTAGTCACAACACTGCATCTAAATAGAGAGTTGTCGCTTGGCATCTGCTTTGAACCTCATCTAGGTGATTTGATCACCTCATTTAAAACATTATTGGAGACATCACATGACATCACAAAAACTTGCTAATCAAATCGAACTTAGCCTTTTTGCAGCTTTGATTTTTATATCCGTAGAATTACTTAGAATACCTGTCGGACCTCAATTTATCCATTTGGGAAATGCTTTAGTTGTGATAGCTGTTTTACTATACGGGTCGAAAAAGGGAGCTTTAGTAGCCACTATCGGTTTAGGCATTTTTGATGTGATGAATGGCTATGCCGCAGTTGCTTGGATAACCATATTAGAGTCTTTGATGATTTGTTACCTTTTGCATCTTTTTTATGAAAAATGGTTACGTTCAAATGACAAAACTAGCAATATTATTTCTGTTGGAATCATCGCTGCAGTCGCTAAATTGTTGATTAATCTTATCAAATACACCCTCATCGGTTATTTAGGAGGAAATCTGCCTGTCCAAATAGCCTTAGCGACAGCTATTGGGAAAATTGGAGGTAGCTTTGGAAGCTCTCTAGCAACTGCCATAGCTGTTCCTATCTTATACCCTATCTTTAAACAACTCAAACGACGCAGAGCTTTTAAGTAGACCGTCAGATTTATCTTATTTTTAATCTATGATAAATTAAATTTTTGTTTTATGTTGGGGTTTTATAGGAGCTAGTGAGAGTTAGAACTGTAGAAAATCTTATTGCTTAAATTGATAAGATATCGATTAATCTCAAACTCAAACACGGACCCAATCCAAAGAGAATTGACAAAAGGTGACATTTTTGCCATAATTGATAAGAAGTATAAGCCGTTTTTAACGGCTTTTTTGATGATAATTAAGGAAGTAATCATGAGTATATTAGAAGTGAAACAGCTAAGTCACGGTTTTGGTGACCGTGCGATTTTTGAAAACGTCTCTTTTCGCCTGTTAAAAGGAGAACATATAGGACTCGTTGGAGCTAACGGTGAAGGAAAATCAACCTTTATGAGTATTGTTACCGGACAATTGCAGCCGGATGAAGGGAAGGTTGAATGGTCAAAATATGTCACAGCAGGCTATTTAGATCAGCATACTGTCTTGGAAGCAGGGCAAACCATTCGTGATGTCCTCAGAACGGCTTTTGATGAGCTCTTTAAGACAGAACAACGCATCAATGAGATATATTCCTCTATGGCTGATGAGGGAGCTGATATCGATGCTTTGATGGAAGAAGTCGGAGAGTTGCAAGACCGTCTTGAAAGTCGTGATTTTTACACTCTAGATGCAAAGATTGACGAAGTGGCACGTGCTCTTGGGGTAATGGCATTTGGGATGGACACACCAGTCACAGAATTATCTGGTGGCCAACGTACAAAGATTCTATTAGCCAAGTTGTTACTTGAAAAACCAGATATTTTACTACTTGACGAACCTACCAACTACCTTGATGCTGAGCATATCGATTGGCTTAAACGCTATTTACAAAACTATGAGAACGCCTTTGTCTTGATTTCACACGATATTCCTTTCTTAAATGATGTTATTAACATTGTCTATCATGTTGAAAATCAAGATTTAGTGAGGTATTCTGGAGATTATTATCAGTTTCGTGATGTTTATGAAATGAAAAAATCACAACTAGAGGCAGCTTATGAGCGTCAACAAAAAGAAATAGCTGACTTACAAGACTTTGTTAATCGTAATAAGGCTAGAGTAGCTACACGAAACATGGCCATGTCACGTCAGAAAAAGTTAGATAAAATGGACATTATCGAACTACAATCTGAAAAACCAAAGCCAAGTTTTTCATTTAAAGAATCTAGAACACCGAGTCGTTTTATTTTCCAGACAAGAGATTTGGTGATAGGTTATGACAAACCTCTGACTAAAAATCCCTTGAACCTCACTTTTGAACGCAATCAAAAAATTGCAATCATCGGTGCTAATGGTATTGGGAAATCAACCCTTCTCAAAAGTTTGCTAGGAATTGTCCAGCCACTTGAAGGAGAGGTCGAAAAAGGAGATTTTATTGACCTAGGTTACTTTGAACAAGAAGTTCCTGGAGGTAATCGAAAAACGCCTTTAGAGGCTGTTTGGGATACTTTTCCTTCCTTGAATCAAGCAGAAGTTCGTGCCGCACTAGCACGCTGCGGATTGACCTCAAAACATATTGAAAGTCAAATTCAAGTATTGTCTGGAGGCGAACAAGCCAAAGTACGTTTCTGTCTACTGATGAGTCAAGAACACAATGTTTTGGTGCTTGATGAGCCTACAAACCATTTAGATGTCGATGCCAAAGAAGAATTACAAAGAGCTTTGAAAGCCTTTAAAGGTTCTATTCTTATGGTCTGTCACGAACCTGAATTTTATGATGGGTGGGTCACTGATATTTGGGATTTTAACACCTTAGCCTAATGTATTATCCAAGGATTTCTTCCTTGGATTTTTTGCACACATGCAAAAAACTTGACGAGAACTCAATAAGATAGTATAATGACAATATAAGTTGATACATGTGTTGTCACTTTAAAATCCCTTATCTAAAGCTTATTTTGATGATTTATTCTAAAAGTGGCTATAATAGATTTATGACAACCCTTTTTTAAAAAAGTGTCGTCACTTTACAAGAAGAGTCACGAAAATACCTAGCCTTAGTTCGTAGAGGAGTGTTTGGTTTCACCAAAATAAAAAAGGAGTGAATGTGTAATGAAAAAAACAAAAACAAACTATATGGACGTGTTACAACTTGTTTTACTTGTTGTACCAGCAGTAAAATTAGCTAAAAAAATAATGAAAGATCGTAAAGGAAAGTAGGTTATCTCATGGGACAAAAAAAACACGGATTACTATTAGGTTTAGTTCTGGGAACAACTGCCGCAACAGTAGCTTATTTAAGTTTATCATCGTCTAAAAAAGATCAGTTATTAAAAGAGAGTGCTCAAAAGATTGATGAGCTGAATGCTTATATTCAAACTAAGAGCAAGAAAGTTCTAGATACTGTATCTGATAAAGTTCAAGAATCTAAGGATGCAGTTGAGGTTTACGGTGGCATTGCTGCTGAAACAGTTGGTGAAAAATGGCAAGAAGCCAAAGATACCGTAGAGGTCTATGGTGGTATTGCTGCTGAAACAGTTGGTGAATCCATCGGACAAGCTAAAGAAACCGTAGAGTCAGTAGCAGATGACTTGGTTACAAAAAAAGATAATGATGCATAAGTTCAGTTTAAGCAACAAAAAAAACAATGGTATTTTACCATTGTTTTTTTGTTACCTAATTAGCTACAATAATCGAAACCGCTTTTGGAATCACGGTTAATGTGATTGGCAAATAGTCGCTTTTATCACCGTCTACACGGCTTCTCGGAACAGCAGATTTACGCTTATGACGTGGCAACAGTTTCAAACTAGCCGTCTGAAAATGACTAATGTCATCTACTTTTGAAAAATCCCCTCTCCTAAAATCATTGATGTGCCGTAAAAATGTGACAAAAGAGAGTTTTTTGAGTGTGTACACTTGGAAAAGGCCATCATCAGGTTGAGCGTTAGGAGAAAAAGAGGGAAAGCCAGCAATAGAGTTTGTCATCGTAATTAATAAAAACTTGGTTTTGAGGGTCAACGTATTTTCGGGACTTTGCAAGCTAATCTCATAACTCTTGTTTCGTTTTAGTATGCTAAAGCTGTCTTTTAAGAAAGCCAGGGGCCCTAATTTTCGCTTTTCTTCTGCAGTGACATTAGCTGCAATATCAGCAAGTAATCCCAAGGTGAGGCTAGAAATCATGTAAGAGTCATTAGCCTTACAGATATCGACTTGTTTGAGATGTCCAGCTAAAATAGTCTCCAACGCCTCGGTAACATCGAGTGGAGTGTTCAGAGCCTTGGCAAAATTATTTACCGTGCCAGATGGCACCAAACCAATCACCGAATGACTCCCGCCTTCATAAATCCCACCAATCACCTTGTTCAAAGTACCATCCCCACCAAGAGGAATAATAAGGTCAATCTTTTCTTGAGAGGCTTTTTTAGCCAGAGCAAAAGCGTCCTTGGCATCTTTAGGAGTGATAATCGTAACAGCTTCTGGAGAAAAACCATGTTGAAGGAAATAATCTTTTACATCTGTTGATAATTGATCTTCTTTTTTTCCTGAGTGAGGGTTATAAAAAATATGGACTGTTTTCATGGGCTGTCTTCTCGCTTCTAGAATAATCAATACTATTATTATAGCACTTATCAAAAGATGTGTCTCCAATGCAAGCAAAAGAAAGCATATAAAAAGTAGTCGTAGCTACTCAGTAATCATAACATGTAAAAAACAATTGCCATAAATTGCAAAGCTGAAGCCAGTAGGATAAAAAGGTGCCAAATCATGTGATAAAATGGTTTTTTCTTAGCATAAAAACCAGCTCCAACAGTATAAGCCACTCCTCCTAAAAGCATCAAACTACCGAATGGAAGACTTGTCTTCTGGATAATCACAGGCAAAATCAAAATCACTAGCCACCCCATAACGATATATAAAGCAAGGCTAAATTTCTCATTAATGGTTTTGGCAAAAATTTTATAAAGGATACCAAAGATGGTTATGCCCCACTGAAGAATGATAATGGTGTAACCTAGCCAGCCACCAACCAAGGATAAAGCAACAGGAGTGTAGCTACCTGCAATAGCAATATAAATCATACTATGGTCAATAATTCGCAAAATGTATTTATGAGGTGTTCCTGGTGCCATGGCATGATAAATCGTTGAGGATAAAAACATCAGAAAAAGGCTAATGATAAAAATAGAAACACCAGTAGCAGCTTTGGCATCGTGTACTTGATAGGTATATATCGCAGAAATAGGCAAGAGCACAAGCATCGCGAGAGCCCCTATAGCATGGGTGACACTATTTGCAACTTCTTCAACGAAGGATAAAGGGAAGTTTTGTTTAAAGGTTTGATTCATGATAAAGCATCTCCTGAGATAAATCCATGGTTAAGTGATAACATTTTATGGTCTGACAAGCATAACTAATCAGATTGATAGGCAAAGCCGTTGATTCTACGTTCCAATAGTGAACAAATGTATTGTAGAGCGTCTCGGAATCAGATGCATCCTGTAGATTAGCTAGGACACGGCTGATATCTTGAATGGAAAAAGAATGCTTTAAGATACTGATTGCAATCAACCGAGCAATATGTTTTTTGTGATATTTTTTTTTGTAGGGTTTTTCAATGTAGCCATGCTTAACATAATTATTAATCATTGATGCCGTGAGCAACTTAGCGTCACTAGTGTCCTTGAACCGAGTGACTTGATTAACATAGAGTAAAACTTGATCCAAATACAACTCTAAATCTGGTAGTTGGTCCCAAGGAGGGAGTTTAGGAAATTCCATTTATAGATACCTCTATATCTAGTCTTGATAACTAGATTATATCTTTAATAAAATAAAAAAGCAATTAAAAAGTAAATTGATCACTCTAAAAGTTAATTCTATAGGCAACGAGAAAAAGTTTTTATCATGTGAAAATATTCACTTTTTGTTTATTGTATGCTATTATAATGTCCAGAGATTGCTCGAAGCAAGGGCAATCCTCAAAGAACATCATGATACGATGTCGAGTATTTGGCTGATAATCTAAGGGAGTTAGAAAACGATAATCTTTTTGACCAAATTCAAATTTATCAAAGAGACAGAAGTTACATCTTTGATTCTTAAACTAATGAAGGTTCATCGGCTGATGTTCTACAAGGATACCTCTTCAGGAAATGGTGCATGGTAGAAGAAGAGATGTTGAAGATGGAGCAGAAACGATTTAGGAAGCTATATGATAAGTAAAAGGAAAAACTTATGGAAATTAAAAAAATTTATGTTCAAAATTATCGTTTATTGAAAGATTTTGCCTTAGAGCTGAAAAGTGGTTGGTGGATGATGAAAATAATTGATTATGTAATAGAATCGATAAAAGTAAAGGAGTAAAAAATGAAATTTGAAAAATATACTAAGATAGATGATTTATCTAGACAATTTGCTTTGACAAATGAACAATTGCTGGAATATTTATTTTTAAATGATATTGAAATATTCAGCGAAAATGATGATATAGATTTATCGGACCAAAAAATAAAAGAACTTCTTAAAAGACTTAATGCTACAAAGAAAAAAAATCACAACAACAAATCTGGACTTAAATCTATAAAAATAGAAGGGTTATTTGGCAAATATGACTATAGTCTTGATTTTAGAAATGATATAGCAATATGGATTTCTGAAAATGGAGTTGGTAAAACAACAATATTAACTATAATAGTTGCTATTTTAACAGGAGATGCAAGAACCTTATATGATATTAATTTTAAAAAAATTTCAGTTAATATATCAAATAATAACTATATTATTGATAAACAAAAGCCTACTTCATCATTCAAAGATAAAGATAGCATTGAATATATAAATCGACATATGATGTATTTATTAGAGGATTTGGATAGGTATCTTCCTAGAAATTTTTCTCTAAAAATTAGAAATGAGATAATACATAATAGATATATTGATCCATCTATGTTGGATGAAATAATCTCTAGGCTGCCATATGATGAAAGATTCAATAATGATAGGTTAGATCAAATCATACATAAGATTAAAGATTTACAGTATAGTGATTTGTATGATGAGATTTATAGAATTAAAGATATATTAAGGGAAGAAATTGTTTTTTATCCTACATACAGGCGAGTGGAAGTTGGCTTTGAAAAAGTATTTTCTACTAATCCAAAAAAATATGTAAACAGAGAGTTAACTACTAAATACATGGGATTTGGAATGAGTGATGTGAAAAACAGGATAAGAAATCTGTTAGAGAAATTGCGTAAAGATGCAAATGCAGCATATATAGAGATGAATGCGAATATTATTAGTGAATTGTTAGCAGATCGCATAGGTAATTATATAGATGATTTTGGAAATATTGATATGCACAAAGTAGATGTAGTTATTAAAAGGATAGGTGAAGAGAGGATAGACAATATTGATAAGCTCAGACCATTTTTAACATCTAAAAAATTTAATGAAAATAATTCTAATATAGAATTTTTGATTTATTATTTGCAAAAGCTAGTGAATATATATAATTCACAGGAGGCTATTGATAAAAAATTAAGTAAGTTTGCTCAGGTTTGTTCTAAATATCTTTCTGGGAAAAAAATAGAGTATGATGAAACAATGCTGACTATGAATGTATTTGATAATGATGGATTAAAAATTGATTTTGATGATCTTTCATCCGGAGAAAAGCAAATAGTTTCAATATTTTCTAAAGTTTACTTAGATGTCACATCTCCTTGTATTTTTATAATCGATGAACCTGAAATTTCATTATCTATCGAATGGCAAAAAGAATTTTTAAAAGATATATATGATTCAGAAAAGATAGCGTTACTTATAGCGACTACTCACTCTCCATTTATATTCAAAAACGAATATTTAGAGTATGTAACAGAATTAGAAATGTATAAGGAGAAGTATAATGTCAAGAAGAGATAAAATGAGAGAGGAGTCTGACTGTGTAGAGGCGATTCTTTTGAGTTATATTAATACAAAATCATATCAATCAATGTACCTGTTTTTTGAAGGAAAAGATGATTTTAAATATTATTGCCCAAGAGTATTTAATATTTTTCATATGGAAGAGTATGAAAAATATGATTGTAATGGAAAAGAAAATGTTATCAAAATACATGATTTAATTAAAAAGAAGACCTCAGATGATCATAAAATTGTAAAAATGTTTTTTGTAGATAAAGATTTTGATGATAATTCTTTATTGGATGATGATATTTATGTAACACCAACATATTCAATTGAAAATTTATATTTCACAGATTACGCCATAAAAAATATGATTAAAGGAGAAATGGGTTTATCTAGTCATTCTAAAGAAGATGAGGCGGATTTTCATGTGGCATTTAATTATCTTAGAAAATGTCGATATGAGATTATTAATAACATTATTTATGGTAATGCTTATTATTCATTACAAATAAAAAAAGCATACATTTTAGGTGTCGATAAACCTAATTTAGTTCCAATTAAAAAATATGATGCAATAAAAAATATTTTAAGTGTAGAAGATGTTAAAGATAAAGTTAAAAACTGCATTGAAATAACAGAAGATGAAATAAAAATGGAATGTTCAAGATTGAAGAGTGAGCCAGTTAAACTTTTACGTGGTAAATATCTTCTAGAGAAAATGCCAAAATATATAAATAAAATAGTTGAAGAATCAAATAAAGGGATAAAGTGTGCAGATCATATGTTTTCAAAAAAACGACATATGTGTTTAAATACCTCAGAATCAACATTAATTTCAGATTTATCAAATTATGCAGAAACTCCGACATGTCTAATTAATTATATACAAGAAAGATGCTCTGTTATATAGAGGAGATAAAAAGATTATCTCTCCATATCCTTGCCCATGTAAATTCCATAGTTCTTTCGTATTTGATACAGCTCGTCCATTGTAGTTTTTGAGGAAGAATACTCTTGCATCAGAGTATTCTTTTTTTTTTGCAGTTTATCAAGTTTATCTAAAATATCCTTTGAATTCGGTAGCTTTGAATAGGATTTTTTTAGCTTAGATAGAGCAATTTTATAGCGGGTAATTTCAGCTTTATGCTCTTCAAAAAATGCCTTGTCAGACGGATTTGCCCTATATTCTTTATAGTAGGCTCGATACTTTTTAACAGTATGAACTTGCTCCATAGTATCAGAAAGCAGTTGCATATCCTTGTCAAATTCTTTAATTTTATCTTGTAAGTTCTGTCTTTCTTCAGCACTTTTTTGAATATGTTCATCAAGTTGTTTAATGGATTTAATGCCATGTTCTCTGATGAAAATAACTGACTCAGCCATTGTGTTTAAGTTATGTTTGGTTGCCCAATACTCATAACCTTTGCTCTCTTTCACCTTGGCATTGGTATTCATAAGATTGAGATTGTTTGGAAATTTGATGGATAGGATTTTTGAACATATAATAGTAACATACGGAGCAAATATTATTGGATAAAAAATGAAAAATTATGTATCCAATACTTGACACAAGGGTGTCAAGTATTCTATAAATGTAGTCTCGATTTTCTTTAATTTCATAATGTAAGGTTTTGATAAAAATAATAGGCTTAGTGAAATTAATTGTTTCAATATTTTTTTGATTTTATTTTACTTCATGACCATTTAATTTTTCTCTTTCTAGACTACATTTTTTAATACTTTTTGTATTAGAGCTTTATAAAAAACGTGACTGTTTAGATTTTACCAACAGTTACCATCCATTTAACAAGATAAAGATTAGTTTTGTTAAATTGCAAAAAAATAAAAAATGAATAATAATACAAATAACATTGACAGGTATAACTTAAAATGATAAAATAAACTCAACAAATTAAAGGGTTACAAAAAAAAGATGTTTTATAACTAATTATCATCAATTACTCAATAGATTAAATATTTGGAGGTGGAATTATGGATTTTTTCTTATACTATTTCTCGCTATTAATTTAATTAGCGAGAAGTTATTCAAATTTTCATGCTAGCAGAATTTGAAAAATTGTTTTTTATCACACTTAATAAAGGGGGGAAGTCTATGAAAACTTCATTAACGAAAAAAATTAAATCACTTACAGTTGCAGCCGCAATTCTTACAACAGTAGCAACTGCTGCTGGAGCAGCTGCCGCTACTCAGTATCCTGGTGGTGGTGTATGGACATACGGAGCAGCAAATGGCGGTGCATATTCTAATTACTATCATGGTTCTAAACATCATAGTTCAACTGTAGTTAGCCGTAAAACGGGTGCATCTAGCAAAGGATATGCTGATGCAGGTCAAACATCTCGAGCTTGGATTAAAACAAGCTGGGGAGAGAGAGCAGCATTTTACTATAATTATTAGTTTTGAAACTAAATTAGGCTGATAGCAGATATCAGCCTAATTTTTATAGGAGGATATGTATGAAGCGTATATTCGTTTGGGTGTCTACTGTTTTAATATCATTGTTTTTATTATTAACAATTTACACTAATAAACACGTTATTATTTTTTCAAGTTATGAATCAGTCAATATTGTTGGTAAAAGGGATGATATGAGAATAATTTCTAGGGAAACTTTCACATCTACTTTGAATGAACTGGCTGAAAAATCAGAAAGTATCATTGCTAGGAGGATTGTAGAGCCACAGCGAGATGGTAAAACTCGGTTTGCATATGACATCTATGGTGAGGGGGAGTTACCTAAAGAAATTCAAGTTGCTTCAGAACAAACATCTTTGACAAGTGATTTAGTTAGTAGTTACCTTATATTAGTTCCTGGCTCATTGTCTAGTCAGAAATTATCAACCGACATTTATGAACTGGGTTTTAAAAATGTTATTTTCCCTTCCGAATCCCCAATTAAAGCATTGATATCAGTTTCAGTTAACGAAACATCTATTATTGGATTGGTTTTGTTACTTTTAACCTGGATTTCAATAGTGCTTATTTATAGTATTAAAGATCTTAGGGCAGCAGGAATTCGTTATATTTCGGGATGGGATTATTATAAGATTTTGTCTCATGCTATAACATCTGATATTCAACTAATTTTTATAGCGAGTGCAGTCTCAAGTTTACTTGGTGTTTTTACTTTTATCATTACAAATAATTTTCAGCTTCACATGATGGCAATATTTCTCCTAGGAATACTCGCTTATGCGGTTTTGTTAGTTTTACTTTCTGTAGTGCTAAGTTTAATCTACATCATTAATTTGAAAGGATCAAATCTTGTAGAAATTTTAAAAGGAAAACTACCATTAAAACGATTATTGTTTTTACTCTTGATTGGGCAATTATCTTCTACCGTTGCTGTAGGTTGGACATTTAATAGTTTATTAAATCATCATAAAGAGATAGCAATAAAAGAAAAGGCTGCGAGAGATTGGGAAAGAAATAAGGATTACTTTCAGTTAACATTTAGCTATAGTGCAGCAATGGGCGGGGAAAAAGCAGAGCAGAAACTGACTAAAAAGTGGTATGACTTTGCTCGTGAAACGATAGATAAGGATAATTCACTATTTATTTATTCGGCTATTGAACAGTTATATTATGAAAATATTTTTAACAAAGAACAATCTGTAAATTCTCATCAAGATGACCCAATTATTTTTGTTACTCCAAATTATTTAAACGAAGCCAAAAGTAATTTTAATGAATCTTTTATACAAAAAATGAACAAACTTTCTCTGGGAGAATTTGGACTTGTTATTCCTGAGCGATTGAGTAGTCACAAAGCTGATATAGAAAAACTTGTTGAAAAAAGAATGTCTGGATTTGCAAGTGTAGATTTGTTTCCTGAACATGAACATTTATTTAATGTAGAAGCAATAACAACTATAGCAAAGAAATCAAGAAATTATTTTATCTACAATACCAGTCAAAGTGTAAGTACTCAATATTTAGAAGATCCTATTATTATTGTGACAACACCACAAGCAATGGGAGATACTCCAAGTAGTCATCTTTTTTGGGGTGCTAACATTGCAACTTCATTACATATGAAAAATTATGACAGAATTGAGGAAAAACTTAAAGAGTCGGGACTTTATCAGTCAGTAGCCTATATTTTAAATGACCGCCTATCTTACCTAACAGTATTGAATGATAATCGTTTAGCATTTGCAATACTAACTGTAGGTACACTATTAGGTTTTTTAACATCAATTTTACTCTTCGATACAATGCATTTACTATATTTTGAACAGTTTAGAAGGGATATCTTAATTAAACGCTTAGCAGGTTTAACTTTTGGAGAAATTCATAAGAATTATTTGCTGTTACAAACAATAACACTTTTTATTGGTGGAGTAATACTATCTTTTATTTCACGTCAAATAATTATTGGGACCTTGGTTCCTTCACTATTTGTGCTTAATACTATCTTAATTCTTTATGTTAAGAGTATACGTGAAAATAAAGTAGCTATTACTGTTTTGAAAGGAAAGTAAAAATGTTAGAAGTTAAAGAAGTAAAAAAATCATTCTCGGATAGAATTATTTTAAATAATATAAGTGTTAACTTTGAAGAAGGTAAGGTTTATGCTCTTACTGGCGAGAGTGGTAGTGGTAAAACAACGTTGCTTAATTTGTTAGGAAAACTTGAAGAAAGCGATTCTGGACAGATATTATATAACAGTCAGGACATACAGACCTTATCATCTCATAAGTTCTATAAAGAATATCTTGGTTATTTATTCCAAAATTTTGGTCTTATGGAAAGTCATAGTATTGATGAAAATTTAAATTTAGGTTTGGTTGGCAAAAAAATATCCAAAGAGGACAAAAAACGAGTGAAATTAGAAGCACTTAGAAAAGTTAATTTATCACACCTATCATTAAAACAGCCGATATTTGAATTATCAGGAGGTGAGGCGCAACGGGTGGCTCTTGCCAAAATAATACTGAAAAACCCCCCCATTATTCTAGCTGATGAACCAACAGCTGCACTAGATCCTAGAAATTCTGAAGAAGTTATGGAAATCCTATTGTCTTTAAAGAGTCAAAATAGAATTATTATCATAGCTACCCATAATCCCATTATTTGGGAAAAAGCTGATGTTGTTATTAAAATGGACGATTTATTAGAGGTATAAATGGGAAAGTTTAACTATTATAGAATAAAACGACCACAGAAAACAGATAAAGATGAAGAAGTTATAATTTTTGAGAATTTAATAGATGATATTCAGGCAGTCCAGATATTAGTAAGAAATCAAATAATTGACTTAGTAATACTTCATCCATTTCAAAAATTTTATTATTCAATTCCTGATAATTATCTTGGTGAAAAATTAATAGTTCTATAAAAATTTTCTAAAACATAAGTTTATTGAGTTTTATTAAATGGATGAAAAATCGTACATTTTAAGATATTTACTTGTAAAATGATTACGAGCTTGCTATAATAAAGTTAATATAGCGACTAGTGTCGTGACATTTTTCTGATTTTTAAAGTAGCTTTTATTTGCTTTAGCAAATAGAAAGAGGAGTTGTTTAGAATGAATAAAACAAAACTAATTTCGTTAGTCGTAACAACAGGATTCCTTATGGTGTCAATATCTAATTTTTTTAGAGAGTTATCACCGATACTCTTCACGTTGAATATTATTGGATTTTCTTGCTTCCTATTATTGCTATCAGTCACTATTAAGCGCCTCATTTTAGAGAAGTGATTTATCGACACCAGTTTTGGCTGGTGTTTTTTTCTGTGGTAAAATCCTAAACTGTCAGATGGTATGCTTAGGTTATGCCGCAAAAAAGGGTAACACGCATGATTGATAAAACCAAAAAACTTACTCTCATGGCAATGGATTTTAGTTTAGGGCGACAGAGTGGTATCGAAAATCTTCCACTCGCTGGAAGACCTAAGTCTTAAAATCAAGAACGATATCCACTGGTGGAATCATCACCGAATTCATAGCAGTATCAACTACCAAACACCAATGACTAAGTGAGTCATCGATTAACAAAAACACTCTATAAAATTTGTATAGAAAAGTAAAGACTACTCAATCAAAACCTCATGCATATCTCGACTAATCTGCTCAAACTTTTGAGATTGCCAAAGGGAGAACCACTTTGTGGCAGCTAGCTGTTTATCATCAGTCATGATTATTAGCTATAAAATAGAGTGGTACTCTATCTGCCATGATCACAATATACACTGAATAGATGGTTAGGTGAAATGAGAGATAATAAGCAGTTTTAAGATTATGTGATTAGCCCAACTTATAAATTGGTCTTTGTTAATTTAGAAGGATTTGAAGGGTTTTTAAGATGGAAGCAAAGAGCGGTAAAATAAAGAGAATCATGATATAATATAGAATGGTTATATTTCTATGATTGATTTTTCATTCCAAGTTTAAGGAAACCAAAATGTACTATAGAACAAAAACTAATTCAAAAGGAATTAGTCGATATGAGGTTGTAGATAAACATAAGGATTACTAACTGGCATGTAGAAGACAGCTGTTGTAAGTTATCATAAAAACACGAGTCGCGCTCGAAGATAAAATTGAGATATTAATTAATAGCAGTGAAGCCCAATTTAATTCCCAGTTGATAAGAATTTTCGGAGAGTTAAAGATGAGTTGGCTAGAAACCTGGTCAGTATCTGTCAAGCCTCAGACAGTAAAAAGAGAATTCCTTGTGATAGAACGTCTTGGTGAAATTATTGGTGGTGATTATTTACTCAAACGTCTAACAGCGTTGTTGATGAAAAAGTGTTTGACTACCTATAGGGAGAAAAGCATTAGATAAATTTATTGATAGGAATCATTTTAGATTTGAAACATTAAAAGCTTGGTCTAGTAAATATTCCAAAATATTAAAATAGAAAATAATTTTGATTCAAAAATACTTGAATTTTCTTTAGCTGATTTTAGAGAAAAACTTGGTGAATACAAAATCTTGGTGCCTGTTTGGTGCCTAGTAGACAACAGGCAGGTTTTAAGTATAAAAAACTGCTACGAAAGGAATTATAAACTTATGGCTACTATTCAGTGGTTTCCTGGACACATGTCCAAAGCAAGAAGACAAGTACAAGAAAATATTAAACATGTTGATTTTGTAACTATCTTAGTAGATGCTCGTTTGCCTTTATCAAGTCAAAACCCTATGTTGACTAAAATTGTTGGCGATAAGCCAAAACTCATGATTTTAAACAAGGCTGATTTAGCAGACAGTACAATAACAAAAGAGTGGACAGATTACTACGAGAGTAAAGGAATCAAAACACTTGCCATTAACTCTAAGGAGCAATCTACGGTTAAAAAAGTGACTGAAGCTGCAAAGATATTGATGGCTGACAAAATTACGAGACTACGAGAACGTGGGATCAATAAAGAGACCCTTAGAACAATGATTATTGGTATCCCAAATGCTGGGAAATCAACTCTCATGAATCGTCTAGCTGGTAAAAAAATTGCCGTTGTCGGCAATAAACCTGGCGTGACTAAAGGGCAACAATGGCTAAAATCAAATAAAGAACTTGAAATTTTAGATACTCCAGGAATTTTATGGCCTAAGTTTGAGGATGAGTTGGTCGGTTTAAAATTAGCATTGACCGGCGCTATTAAAGATCAATTGTTACCGATGGATGAAGTGACTATTTTTGGCTTAAATTATTTCAAAAAACATTACCCAAACAGGCTTCAAAAACGATTTAAAATGCTTTCTCTGGACGAAGATGCTCCAGACAATATTATTAATATGACGCGTCAGTTAGGGTTTAAAGAAGACTATGATCGATTTTATGATTTATTTGTCAAGGAAGTTCGTGATGGTAAATTAGGGCAATACAGTTTAGACCGTATTGAGGATATGAATGACTAATAGTATTAAAGACATTAAAGCACAGCTAGATAAGATTACTAAACCAGATGATCCTTTTTTAACAGAGCTAGCATCTGATGCTCGAATCGGTGTGCAAAAAGCCCTCATAAGACAAAAAAAGATTATCGCAGCGGCCATAGCTGAAGAAGCAAGGCTTGAGCGTTTATTAACCTACGAGAGACAACTCTACCAAGAAGGCTTTAAAGCTATCGCAGGTATTGATGAAGTTGGGCGTGGCCCTTTGGCAGGACCGGTTGTCGCAGCCTGTGTTGTTCTCCCTCAAAACTGTAAAATTAAAGGGCTAGACGACTCTAAAAAAATACCAAAATCAAAGCATGATGCCATTTACCAGGCTGTTTTAGAAAAAGCAAAAGGAGTAGGTGTCGGGATCATTGATCATGATACCATTGATCGTGTTAATATTTATGAGGCAACTAAATTAGCTATGATTGCTGCGACCGACCACTTAAAGGGTGAGGTTTCTCAGCCGGATTATCTTTTGATTGATGCCATGTCGCTCAATCTGCCGATTCCTCAGCAATCTATTATTAAGGGAGATGCTAACTCATTATCAATTGCTGCAGCATCTATTGTCGCCAAGGTCACCAGAGACCATTTGATGGCTGATTATGATAAACAATTTCCTGGTTATGACTTTGCTCAAAATGCTGGCTATGGGACCAAAAACCATTTGTGTGCCATACAAACTCTAGGTGTCTCTCCGATTCATCGAAAGAGTTTTGAGCCGATAAAATCATTCATAAGTAAGGATTAATTCTAGAATCTTATCAAACCTTTTTTAACGATTGAAAACAAAAAATTCTGATTTTCAGAATTTTTTCGAATAATCAGTTAGAGAGGTAGATGAATGAATAATTTTGAATTGTATAAATTAAAAAGAGCTGGTCTAACAAATCTGAACATCCTCAATATTATTGACTATCAAAAATCCAACCAAAAGTCTTTGTCTCTAAGAGATATGGCAGTGGTGTCTGGATGCCGAAAACCAGCGCAATTTATTGAGAATTACAAGCAACTAAATCTTAAAACCTTACGAGAACAATTTAGAAAATACCCAACTGTGTCAATTTTAGAAACGTCCTATCCTTTAGCTTTAAAAACAATCTATAACCCACCTGTTTTACTTTTTTACCAAGGTGATTTATCGTTACTAGAAAAACCCAAATTGGCTGTGATTGGCTCGAGAAAATCTAGTGATATCGGCACCCAATCCGTCACTAAGATTATCAAAGAGCTCAATAATCACTATGTTATTGTTAGTGGTTTGGCCAGAGGAATAGACACTAGCGCTCATCTTTCTTGTCTTAGAAACGGCGGGCAAACCATTGCTATCATCGGAACTGGATTGGATAGGTACTATCCAAAAGAAAATCAAAAAATACAAGACTATCTCGGTAAAAATCACCTCGTTATCACTGAGTATGGTCCAGGAGAAGAAGCCTTGGCTTATCATTTTCCAGAAAGAAATCGTATTATTGCTGGCTTGAGCCGCGGAGTCGTTGTGGTTGAGGCTAAAAAGCGATCAGGATCTTTGATCACATGTCAATTAGCTATGGAAGAAGGGCGAGACGTTTTCGCCATTCCAGGAAATATCATTGACGGAAAATCAGAAGGCTGTCTGCAATTAATCCAAGAAGGTGCAAACTGCATCACAAGCGGTCATGAAATCCTTTTAGAATACCAAAATTATTAATCTTTCTTCCTATTATAGATTTTTTTATTGACAGTTCCTAAAAAATGGGATATTATTCTATAAGCTTTAACCATTACTGTTATAGGAAGTGTGTCGAATTGGTAACAAAAACTACAACTAAGCCAAAAAAAGGGACCAAAAAGTCCCCAACAAAAAAGAAAACTAGTGCAACTAAAAAAAATCTAGTAATTGTTGAGTCTCCTGCCAAAGCTAAAACGATTGAAAAATACTTGGGACGCAATTACAAAGTCGTGGCCTCAGTTGGTCATATCCGTGATTTGAAAAAATCATCAATGTCTATTGACTTTGATAATAATTATGAACCCAATTACATCAATATCCGTGGTAAAGGTCCTCTCATCAACTCGTTAAAAAAAGAGGCTAAAAAATCTGCTAAAGTCTTTCTTGCAAGTGACCCAGATAGAGAAGGGGAAGCAATTGCTTGGCACTTATCACATATTTTAGGGCTAGATGAAGAAGACAACAACCGTGTTGTCTTCAATGAAATTACAAAAGATGCCGTAAAAAATGCTTTTGTAGAGCCTCGAAAAATTGATATGGACTTGGTGGATTCTCAGCAAGCACGTCGTGTTTTAGACCGTATCGTTGGGTACTCGATTTCACCTATTTTATGGAAAAAGGTGAAAAAAGGCCTTTCAGCAGGTCGTGTGCAATCTGTTGCACTGAAATTAATCATCGACAGAGAAAATGAAATAAAAGCTTTTGTTCCTGAAGAATACTGGTCTATTGATGGTTTCTTTAAAAAAGGGAACAAGAAGTTTCAAGCAAGTTTCTATGGCCTTGATGGCAAAAAAATGAAGCTTGAAACAAATGATGATGTTAAACTAGTTCTTTCTAGAATCACTCATGATGAGTTTTCCGTGAATAAAGTTGAAAAGAAAGAGCGTCGTCGTAATGCACCAATGCCTTATACAACCTCTTCGTTGCAGCAAGATGCCGCCAATAAAATTAATTTTAGAACACGTAAAACCATGATGGTTGCCCAACAACTCTACGAGGGGATTAATTTAGGTTCTAATGGCACACAAGGTTTAATTACCTACATGCGTACCGACTCTACACGTATCAGTCCGGTTGCTCAAAATGATGCTGCTCAGTTTATTAGCGAGAAATTTGGCACCAACTATTCAAAACATGGTAATCGTGTTAAAAATGTCAGCGGGGCTCAGGATGCCCATGAGGCTATTAGACCCTCCAGTGTTCAGCATACTCCTGAATCCATTGCAGCATTTTTAAACAAAGATCAGTTAAAATTGTACACACTAATCTGGAATCGCTTTGTAGCTAGTCAGATGACCCCTGCGGTTTTTGACACTGTAAAGGTAACCTTAGAGCAAAATCAAGTGACGTTTATTGCTAATGGTAGTCAAATGAAGTTTGATGGCTATATGGCAGTTTACAATGATTCTGATAAAAACAAGATGCTTCCCGACATGGAAGAAGGGGAAGTGGTCAAAAAGGTCTCAACCTCTCCAGAACAGCATTTCACACAACCACCAGCACGCTATTCAGAAGCTACTTTAATCAAAACCCTAGAAGAAAATGGTGTTGGCAGGCCCTCAACCTATGCACCAACTCTTGAGGTTATTCAAAAACGTTACTATGTTAAATTAGCTGCTAAACGTTT
Source organism: Streptococcus phocae (assembly GCF_001302265.1). GTDB lineage: Bacteria > Bacillota > Bacilli > Lactobacillales > Streptococcaceae > Streptococcus > Streptococcus phocae. The sequence goes on along the minus strand of NZ_LHQM01000003.1, from coordinate 74,018 downwards.
TGAACCAACAGAACTAGGTGATATTGTCAATCAATTGATTGTGAATTTCTTCCCTGATATTGTTGACGTTAAGTTTACCGCTGAAATGGAAAACAAACTTGACCAGGTAGAAATCGGGAAAGAAAAATGGCAAAAGGTTATTGATGAGTTTTACAAACCATTCACCAAAGAATTAACTAAAGCAGAAGCTGAAATTGAAAAAATTCAAATTAAAGATGAACCTGCTGGTTTTGATTGTGACCTATGTGGTCATCCGATGGTTATCAAATTAGGCCGCTATGGGAAGTTTTATGCTTGCAGTAATTTCCCTGAATGCCGAAACACAAAAGCCATCACCAAAGAAATTGGAGTTACCTGTCCGATTTGTCAAAAAGGACAAGTCATCGAACGCAAAACCAAACGAAACCGTATTTTTTATGGATGTGATCGTTACCCTGAATGTGAATTTACCTCATGGGATTTGCCAGTCGGACGATTCTGTCCTAAATCTGAGGATTACCTCGTTGAGAAAAAAGTACGCGGCGGTGGCAAACAAGTCATTTGTAGCAATGAAAATTGTGATTATAAAGAAGAAAAAATAAAATAGTTTTACGACATGATAGAGCCAACGAAAGCAAAAAGACATTTTTGATTTTGTTGGCTTTTTGAGAGTTTTTTATCAGATGTATTCTTTTGCTTTATGCTGATTTTTGATATAATAGTCAAAATAAAATATATTAGAAAGATTTGTGAGTATGGGAGCTACATCGCCATTCTCAAAGAGGTATTAGTCTATTGTCTCAATCTTATATTAATGTTATTGGTGCAGGTCTTGCAGGATCTGAGGCTGCTTATCAAATTGCTAAGCGTGGTATTCCAGTCAAGCTATATGAAATGCGAGGAAAAAAAGCAACCCCTCAGCACAAGACAACCCATTTTGCTGAATTAGTCTGTTCAAACTCATTTCGAGGGGACAGCTTAACAAATGCTGTCGGACTTTTAAAAGAAGAAATGCGTCGCTTAGATTCATTGATTATGCGAGCAGGTGAAGCTCACCGTGTGCCAGCAGGTGGTGCTATGGCAGTTGATCGCGATGGGTATGCAGAGGCTGTTACCGCAGAAATTAGTGCGCATCCGTTGATTGAGGTCATTCGTGATGAAATCAAAGATATTCCTGATGATGCCATCACAGTCATTGCAACAGGTCCCTTGACATCAGATGCCTTGGCAGAAAAAATTCATGCTTTAAACGGTGGCGAAGGATTTTATTTTTATGATGCGGCTGCACCGATTATTGACAAATCAACCATTGACATGAATAAAGTTTATCTCAAATCACGCTATGATAAGGGAGAAGCGGCTTACTTGAATTGTCCAATGACCAAAGATGAGTTTATGGCTTTCCATGAAGCTTTAACAACTGCAGAAGAAGCCCCTTTAAATGCTTTTGAGAAAGAAAAATACTTTGAAGGTTGTATGCCTATTGAGGTCATGGCTAAACGTGGGATTAAAACCATGCTCTATGGACCGATGAAGCCTGTTGGCTTAGAATACCCTAAAGAATATGAGGGACCTCGTGACGGAGACTACAAGACGCCTTACGCAGTTGTTCAGTTGAGACAAGACAACGCTGCTGGTAGTCTCTACAATATTGTAGGTTTCCAAACGCATTTAAAATGGGGAGAACAAAAACGTGTTTTTCGCATGATTCCAGGACTTGAACAAGCAGATTTTGTTCGCTACGGAGTGATGCACCGCAATTCATACATGGATTCACCAAATCTATTAACAGAAACATTTCAATCACGCGCTAATAAGCAGCTCTTTTTTGCGGGTCAAATGACAGGAGTTGAAGGTTATGTAGAATCTGCAGCGTCTGGTTTGGTAGCAGGAATTAATGCTGCTCGTCAGTTTAAAGGGCAAGAGCAGGTCATTTTCCCCCACACAACAGCTATCGGTAGTTTGCCTTACTACGTTACTCATGCTGAAAGCAAGCACTTTCAACCAATGAACGTGAACTTTGGCATCATCAAAGAATTAGAAGGCCCACGTATTCGCGACAAAAAAGAACGCTATGAAGCCATTGCTCAGCGTGCTTTAACAGATTTAAGTGATTATTTAGAAGTGTAGCAAATGATAAAAAAGCCAGTTGAGAAATAATCTCAACCGGCTTTTTTTGATGACTCTGTTTATTTTTTAGCAAATGGTAACTTTATTTTCTTGAGGGAGTCCACAGTGTCAGCTAATTTTTGATTGCGTTCGACCGCTCGAAGGTTTTCTTGATCAAGCAGTTCCTGACTTTTTTCAATCACGTCTAGGGTGACATAGTATAACTTAACTAGACTTCCTATGCGATGTTTTCCTGACTTGGGAGACATGGCAACGACCTCATTGATATGAGCAGTTACCCATTTTTTATGTGGCTTAATCGGCAACGTTGCCACAACAAAACCTAATCGCTCTAAGTGTTCCTGTGCTTTATCGACAGGCAAATTAATCACGTCATCCAAATGAGTGATGTTCATGGTTTTTGCATGCTGATATTCCATATGTTTTTCTATAATAGGGCGAGTGTTATCAATGGTTTTTCCAATAATTTCAGTTGTATCAGGAATGAATGAAATTAATTTTCCAACAGCACCTAGTGATTTTTTGATTTTTTTTCCCATTCGTGTATCTCCTTCATGCATGTCATTGCTATTATTATACCAAAAGGATGTCAAAATCATCAGATAAAACTTACGAATCTGTAAGCTTTTTGGCGAATCTTGTAAGGTGGGAGGAGGAAGTTTGAGATATAATAGACTTATCAAAAAGGATTCCCATATTAATGCATTGATAAAGACAGAATCACGACAAAGGAGCTTATATGTTATTAGAAATCAATCACTTAGAAAAAGTATTTCGCACACGATTTTCAAAAGAAGAAACAAGAGCCTTACAAGATGTTGATTTTAAGGTCAATAAAGGAGAATTTATCGCAATAATGGGTGAATCCGGATCTGGAAAAACAACCCTTCTCAATATTTTGGCAACTTTAGAAAAACCAACAAAAGGTTCTATTCGGTTAAATGGAATTGATGTTGCAGCCATCAAAGATGGTCAGTTAGCTAAGTTTCGTCTGCAAAATCTAGGCTTTGTCTTTCAAGACTTTAACCTCCTAGATACCTTATCCATTCGTGACAATATTTTCTTGCCCTTGGTGTTAAATCGCACACCTTTGAAACAAATGGAACAGCGCTTGCAACAACTGGCATTTAAGTTACGAATTGAACCGCTATTAGATAAACGGCCATTTGAAATTTCTGGTGGGCAAAAACAAAGAGTCGCCATTGCTAGAAGCCTCATGACAAATCCTCAATTATTGCTGGCTGATGAACCAACTGCTGCACTTGACTACCGCAACTCAGAAGATTTGCTGAATCTTTTTGAATCAATCAATAAAGAAGGACAGACCATTTTGATGGTTACTCACTCTGCTAATGCAGCCAGTCATGCCAATCGTGTTCTTTTTCTCAAAGATGGCCGTATTTTCCATCAAATTTATCGAGGCAATAAATCCAACATTGAGTTCAGCAAAGATATTTCTATGGCCATGACAGGGCTTTTAGGGGGTGAGTAGCATGTTCTATTTCAAATTAGCTTGGAATAACTTGCAAAAATCGTTATCTGTTTTTGCGCCCTTTTTAATGGCTAGCACTGTGTTATTTATGTTGAATTGTATTGTTTTCATCATTGTAAAAAGCCCAGCCGTGGCTAATATGCGATGGGAAAAAATACTTTTAGAATTCTCCAGTATTGTTCTGATTTTATTTTCAATTATCATGGAAATATATAGTTATCGATTCTTACTCACACAACGGACTCGTGAATTGGGGCTTTATAATATTTTAGGAATGAACAAAAAACAAATTACTGGTATAGCCACACTTGAGCTATTGATGATGTTTATAGGGACACTTATTATAGGAAGCCTCTTTTCAGCAATATTTTCACATGTGTTTTACCTTGTATTTATAAACATTTCGCATATCGAAATCTTTGAATTATCATTCAGCTTGGCACCGTTTCTGACAACTGGTTTGGTATTTTTAGGCATTTTTATCCTACTAGCCATAATCAGTGCCTTCAAAGTACATCAGACATCTCCTTTGATGTTGCTTCATGATCAATCTAAAGGGGAAAAAGAGCCTAAAGGAAATCTCTTATTAGCTATTTTATCTATCATAGCTCTGAGCACAGGGTACTATATTTCTCTAAGTTCATTTCATTTATCAGCCTTTGCAAGCCTTAGTCGCTTTTTTGTAGCTGTAATTTGTGTCATCTTTGGAACTTATCTCTTTTTCATCTCGTTTATGGCCTGGTACCTCAAGCGTCGTCGTCAAAATAAAGAGTACTTTTATCAGCTAAATCATTTTGTCACAACCTCACAAATGATTTTTAGGATGAAACAAAATGCGGTGGGACTTGCAAATATTACTTTGTTAGCTGTTATGGCATTTGTAGCTATTGAAACAACAACAGCCCTGTATACCAATACAGAGAGCATGGCTAATCAATTGTTTCCTAAAAACACCAAAATAATTTTTGAAAATAAACAGTTAAACCCAAATAATGACATCTTGCAGGAAACAGGACTTGATAAATTAGAAAAACCCTTATCTGATTTCCAGATTTATAGGGATGCCATGATTACCATTAAAATACCTAACGCCTCTCGACTTAAAGTGACAAAAGATGATGTGTTAAACCCTAATATAAGTGATCTCGGTTTTGTTTATGTTGTCCCCCAAGATGATTTTAGAGCCTTAGGAAATTCCTTACCAAAACTTCAAGCTAATGAAACCGCCTTTTTTAAACTAAAAGGAGATAGCCGTTTAACGGAAATAACCCTTTTAGGGCATCGTTTTAACAATATTGCTAATTTAAAATCCGTTCGGTTTCCACCAGTAAATAATACCTACAATCCAGGTGTCTTAGTTGTTAGTGATGTTTCTGTCTTAAAATCAATTCAAAAATCGTTTACTGACATTGAAGGTGTCAATGTTGAATACTTAACTACTGTTCTTGCCGACCTCACCAAAGGAGAAATTAGCCAGATTGTCGACCAGAAGGGGACTATTAGTAAAAATGATCAGGTTATCGGTCAATTAGCGTTCAAAGAGGACTATCGCCAAGGAACCTATAGCCTCAGTGGTGTATTTCTCTTTAGTGGATTTTTCTTAGGCCTTAGTTTTATTCTCGGAGCCGCTCTCATCATTTACTACAAACAATACTCTGAAGGACAAGAAGATCAAAAATCCTATCAAATATTACAAGAAGTTGGAATGAGTAGTGACCAGGTCAAGAAAACCATTAATTCTCAAATTATGCTTGTCTTTTTCATGCCAATTATGATGGCTGTGAATCATTTTTGCTTTGCTCTTCCGATTCTCAAACAAATGTTGCTATTTTTTGCAGTAGAAAACGATAAAATGGTTTATCTCGTGAGTGCAATAACCATCAGCATTATCATTATTATTTACTTGACCATCTATAAAATAACCAGCAAAACTTACTACACTATTATTGAAAGATAAGAAAAGTGGCGATTTTTCGCCACTTTTTTGCTAAAATAACTATATGAATAATCATCAGAAAATTTATATCATTGAAGACGACGAAACCGTACTATCTCTCTTGAAAGAGTATCTCTCACAAAATTATCACATTAATACGGTTTCCAATTTCAGAGACATCAAAAAAGAAATGACCAGTTGGAAACCTGATTTGATTTTAATGGATCTTAAGCTACCATTTTTTAATGGCTTTTACTGGACTACAGAAATCAGAAAAGACTTTACAACCCCTATTATTTTTATTTCTAGTAGTAATGATGAAATGGATATGGTCATGGCACTTAACATGGGTGGCGATGATTTTATTTCAAAACCATTTTCTTTAAAACTGTTAGATGCCAAAATTACGGCTTTTTTACGGCGTTCACAACAGTTTATTAATGATGATATTATTTTAGACCAGTTTATTTTAAAGTTCGATGGCACTTTATCCAATGGTGAGGACAGCGTCATTCTTTCTCCCACAGAGCACAAAATACTAACCTTGCTCATGATGCATACGAAGCAAGTCGTTCCAAAAGAAGAAATCTTAGAAAAACTCTGGGAAGGAAACGAATTCATCGACCAAAATACTTTAAATGTTAATATGGCACGATTACGAAAAAAAACTGCTGCCATTGGGTTTCATCGCATTCATACGGTCAGAGGGGTAGGGTATCTTGTTAAATGATTAGGGCATTTTTTAAAGAGTATCGGTTATGGTATTATCAATACGCATTAGTGATGGGTCTTTATTTACTCATTTTTTGGCTCTATCATCTCCCAATCAAACGGTTTGCTGTTGCAAGTGTGTTAGCCGTTAGCCTGTTGTTTCTTTTTAGTTTATGGAAATATTATCAATTTCATCGTAAGATCAATATGTTACAGAAATTTATTTATGTAAATGAATTAGATTCATTAACCTCGCCTAGTGAACAAGCTTACCAAGCTTTAATCATGAGTTTGCAACAGGCACAGGCAAATGAGTTAGTTGTGCAAGAAAATAGACAAAAGAAACTAGAAGGTATTGTTAAAATGTGGGTTCATCAGATGAAGATTCCCCTATCAGCCATATCACTCATGACCCAGATCACTAACATAGATACAAAGGAGTATCGTTTGCAGGTCAATCGTATAGAAGATTACCTCAATAATTTACTCAATTATTTAAAATTTAGGCAATCCAAAGATGATTTTCGATTTCAAGAGTGTTCAATGAAAGAAATTGTCTTGCCAATTATCAAAAAATATAGCCATGTCTGTATCGCTAAAGGAATCAGCATCAGTGTCAAAGGAGACTGGCAGTTTAGTTCAGATAAAAAGTGGCTAGCCTTTGCCTTGACCCAACTGATTGATAACGCAGTAAAGTACTCAAAAAAAGATGGGCATATAGAAATTATTATTTCTAGAAAAAGTATTGTCATATCAGATAATGGTATCGGGATACTAAAAGAGGACTTGCCCCGTATTTTTGAAGAAGGTTTCACGGGATTTAATGGTCATGAACATCAGAAAGCAACTGGCTTGGGTTTATCCATTACTAAGGAAATTTTAGAAAATCTGCACCTATCAATTGATATTGACAGTCAGGTCGGCTTAGGGACAACGGTCCGCCTAGCCCCACTCGGTGATTAAAACGAGGCGAAGGGACTCACCTGTTGAATTGCCACTCATCTAGTAATTCTTGATGAAATTGTTTCAAAGGTTGAACTTTAACAAGTAAGTAGTTTCCTGTCAATCCAACAAAGAAACCTGAAAAAATTCCACTTAATGATAGTAAGGGAAGGTAGTTTAAAACCAACAAAGACTTAGCAATTAGTGCAAAAACAAACAACTGCCCCACATTGTGCATCATGCCACCTAGTATTGAAATACCAATCACACTAACACGTTTGGGTCCTAGTTGTTTTAAGGATAGCATTGTCGCAAAGCTCAATAGGGTGCCAGAAAAACCATATAAAAATGTGGAAAATCCACCACTGATAAGCGTCGCAATCATAAGCTTCAAAAAAACAACTTTTGAGCTATCGGCTGGTTTAAGAGTGAAAATGGCCAAAATTGTGATTAAATTTGCCAGACCAAGCTTAGCCCCTGGGACAAAGGCAAATGGTGTTGGAAGAAATCTTTCACAAAAGGAGATAACCACTGCCTGGGCAGCTAGCATGGTGATAAAAACAATTTTTTGGTGTTTCTTATGCATAGGAGATTGTCACTTTCTAAAGTACTGTCTCATTATTTTACCATAAAGAGTAGAGGAAGCTAGCTAGCACAATACTGGCAATGCTATTCCTTTGAATCTTGGTTATGTTGAGTGTCACTAGATAGTATGATATAATATTTTTGAAAACGTTAACGGAGGATACTTATGACCAAAAATATCGTTATTGTTGGAGCTGGTTTCGCAGGAATCACTTCCGCAAGGTATTTAGCAAAAACATTTAAGCGCCATAGTGATGTCACCATCACTCTTATAGATAAAAATTCATTTCAAACTTACATGACAGAGCTACACGAAGTAGCGGCTGGACGAATTGAACCTGAAGCAATCAAGTATGACTTGCAGCGGATTTTTAAGAAGTACCCAAAAGTGGACTTGGTTACAGATACCGTCATCTCTATTGACTATGATAAAAATCAAGTTATCGCTGAAAATAATACCCTTGATTTTGACTACCTTATCCTTGCAATGGGGGCAGAGGCCAATGACTTTGGAATCCCAGGCGTTATGGACAATGGCTTTACTTTATGGTCCATTGAAGCAGCTGAAAAATTGCACGACCATATCCTTGACGCTTGTTATCAAGCAATGAAAGAGCATGACCCAAAAAAACGTAAAGCACTGCTAACCTTTACAGTTATAGGAGCAGGTTTTACTGGAATTGAAATGATTGGTGAGCTCATAGACTGGATTCCTATCTTAGCCAAACAGTTTAAGCTGAATCCGAATGAGTTTTCATTAAAAGTGGTTGAAGCCTCTGACAACATCTTAAACATGGTAACAGAAAAAGAGCAAAGCAAAACCACTGCCTATTTGTCTAAAAAAGGTGTCGAATTAATCTTGTCTGATGGGGTTGAGCGAATTGAAAAAGATAGTCTATACCTCACTTCAGGTAAAACAATTCCTACCTATACCTCTATTTGGACAGCAGGGGTAAAAGCAAATAGTGATGCTAGTGATTTTGACATTGCTAAAAAACCTAATGGACGATTGAATGCTAATCAATACATGGAAACTTTAGAGCATCCAGGAGTCTATGTCGCGGGAGATCTTGTTTATTATGAAGACAGTACCCAAGGAGGAAAACCGACCCCTCAAATCGTTCAAGCTGCTGAGCAAACAGGAAAAGTCGCAGCCCAAAATATTGCCGCTGCAATTAACCAGACTGAAAAAGTCAGCTACAAAGGGAAATATGATGGATTTCTTGTGTCCATTGGAGCTAAGTATGGTGTCGCCTTTTTGATGAATAAGTTTCATCTTTCTGGATTTTTAGCCATATTAGTGAAGCATTTTACAAATATCCTATATTTCTTTACGATTCGTAGCTTCTTCAATATTGGTGCTTACGTTAAGCATGAATTTTTCGATATTAGACACGGTAGAAATATCTTTGGCAGCAATTTATCAAGTAAGGGAAATCGCTTATGGTTATTGCCTTTACGTTTATTCTATGGTACATTATGGTTATATGAAGGCGTCAAAAAAGCATTTGGACTTTTTGGCACTGAATCATGGTTTGGAGACAAGGTAGTATTCCCATTCCCTTGGTTACATCAAACAGCAGAGGTTACTTCTGGAGCTTCTGAGACTGCTGCAGGAGCTGGAAATGAAGCTGCCAAACAACTATTTAGCTTAAGTTATACTTATGGCGAAGAGCCTATGCAGGTCTTTAAGGAAATGCCCCATTGGTTTGAAGCAATCATGAGGTTTTTGATGCCAACACAAGATGTTGCCCTGTTTATGCAAAAAATGATGACCTGTATCGAAATTGCTATAGGTCTAGCACTTATTGTAGGTGCCTTTGTTTGGTTGGTAAGCGCAGCTACAGCGGCTATGGTCGTTATGTTTAGCTTATCTGGCATGTTTTTCTGGGTTAATATATGGTTTGTCCCAGTTGCTATCGCTTTGATGTCTGGTGCTGGTCGAACATTTGGGTTAGATTATTGGATCATGCCTTGGCTGGGTAGAACATTGGATAAATGGCTTTATGGAAGGCCTAAACACCTTTACCTGAAAAAAAGAGACTCATAAAAAGCAAGCGCTGTGTATGGTAAATAGTTAATGATTTACGATATGCAGCTTCTTTTTATCTAAAAAGGAGAAAATATTTTTGGTACACGCTATTTGGAAACGACACGATGACCTTGATGCTGCTTTGTTGGCTGTCAAGAAAATCATGATGTCTGAACTATCCACCATACATCCCGATGTCAAACAAAAAATAATAGACTATATTAATGCTCCTGGCAAATACCTTAGAGCAGGGCTTTGCCTTTACTTAGCAAAGGAAGTAGAAGGTCATATCTCGAAAGGCAAACTATATCTGGCTGCTTCTATTGAAGTGCTACACCTAGCAACTTTGATTCATGATGATGTTATTGATGAGGCGGATTTAAGAAGGACGCTTGAGCCTTTTCACAAAACCCATACCAATAAAATTGCCATCTATGCTGGCGACTACCTGTTAGCCTATGCTGGTAGACTATCAAACAAAGGCTATCGACTCCTTGAGCCAGCAAATACAAAAAGCATGGACATGATGCAGTACCAATTGATTGAACGCATCTTAGTTGGTGAATTAACCCAGTTAATGAATCAAAACAACCTATCTATGACAATGAAAAGCTACCTGAAACAAATCAAGGGTAAAACGGCTTTTTTATTCGGCATGGCTTGTCAGCTAGGCGCCTGGAATCCAAGGCTCTCTAAAAAAGAATTGCAAGCAGCACGTCGTATCGGTATTTATCTTGGCATGGCTTTTCAACTGTCTGATGATTTGATTGACTTTCGTAGTCCTAAAAAACAATCAGGAAAACCTCGTATGCAAGACATCCAAAATGGCATTTATACCGCCCCAACGATTATTGCGATGCAAGAATCATCAGAGGTTCGAACCTTACTAGGTACTAAGCAAAATAAGCAGTGGGAGCAGTGGGAGCTAGATGCTTTCTATGATCATTTAGTAAGTCTTAACAGTTTTCATAGAACAGAAACCTTACTTGAAAAGTACATTGATAAAATTCAACATAACGTCCATCTTTTGCCAGTCAAAAACCCTGAACCTTTCCTGGCTTTTATTAAAAACATCTTGATTGGCAAAACATCATGAAGGTTTTCAGGCATTAGACAAGTCTATTAGCTTGTGATATAATAATTTTGTAATTTAGAATGGAGGTTCTTTTTGATGAAAAAGAAAATGTTAACAGGTTCACTGTTAGTAGCATCGCTCATAACACTTGCTGCTTGTGGCAACAAGGCTAATGATAAAAAATCCTCTTCTTCAGAAGCAAAAACTGAAAAAGTTTCTAAATCGACTGAAGAAAAAGTAACCCTTAAAGATGGCAACTACAAGGCTGAATCAGAATTTGATAAGCATGGTTGGAAAGTTGTTCATACCATCACTGTGACAGATGGACTCATCACAGCATCGGATTTTAACTACGAAAACAAAGATGGAAAATATAAAGCTGACGATGACGAGTACAATAAAAAGATGAAGGCAAAATCAGGTACATCGTCTAAAGAAGCAACCGAAAAATTAAATGATCAATTGGTTAAAAAACAAACTATTGATGATGTCGAAGTTGTGTCAGGTGCCACACACACCTCTGCTAATTTCAAAGCATCTGCTAAGGCACTCTTAAAAGCAGCCAGCAAAGGACAAACTGAGACTATTTTAATTGATTTACCAAAATAAAGCTGTGGGTATCATAGAGAGTTGAGTTTGGCTTAACTCTCTATTTTACATCAAGGAGCATTTATGAAATACCTAAACTATTTATTGGTGTCGATGTTGTGTCTTGTTTTGTACGGTTGTCACCATACCTCTCGGAACACTTCCCTTGAAGTGACCAACCAACCACTGGTTCGTAGCGAATCGTTACTACATACCGTTGTGCAACTAAGCATTTACCACAAACATCAAGAAAAAACTATGGAACAAGCCATTTCCTACATCAAAGAGATGGAACAATTGCTCTCGACAAATCTCAAAGGTTCTGACGTCTATCGAATCAATAAAAGCGCTGGAAAAAAAGCAGTAACTGTTGATCCAAGGACCTTTAAAATCATCAAAGAAGCTCAAAAAATATCAAGAGCTAGCCATGGCAAGTTCGATATCACAATTGGAGCCATTACTAACCTATGGCGTATCGGAGACAAAGAAGCCCGAAGACCTGATGACTTAAGCATTCAACAAGCATTGCCGCATATTGATTTCCGAAAAATTCATTTAGATAAAAAGAAATCAACGGTTTTGATTGAAAAAGGCATGACCTTAGAGTTGGGAGGGATTTCCAAAGGTTTTATTGCCGACGAGGTAAAGCAAATCTTTTTGAAAAATAAGATTAACACGGCAATTATCAATCTTGGCGGTAATGTTGTTGTTCTTGGAACATCACCAAACCACAAAGAAGGATGGAATGTTGGGGTACAAAACCCTGATGACGTCAGAGGAGATACGGTCGGCACCGTCAGGTTGAAAAACCAATCTATCGTAACCTCGGGAATTTACGAGCGTTATCTCGAAGTAGATGGTATCAAATACCACCATATTATGGACCCAAAAACAGGTTATCCTGTCGATAATAATATTTCAGGGGTAACGGTATTTAGCAGAACGTCTTTGGAAGGAGATGCTCTATCCACGGCTGTTTTTTCACTAGGCATCGAAGAAGGACTGGCTTATATCAATCAAATGGATCATGTTGAAGCGGTCTTTATTGATAAAAATAAGGGAGTTCATCTGAGTAATGGGCTAAAAAACACATTTCATTTAACACATAAGGAGTATCACATTACCAATGAAACATAATCCAATCACTGTCCCTATTTTTTTAGAATTTGTTGATATTAAAACAAAAGTCGCTAGTGTATTTCCTATGCTGATTGGTTTTGTTTGGGCACAGCTCCATTATCACAATTTTAACGTCGCAAATAGCATTTTGTTTGTCATAGCTGTTATATCCTTTGACATGTGTACCACAGCCATTAATAATGCTATGGACTTTGCTAAAGCTTACGACACTACCTACCAAACTCAAAGTAATGTCATTGGCAAATACCAGCTAGACTATCAGACAATGCTAAAAATTATTTATGGCCTATTAATATTTTCATCACTCATATCGCTAATTCTGGTTTTTAAGACTGATATCTTATTATTGCCGATTGGAATTATTTGCTTTTTAATTGGTATTTTTTACACCTTTGGTCCATTACCCTTATCAAGACTGCCTTTAGGTGAGATTTTTTCAGGAATCACTATGGGATTTGGTATTTTTTTCTTAGCCGTCTATGTTCAAGATCCTCAACGATTACTTTATTCTCAGTGGAGTGGAGATAGTTTTTTAATTACAGCTAAACTGTTGGAAATTGTCAAAATTGCTATCATGTCAGTTCCTTTGATGGCACTGATCGCAAATATCATGCTAGCCAATAACATTTGCGATTACCCCCAAGATATTCTCAATAAGCGCTATACCCTGGTTCACTATATTGGAAATAAAGCAAGTCTGAATTTATATGCTTTCTTGCATACCATCGCCTGGGGCATGCTTATTGTCTACGTGATGCTAGGCTGGTTACCTTTAGCAACTTTAGCCCTGTTTATCGCTTATCCTATTAGCTTAAAAGGCCTATTAGCATTTCTGAAGCAACAAACAAAAGAAGGTACTTTTCTTGAGTCTGTAAAAAACTTTATTCTCTTTAATGGTCTGTACTTATTGTTACTGAGCTTTTTAGCTATTTATCATTAAAAATAGAAAAACCCATTGCTGGATATCATATCCAACGATGGGTTTTATAATGGAAGAATCAGGTCATCTTCTTGTTTGGGAGATTTTTGAGGACGATTGGTTCCCTGTATTTCAATGATCAATTGATGCGGTAAACAAACAGACAATTGACCAGGGGTATCAATCCATCCTGTTTTAACAGCAATTTGATCAGGGCTGTTATCTTCTTTGACTCTAATCTGATTACCTTTAACCTCTATGATATTATAATGCCCTTTTTGAGGGTAATAAGTTTTTTCGATATGGGGACCATCTGTCTGTAATGAAAAGCGATCAACAATTTTCCCGTTGATTTTAACAATCGCAACAGTAGCATCCGTCACGCTAGAACCTTTGTAGGACGTTATAATGAGTGGTAAGCAAGAGATAACAATCGAAAGAAGAAGAAAGATGTAGTCATAAGGTTTGAAATAAGAGATTATTTTTTTAAATGTCGTTTTCACAGTATTATTTTAATGAATTCTTTCTAATTTGTAAACCACTATAATATTTACGTAAATATATTTATGTAAATATTATAGCTTATCCAGAGCATTTTTTTGCTCATCATTAACGATATGAGTATAGAGATCCGTGACTTGGGTAGAAGCGTGTCCTAATTGATGACTAACCAAGACTTGTGATTTAGAAGCGTCGTATAATCTAGTTGCTAAGGTGTGACGTAATTTATGGGGGGTCACTCGAATCTTGAAGCCTTCTGAATATTTGGCGACCATTTTTTCAATGCTGGAAGCATCTATTCGATTTGGAAGACCTCGATAATCTGTTAAAAAGAAAGCCAAATCTTGCTTTTCAGCCTTGTAACGTTCTTTGCGAATCGCTAAATAGTTCTCCAAATAAGGCTTAGCAAAAGAAGCAATATTCACAGCATCTCTTTTGCCACCTTTTCGAGTTACTTCAATCATCATCATCTTAACATTGACGTCTTTAAGGTCAAGGTTAACCGCCTCAGATAAACGTATCCCAGAAGCAAGTAGTAGGGCTATGATGGCTAAGTCCCTTTCCTTATTTTTTTGAAAAGATACTTTTGCACGATTAGATAGTTTTCCAACATAGCTGTTTTCAATATAGTCTAAAAAACCAAGTGTTTCGTCCCCCAAAAAAAGCCTTTGCTTGATGTTTTCTGCCCTAGATGCCAGGGTTTCTTTTTTCTTTTTTGTAGCTACTTTTTTCATGACATTTCGGTAGAAATATGGCTCGCCCACCTCATTTTCAACCTCTTCTGTCAGGTATTTATACAAACTGGATAAGGCTGACAGGGTACGATTAATTGTTGTCTGAGAAACCCCCTCTTTATTGGAGTAAGTGTTTAGAGATGGGCGTTCCCTGAGATATAAAATAAAGGACTCCATATCTTTTTTACTCAGTTTCTCCAAGGTTGTCAGCTCAATGTTAGCAATGGACGAAGCTGTTGTGAGATCAGCATCTATAAGCCAATCAAAAAAACGTTTGTACTCTTTTAGATACTCATAAAGCGTTGTAAAACTATAAGGTACTGATAATTTTGATTGGTAATAATCACAGACAAACCAGGGCATGATGTTTTTATAGCTTTCAATTTTTTTTAATAGTAATTCTCGTCTCATAATTATCCTCGATAGCGATTGATTTTGTTTAATAGTAGTATACCATAGCGATGTGCATCTTTCAAGAAAATTATAGTTTTTCGGAAAGATGTGAAGAAGGACTTATCGAATGGAGCATTTACGCTTTCGCAGACTCTTTGACTATTGTCTCAACATGATTTGTAACTTCTTGATTTCTATTTGCTAGTAACAACTCATTTTATTTGTGAGGTCATGTTAACTCCAAATAATAACTTGAATAACCAGATGATTTTTGTTATAATTTAGTAACGTTAAAACGTTACTAAATTTAGGAGCTAATACATGTTCGCTGGAAAACAATTGAAAAAAAGACGCTTGGCGCAAAAAATGAGCCAAGCCCAATTAGGCGCCTTGCTAGGGGTTAATAAGATGACTATCTCTCACTGGGAAAATGGGCAAAATAATCCCAGTCAAAAGCACTTTGATCAGTTACTCAAGTTATTTAATGTCTCAGCAGATTACTTTAACCCACATCATCGCCTACTACTTCCTTATCATCAATTGACCACTTTAAACCGAGAAAAAACCATTCGCTATGCTGAGGAGCTTCTCCTAGAACAATCAAATACTTCTCTTGTAACCAATAAACAACCAAAACGATACCCTTATCGTGTCTATGAAAGTCTATCTGCTGGAACTGGTTACTCTTATTTTGGAGATGGTAATTTTGATTTGGTTTTTCACGATGAGCAATTAGACTATGATTTTGCTTCTTGGGTTTTTGGAGATTCGATGGAGCCGACCTACTTAAATGGTGAAGTGGTTCTGATTAAACAGACTAATTTTGATTATGACGGCGCTATTTATGCTGTCGAGTGGGATGGGCAGACTTACATTAAAAAAGTTTACCGTGAGGAAAACGGGCTACGGCTAGTGTCTTTTAATAAAACATACTCTGATAAATTTGCCCCATTTGAAGAAAATCCTCGCATTATTGGTAAGATTATTGCCAACTTTATGCCATTAGAGATTTGATTCGTTTACCTTTTCAAATAAATGAATATAAAATTGCCTTGTCAAAACTAGCTGACAAGGCAATTGTTGTGCTTATTTTCGTTTTTTCTTTGCTTTCTTAAGTTTATTTACTTGGCGCTTCATGGCTTGTTTCATCGCAAATTGACCAACTTTTCCTTTTAAACCACCACCAAATAATTGGCTCATATCCATATCCGCTCCCAGGTCAGGCATGTTAGGAAGACCACCTTGTCCCATCATACCTTCTAAGGCAGACATGTCTGGCATACCTGCAGGCATGTTTTTTTGCAAGTTATTGGGATTAAGTCCCATTTGTTTCATCATTTTGGTCATGTCACCAGACATCATCCCTTGCATCATTGCTTTTGCCTGATTAAAGTCTTTAATAAACTTGTTTACTTCCACAAAACTATTTCCTGAACCTGCAGCAATACGACGTCTACGGCTTGGGTTTAATAATTCAGGATTTTCACGTTCAGCAGGTGTCATGGAAGACACAATAGCTCGTTTTCGAGCAATTTCTTTTTCATCAACTTTGATATTAGCTAAGGCTGGATTACCAGACATCCCTGGAATCATTTTAAGAAGATCTTCCATAGGGCCCATATTTTGAACCTGATCTAACTGATCAATGAAATCATTGAAATCAAAGGTGTTTTCTCGCATCTTCTCAGCTAGTTCTAATGATTTTTTTTCGTCATATTCTTGACTAGCTTTTTCAATGAGAGTGAGAAGATCCCCCATTCCTAAGATACGACTAGACATACGGTCTGGGTGGAAGGTCTCAATATCTGTGATTTTTTCACCTGTACCAGTAAACTTAATCGGTTTACCTGTGATTTCACTAACTGATAGAGCAGCTCCTCCGCGCGTATCACCATCAATTTTGGTTAAAACAACTCCTGTAATGCTCAACTGATGATTAAACTCATGAGCTACATTAGCTGCCTCTTGACCAATCATGCTATCAACAACTAAGAGAATTTCATGAGGTTGTGCTAATGCTTTGACATCACGAAGTTCTGCCATCAAGGCTTCGTCAATTTGCAGACGACCTGCGGTATCAATTAAGACATAGTCATTACGATTGTCACGTGCTTGCGCCAATCCTTGTCTGACAATCTCAACAGCTGAGTGGTCTGTTCCCATCTCAAACACAGGAACGTTAATTTGTTGCCCAAGTGTTTTTAACTGATCTATAGCTGCTGGACGATAAATATCTGCTGCAATCATCAGTGGTCGAGCATTGTCTTCTTTGACTAATTTATTGGCAAGTTTTCCTGCAAACGTTGTTTTACCAGCCCCTTGCAAACCTACCATCATGATAATCGTAGGAATCTTAGGTGATTTTTCAATCTCAGCTGTTTCAGCACCTAAAATGTCGGTCAGCTCTTCATTGACAATTTTTAAAATTTGCTGTGTTGGGTCAAGGGTTTCGATAATTTCATGACCGATAGCACGTTCGCGAACACGCTTAATAAAGGTTTTAACAACTGGCAAAGCAACGTCCGCCTCTAGCAAGGCTAGACGGATTTCTTTAGTGACTTCTTGTACATCAGATTCTGATAATTTTTTCTTACCACGAATGGTCTTAAACACATCTTGTAAGCGTTGGGTTAAGCTCTCAAAAGCCATAAATAGTTACTCCTCTTACTCTCTATTATCAATACTGGTTAAAATGGAAATTTTTTCTTGCAAATACTGATCATTGGGATAATTTGCTATGATTTCATCAAAAATTTCACTACGAACAATGTAATCTGAGTACATGTGTAATTTCATTTCGTAAGCTTCAAGTGTTTTTTCTGTTCGCTTAATATTATCGTAGACCGCTTGACGACTGACACCAAATTCTTCAGCAATCTCAGCCAAGCTATAATCATCAGCATAGTACAACTCAATGTAATTCATTTGTTTATCTGTTAATAGTGCGGCATAAAACTCAAACAGAGCATTCATGCGATTCGTTTTTTCAATTTCCATAACCTTAATTTTACCATAATTAAAGCTGTTTTAACAGTAGTAAAACGCTGGAATATTCCTTCAAATCATCAGTTATTTTCTAAATAAAATTCAAAGCGGTCCCCAACGTATTGGCTACGAACATATTCAAATGGCTTACCGTCGGTAAAATAAGAAACTTGCGTTAGGGCCAAAATGGCATGGCCTTTTGCAATTCCCAAATAAGAGGCGACCCGTTCACTGGCTGTTTTGGCATAAATGGTTTGTTTGCTTTTTCCAATATGGTAACCGCTAGCTGTTAACGTGTTAAAAAAATGTTCCGTGATGTCTGTTCGATCAATGGTTTTGATTAGTTTTTCTGGGATAGAGGCAGTTTCGTAGACCAGAGGAATATTGTCAGCATATCGTATCCGTTCCATGCGTATGACATAATCTGTTTTATCAAGATTTAGTTCTCTGGCTTCTGTATCACTCGCTACTTGTTTTTGGTAGGAGATTAGCTTAGACGAGGGAACTCTTCCTTGTGAGTGAACAATCTCTGTGAAACTGGTTGTCCCTCGCATCTTTTCCTGAACACGATGACTAGCAACATAGGTGCCACTTCCGACACGTCTTTCTAATAGCCCTTCTTCGACAAGCAAGGTGATGGCTTGCCTAAGCGTCATTCTACTGACAGCAAAATGGTCAGCCAAGTCTCTTTCACTAGGGAGGCGACTGCCAATGGCCCAAATACCGTCATCAATATCTTTTTTGATTGCATCGTGAATTTTTATATAAGCTGGTAGCATGCCTTACTCCTCAAGTCAATTATTAGTTTATTCTACCATATTTTCCCTAAAAAGACAGACCAGATCAACAAAAGACCTACAAGTTCGGATTAACAACACGCTATTTTCAGTACTACTTTTTCTCCTGTTTGGTCTAAAATGCTGTGCTAATTTTCCGAAAATGTGCTACAATTAGTTGAAAACTATCAACCAAAAGGTTGGTATAGAATGAAAGGATTACAATGACTGAAATTTCAATTTTGGATGATGTTCAAAAGATTATCGTTCTTGACTATGGTAGCCAATATAATCAACTTATTGCTAGACGTATTCGAGAATTTGGAATCTTCTCTGAACTAAAAAGCCATAAAATTACCGCTCAGGAGCTACGTGCCATTAATCCAATTGGTATTATTTTATCTGGTGGACCAAATTCTGTATATGCAGACAATGCTTTTGGGATTGATCCTGAAATCTTTGACCTCGGAATTCCTATTCTAGGAATCTGTTACGGCATGCAGTTAATTACCCATACCTTGGGAGGTAAAGTGCTTCCTGCTGGTCAAGCAGGAAACCGTGAGTACGGACAGTCAACCCTTCGCTTGCGCAAACAATCAGACTTGTTTGCAGGCACACCTGATGAGCAATTGGTTTTGATGAGCCATGGCGATGCAGTTACTGAAATTCCTGATGGTTTCCACTTGGTTGGTGACTCTGTTGATTGCCCTTACGCAGCTATAGAAGACACAACTAAACGCTTATACGGCATTCAATTCCACCCAGAAGTTAAGCATTCGATTTATGGCAATGACATTTTGAAAAACTTTGCTGTTAACATCTATGGGGCTCGTGGTGATTGGTCAATGGATAATTTTATTGACCTTCAGATAGAAAATATCAGAAAACAAGTCGGCGATAAAAAAGTACTTCTTGGTCTTTCTGGTGGAGTGGACTCATCAGTTGTTGGGGTCTTGCTCCAAAAAGCTATCGGAGACCAGCTAACTTGTATCTTCGTTGATCATGGTCTACTCCGTAAAAATGAGGGTGACCAGGTTATGGGCATGCTCGGTGGTAAGTTTGGTCTTAACATCATTCGAGTGGACGCTTCAAAACGCTTCCTTGACCTATTAGCTGATGTTGAAGATCCTGAGAAAAAACGTAAAATCATTGGTAATGAATTTGTCTATGTGTTTGATGACGAAGCAAGTAAGCTTAAAGGAGTAGATTTCCTTGCCCAAGGAACTCTCTATACAGATATCATTGAGTCAGGCACAGACACCGCACAAACAATCAAATCTCACCACAACGTGGGAGGATTACCTGAGGACATGCAATTTGAGTTGATTGAACCGCTCAACACTCTCTTTAAAGACGAAGTGCGTGAACTTGGCCTAGCTTTAGGCATGCCTGAGGAAATTGTTTGGCGCCAGCCTTTCCCAGGACCTGGACTAGCTATCCGTGTCATGGGAGCTATCACTGAAGAGAAATTAGAGACCGTCCGCGAGTCTGATGCTATCCTTCGCGAGGAAATCGCTAAAGCAGGCTTAGATCGCGATGTTTGGCAATATTTCACTGTCAATACAGGCGTGCGTTCTGTAGGTGTTATGGGAGACGGTCGTACCTATGATTACACCATTGCGATTCGTGCGATCACTTCTGTCGATGGAATGACTGCTGATTTTGCTCAAATACCTTGGGAAGTTCTTAAGAAAATCTCAGTTCGTATCGTCAATGAAGTTGACCATGTTAACCGTATTGTTTATGACATTACCAGCAAACCACCTGCAACAGTTGAGTGGGAATAATATATAAGAGTAACTTTGGCTAATAACCCTTGATTTAACAGCATTTTAACTACTATAAAATGAGATAAATATATTTGGATTGTCTCCAGAGTTTAACAAAAAAGAAGTTCTTTTCAGAACTTCTTTTTTGTTATATCAATTAATAACGTGATTTTTCACTTTTCTCATCAATCTGTCCATTTACATCTGTTAAAAGTGTAACTTTTCTTGATTGAAAGTGAGGTCTGTCTAAATTTTATCAAAATATTCTTTTGCTTCTTTAAGATCTAACCCTGTTAATTCCCTTATCTTTTTTATTGCTTTCACATCTTTACCGGTATTTTTAAAATGCAAAATCAACTCTTTTTCCTCCGTAGATAAATACGTGGATACAAGTTCTTTATGTCAATTAATTTACATAAATCATCTATCTGATTTTGCATCTTTTTTATCTGTTCTTTTTGTTTTGCATCATTTAATGTTCCTATAAGAAAAATTGCAAATAACATCCCTATTAAAGGATATGTCGTATCCATATATTACCTCCTAAAAATTAAAATTTACTCATTATATTATATCAAATATATCAGGACAACATAAAGTCATAACATAAAATATTATAATCTTGTACTTACTATAGCTCTATTTATCTTTTAACGTCTTGACTTTCTGGATAGACACTTCAAAAGTAACAGACCTCAATAATGGCAAGTTTGTATCATTATCTATCTTTTAATCTCCAATCTGCATTTGGAGTATACCAACTTAGTTAATCTTTAATGCCTAAGAAAGTTGAATTGGCTGACTTAGGATTGAGTGGGAATAATATCAAAAAGCCTAAAGTTCTTTAAAAAAGGATTTAGGCTTTTTTTGACTCTTTAAGACTTATGACGAAGATATTTTCTGATTTTATAAAAACTATTAGCTGCATGGTAAAAAGGACTCACTGGAATGTTGAATTCGCCAATAAATTCCTCAATGGTCGGATTAAAGTTAGCTTTAAATTTCGTTAAGCCATCGTCAAGTGTCCCTTCAACGCCTCCCATGTTTGCCCAAATGATTTGATGCTCGTGAGCGTCTTTAAAAACTGTTGGATAGAGTAAATACTGTGGATAGCATTTCTTAAAATCAGCATTCATACCAGCATATAACATTTCCATGACATTTCCATAGGATATTGATAAAATACCTGCAATTGCTACCTTATCTGGATAGGTTACTGCATAAGTCTCAAATTCTGAAATGTATTTTTGCAATGATTGTTGTTGATCTTGTAATTTAGACAACCTCTTTTTTTGATGAGGGTCTGTGCTTGCAATATCTTGCTCGATGCCTATCAATTGGCTTTTGTAGTCTGCTAATTTTTGAGAAATATTGATGGTTGCAATATGCAAATAAGCATCATCACCGTAGATATCCATGATGGATTTAAAATAAGCTTCGTTACGCAAAGAAATCTTTTGACGTTCTTCAGTCAGGCCAACTAATTTGGAGAACGTTTCAATATCAGATTGATTTCCTCGATAAGTTTCGACCCCACGGCGTTTCGCATCCTTCATTAAACGCTTGGTATGCTTTGCAAATGTGTTTTCGATATCATCTTGGGTATGAATATTCGCCTGAAATCGCGGTTGGATGCTCTCTGAAATAGCTGTCGTTAAACCTGTCCAATACGCTCCTGCTTTTTTTAGATGCTCTATGGCTTTTAGTCCGGCTGGAAGTTCACTGGATGTTTCTCCTATCTGATATTGCTTTAACAAAATAGCCGGATCACATTTGATAAAAAGTGCTTTATGACCTTTTCCATAAGTTTTTAACGTTTTAATTGTAAATTTGACCAATTCAAGATTGTCATAATCCATAACGGGTCCTCTCGGAATATAGATAAGACTGAATCCCATTGGAAGAGGTCTTATCAAGACAGACATTGAAGCTACTTGTTTGTCACCTTGGTAAATACCAATGCGCTCGTTTTGCCATTGCTTTTTAACCGATGCCCAGGCACTACTTTGCAATAGGTTAATTTGTGGGTGTTGTGTCACAAATTGATCATGCTCTTTGGCAGAGATGCCAATTTTGGCGTAAAATGTTGAGTTTGTCATTGCATATCCTCGTTCTTATTGTTGGGAAAGTCTAGATTTCTTCACTTATTTATTCGAAATTATTGTCATGATTGCCTGTAATTTCTGACAATTTGACATAATTAATTTATTAAGGTAAAATATTTTTTAGTCATTTCAAGGAGTTATGTCACAATGAAAACTAAAGAAGAAAAAACATTTTTAGGACACCCTCGTGGTCTGTCTACACTCTTTTTTGCAGAAATGTGGGAAAGATTCTCATACTATGGTATGCGAGCAATCTTGCTATACTACATGTATTATAGTGTTTCTGAGGGCGGTTTAGGGTTTGATAAAGCAACTGCTGCTTCTATTATGGCCATTTACGGTTCTTTGGTCTACTTATCCTCTGTTATTGGAGGATTTATTAGTGACCGTATCCTAGGGAGTCGCAAAACGGTTCTCTATGGTGGGATTCTAATCATGATTGGTCATATTGCACTAGCGACCCCTTTTGGTAGCACAGCCCTATTTCTTTCTATTGCACTGATTATTTTAGGAACAGGTCTTTTAAAACCAAATGTTTCGGATATGGTCGGAAGCTTGTACGAAGATAACGATCCGCGCCGGGATGCTGGATTCAGTATTTTTGTTTTTGGGATTAACTTAGGAGCCTTTATTGCGCCAGCAATAGTTGGTTACTTAGGGCAACAGGTCAATTTTCACCTAGGATTTTCACTTGCAGCTATTGGTATGTTTTTAGGATTGGTCAAATACGTGAAAGACGGAAAGAAATACCTGTCTGAACAAAGTTTAACACCAACTGATCCACTTAATGACCAAGAAAAAAGCAAGCTCCTAAAACAAATCGGAATCGTAGCATTAGCGACTGTTGCTTTACTCATTGTGCTTCATTTGGTTAATTTATTAACCATCAATAGCATTATTAATGTGTTTACCATCATCGCACTTGTAATTCCTATTTATTACTTTGTCACCATCATCTCTAGTGACAAAATCAGTAAAACTGAGCGCTCACGTGTCTGGGCCTACATCCCGCTCTTTATTGCCTCTATTTTATTTTGGTCTATTGAAGAGCAAGGTTCTGTGGTATTAGCACTATTTGCTGATGAACAAACACGTCTGTACTTTACCCTTTTTGGACACCAGATTCATTTCCCATCTAGCTATTTCCAAAGTATTAACCCACTCTTTATCATGCTTTATGTGCCATTCTTTGCATGGATTTGGTCTAAATTAGGAAATAGACAGCCATCTTCATCTAAAAAATTTGCTTATGGACTATTTGCTGCAGGGCTATCATTCTTATGGATGATGCTTCCTGGAACACTCTTTGGAGTTAACGCCAAAGTAAGTCCTTTATGGCTAATCATGAGTTGGGCTATTGTTATCGTCGGAGAGATGCTAATCTCACCTATTGGTTTGTCAGTAACCAGCAAATTAGCTCCAAAGGCTTATCAAGCACAAATGATGTCAATTTGGTTTCTAAGTAATGCTGCGGCACAAGCTATTAACGCACAAATTGTTAAATTCTACACCACTAATCATCAAGTCACTTATTATGGTGTTGTAGGAGCAACTACTATTGTATTTGGTCTCCTCTTATTGCTTTATGCACCACGTATTGAAAAATTAATGGCTGGTATTAGATAAAAAAGAGCAATTGCTCTTTTTTATCTAGCCAATCCTTGTTAGCTTTCAACGAACCTTACCATTATACCACTAAATCAAAAAAAATAGACTTAAGGATTAAGTCTATTTTTTTATTATATCCTACTTTATTTAATTTCCTTTGAGTTCATCAATAAAGCCTCTCAAAGCGTCCATTAATTGATGCCACAAGCTTTGCCCTTTTTCTAGAGCTTGATTGGCATCAAAATGCAAATCAATCCCCTTAAAAGTAGAGCCTGCCTTAGAAACAATGCTGTCTTTCAGTGAATCTAGAGTTTTGATAAAATCACCATTAAAAATCACTTTACTATTTGATAAATTGATAGCAAAATTAACAATTAGATTAATCTGGTCAGCAGTTACTGCATCTGATAATCCATAATGGTCTAAGGTTTTGTCAACAACTTCTCTTACTTGCTCTTCACTAATGTTACGGCCTTCCTTGGCGACAGCTGCCTTAATATCTGTTAGTGCAACATTTAATTTATCAGCATCATAGCCTGCTTTGCCTGTATTAGCTGCATTAATGTCTGAAAGAGCTGCTAGTTCTTCCTGTGCTAATGCTTTAGACTCTACAGGAATCGAGGCGCCATTTTCTTCGAGAGAATAGTAGATACCTGCCAAGGCTGACTCACCTGTAACAGGGATAGGTGATGCCACACTGATGTGCGCGTGCTGAATCCCAAGAGTGATGGCTGCGTTACGATACATGTCTGGTGTGACTTTAATGATGTTTTCTGGTGTTAAAATAGTGACCGCTAGGGTTTCTCTTGCCCCTAGTTTTTTAATTTTTACTGATGAATAAAGCTGTAAACTAGGATCATCTGCCACATTCATAATTTGCGCATAGGCTGTTGTATTAAGCGTTTTTAATTTAGCAGCTGAGTTTTCTTGATACCCTAATATAGATAAGGTTTGATTGCGCTGGTCTGCCGATAAAGAATAGCCCAACACATAATCAGGTTGAACATAAGTTTCATCAATCACTTTTTGAACATTGTTCGTTGCTGCATGGATTGTTTGTACAGTCGTTAGCGAAAAAAATGCTAATAACATTACTAAAATGGATTTACAATATTTCATTTTGACCTCGTTGATACTAAAATTGATTTATATCTTATTTTTAATGGTCTTATTTTAGCACGTTTTTCAAAATAAGACCATTATCTAATGTTTACTCCTACTAAAAAACATGATTCCCTGGTATTTTAAGGAAATCATGTTTTTTATAATACTCTGGTAATGTGCTTTTGATCACTCGTTTTCTTGTCTTAGATTATCCGCCTGCTCTTTATCGGTAAAATAAACATAGTAGTGATCATCTAGCTTAATCACGTAGCCGTTTTTAACATCATTGATAATATCACTCGTATTAAGCGAATAATCCTCTGGTGCTAACACCTCTGATGAAAAAATACTATCAAATGGGACATTGCCATTGTAAAAATGGTAATGGTCACCGTGAGAGGTGACAAATCCATCGTCAGAAATAGACACTACGACTTGTTCAACGTCAATGCCTTCTTCCTTATCAATTTGATCAGGTGTTTTAGTATTTGATTTGCCAGCTTTTTCTTGCTTATGGGTCGTTTTTGCAGTTTTTGAAGTGTTGTGATGGTTTGTTTTAGTTTGAGATGCTTGACAAGCTGCTAAAGCGATGACAGTTAATAGTAAACAAACAGATAAATAAGCTTTTTTAATCATTTTTCATTCTCCAATGTGCGATAAAGTGTCTTAAGGTTGGTCTCAAGATTTTCCAAATAAGATTTATCGTTGTCAGGTGCTGTTTCTAGCGGCTGCAAAACCTCGATAGCAACACCACTACTTTTAGCCAAAGTTTTTGCCAGCTTGTCCGATTGGTTATTTTCTACAAATATGGTTTTAACCCCGTATTTGTTAATAAAACGATCAATTTCTGTTAACTGACGAGGACTAGGCTCTTGTTCAGGTGATATCCCCGCAATTCCTAATTGTTTTAGCCCAAATCGCTTCGCTAAATAAGAAAAAGCGGTATGTTGGGTGACAAATGTTTTTTGGGAGACCTGTTCAAATTTTGATTTATAGTCAGTCACTAATTGCTCTGCCTTTTTGTGAAAGAGTTTGGCATTTTTTAAGTAAGTGGCTTTATTTTCTGGATCTTTTTTTGCTAAAAGCTTTGCGATACTCGTAGCTTCTTGACTGGCTAGGATGGGATCAGTCCATGTATGAGGGTCATTTAGAGAAGAGGCATCCATCCCTTTTTTGACTTTGACATGTTCTAATCCTTGAACCCTATTTAGTTTGAGATGTGATGCTCCTTCTAAAACGGTCACCTTTTTAGCTTCAAGTTGTGGTGCCAAATCCGCAGCCCAAGATTCTAAAATGTTTGAATGGTAAATAAACACATCAGCATCGTATAGGCGTGCAACTGCTGTAGGACTAGGCTCATAAGAATGGATACTAATATTTTTAGCCACCATATGCACGTCGTTTAAGTCTCCTGAAATTTCTTTAACCATGGCATAAATGGGATAAAAGCTCGTTTTAATCACTAGCCCTTTTTGTTTTGATGCAGCTCCCCCTTGGCAAGCTGATAGGACCATTAAGCTCGCTAATAAAACTAGCGACAAGAACCAATTAACTATTTTTTTATTCATGATGTCTCTCTTAATTTATTTTAATAACTGCTAAGATAACACGCTTTTCTAGCCTTGTCAACGTGCTATTTTTTTACTATTGGTCACCATTAACCTTTTAACTTTGTGGCTACTCATGTAATTCTAGCGGAAGACCGTCTGGATCAAAAAAGAATGTCATTTTTTTACCAGTATAATCATCTCGTCTAATTGGTTCGGTAAAGATTCCCAGAGCTGATAATTCCTCAACTGTTCTTTCAATGGACTCAACCTGAAAAGCTAAGTGTCTCAGACCGCAGGCCTCTCTGTCATACTCGGGTCTCCCAATGCGCTTTGGAGGAGCTTGATAGTGAGGATCAGTCGTTGAATTTCCAAAAATTTCTAGCTCAACAGAACCACATTTTAAATCTAATTTATAATCATGCCTCTCTGGTCTGTGGTTTTCACGAATAATCTCAAAACCGAGTTTATCAACGTAAAAGGCTTTTGACCGGTCATAATCTGAAACAATAATGGCGACGTGATGGATAGCGTCTAAACGCATCTTTTCTCCTTTCAAGCATAAAAAAGAACAAAAGCAAGTATCACATGATTTTGTTCTTTTTATGATGGTGTCCTGCACACAATAAACCTAGCTGGACACTTGGTTATAAGAATGATTAAATGCTTCTAACACTTTTGCAGGAGCTTTACTGAACTCGTATTCTTTTTGTAGTTGGCCCTTAACGATAATCCGCTCCGTTGCCTCAAAGTCTGTACAAGTCACTAAAGTCACTTCCTTGCGACCTGGTGTATTGTCGATAACATCAATACGATCAGGGGTAACCGTTGCAACGGTGTCAATGACATACTCATAAATACGATCCTTGTCCGTTAAATAGATTACCATACCATCTTTTGCTCTTTCTAAAGGTGAGAAGAGCATTTCAGACGAACCGACCAATCCAAAGATATGATGGCTAGCTAATGAGTAATTGTTATCGCCTCCCATGACTTGGTCTTCCTTCATGGTTCCTGCACCGTAGATTAATTCAACATTTCCTAGTCCCTTGAAAATTGGTAGGTTAATACCAAGTTCTGGTATTGCTATTCCACCGATGACTGGGAGCTGTTGTGCTGCCATTTGCGCCTGTAGCACACTTTCTGTGCTGACTGGTGCCACGGCATTGAAATCAAACGTGGATTTCGCTTCTTTATTTTTTTGGATTTGCTTTTTAGTCACCTTGCTAACTTGATATTTATTAGAATTCCAAGCAATCAAGGTGTTTCTAATCGGTTTATTAAAGAGAAGAGCCAAGCCAACAATCAGTAACATAACCACTATGGTTTTTCTGAGAACCGACATTGATCTTCTTTTCCGAGTTTTTTGACTTCTTGACATCTCGTTTACTCCTCGCTATCTTCTGCGAATTCTTCTGCTTCGACTAGAGCAAAGGTCACAATACTAGAATCAGCATCTAAGCGCATGACCTTAACACCTAAGGTTGCACGGCCTGTTTGAGAAATATTAGTAACATTAGTACGAATAATCACGCCTTTATCAGTGATAACCATGATATCTTCTGTGCCATCTACTGTCATAAGCCCCGCCAGTTGACCATTTTTAGCGGTGATATTAGCGGTTTTAATCCCTTTTCCACCTCTACCTTTTGTCGGGTATTCAACCGCACTAGTACGCTTGCCGTAGCCATTTTCAGTGATAATCAGAACTTCTTGGTTGTCCTGGATGCGAGAAGCTCCCACAACCACATCGCCATCACGAAGTCTCACCCCACGAACTCCCGCAGCTGAGCGTCCCATGTGACGAATGGTGTCTTCCTTGAAACGAACGGAGTAAGCTAAGCGTGTACCAATAATAATGTCTTCTGTGCCATCTGTGAGCAACACATTAATCAACTCGTCTCCGTCTTTAAGCGTTATCGCCCGTAATCCGTTTTGACGGATATTGTGGAATTCTGTAACACTTGTTCGTTTGACCACACCTTGTTTTGTGGTAAAAAAGAAGAATTTATCTAAGACGTCTTGTTTTCTAGCATTGATAATGGTTTGAATGGTTTCACCGTCATCTAATTTTAACAAGTTGACAATTGGTAGTCCTTTGGCGGTACGTCCATATTCAGGAATCTCATAAGCTTTTAGGCGATAGACACGGCCAAAATTTGTGAAAAACAGTAGCGTATCGTGAGTACTAGTTGAGACCAGTTCACGAACAAAGTCATCATCGTTGACGCCTGTTCCTTGAATACCACGTCCTCCACGTTTTTGAGCACGAAACTCATCTTGCGCAAGACGCTTTATGTAGCCTTTATTTGAGAGAGTGATTAAAACATCTTCTTCTTCAATAAGGTCTTCATCTTCTAGTGAGATAATTTCTCCAACCATTAGCTCTGTACGACGAGGATTTGCATATTTGCGCTTAATTTCATTCATTTCTTCTTGAATGATAGTTTTAACACGTTCTGGTTTAGCTAAAATATCCATCAAGTCTGAAATCAAAGCAATTAAATCATCATATTCTGATTGGATTTTATCTCTTTCCAAACCTGTTAGACGGCGTAAACGCATGTCTAAAATGGCTTGGCTCTGACGCTCTGACAGGTCAAAGCGAGTCATTAACTCACCTTGAGCGATGACATCTGTCTGGCTATTACGAATAATCGCAATCACTTCGTCGAGATGGTCAAGTGCAATCAGCAAACCTTCTAAGATATGAGCTCTTGCTTCTGCTCTGTCCTTATCGAACTGTGTGCGACGTGTGATAACTTCTTTTTGATGCAGAATATAGTTGTCAATAATTTGTCTGAGTGAGAGAATTTTTGGCACGCCATTTTCAATGGCGAGCATGTTAAAGCTAAAATTAGTTTGTAAACTAGTTAGTTTAAACAGATTGTTCAAGATAACATTTGCTGAAGCGTCACGTCTCACCTCAATAACAAAACGAATCCCTTCACGGTTAGATTCATCTCGAACAGCTGTAATACCTTCGATCCGTTTTTCTTGAGCCAAACGAACGATGTGCTCGTGAACCTTTGTTTTATTGACACCGTATGGAAATTCTGTGACAACAATGCGTTCACGCCCGTTTTTTTCGGTTTCAATCTCCGTACGCGAACGCACAACTATTGACCCTTTTCCTGTGTCATAGGCTCTGTAGATTCCTGAGCGTCCCATAACCATGGCTCCTGTTGGAAAGTCAGGTCCTGGAATGACTTCCATTAGGTCTCTCGTTGTACACTCAGGATTGTCCATAACAAGCTTAACCGCATCAATGGACTCTGCTAAGTTATGGGGTGGAATATTGGTAGCCATACCCACAGCTATCCCTGTTGCACCATTAACTAATAGATTAGGAAAACGAGCTGGTAAAACTAAGGGCTCTCTTTCGTTACCATCATAGTTATCTTGGAAATCAACAGTATTTTTGTTAATATCTCTCAGGAGTTCAAGAGCGATTTTGCTCATGCGGGCTTCTGTATACCGCTGCGCCGCAGCTCCATCACCATCCATAGAACCGAAGTTTCCATGTCCGTCAACAAGCATGTGGCGATAACTCCACCATTGTGCCATACGAACCATAGCTTCGTAAATTGAGGAGTCCCCATGAGGATGGTATTTACCCATAACATCACCAGTGATACGGGCTGATTTTTTATGTGGTTTGTCCGGAGTGACTCCGAGCTCATTCATCCCATAAAGAATACGGCGATGTACTGGTTTTAAACCATCACGCACATCTGGAAGCGCCCTTGCTACAATAACACTCATAGCATAGTCAATGAAACTTGTCTTCATTTCGCTTGTCAGATTAACGTCAATTAAATTTCTATCTTGCATTTAAGGAATGCTCCTTTTCTAGTCAAAACTCATTACAATTATACCACAAATCCCTTATTTTTTCCTTTTTTACAGCGCTACCAAAAACTATTTTTATTATTTTGTATAATTCCATGACAAAAAAATCACAATGTGGTAAAATAAAATCGTAAGGGCTTTGCCCTAATAAATATAAGGAGATGTTTAGACATGACTGCAACTAAACAACACAAAAAAGTTATCTTGGTCGGCGATGGTGCCGTAGGTTCATCTTATGCATTTGCATTGGTAACCCAAAATATTGCGCAAGAACTTGGTATCATCGATATCTTCAAGGACAAAACCCAAGGGGATGCTGAAGATTTGAGCCACGCACTCGCTTTTACATCACCTAAAAAGATTTATGCAGCTGAATACTCAGACTGTCATGATGCTGATTTAGTTGTTTTAACAGCTGGTGCACCACAAAAACCAGGTGAAACTCGTCTTGACCTTGTTGAGAAAAACCTTCGCATTAACAAAGAAGTTGTAACACAAATCGTAGCTTCAGGCTTTAAAGGTATTTTCCTTGTTGCTGCTAACCCTGTTGATGTCTTGACATACTCAACATGGAAATTCTCAGGTTTCCCTCAAGAACGTGTTATTGGATCAGGAACTTCTCTTGACTCAGCTCGTTTCCGCCAAGCTCTAGCTGAAAAAGTTGGTGTTGATGCGCGTTCTATTCATGCCTACATCATGGGTGAGCATGGAGATTCTGAATTTGCTGTATGGTCTCATGCTAACTTTGGTGGTATTAAACTTGATGACTGGTTGAAAGAAAACCGTAACATGAGCGACGAAGACTTGAACGACCTCTTTGTATCAGTTCGTGATGCTGCTTACTCAATCATCAACAAAAAAGGTGCAACCTTCTATGGTATCGCTGTTTCTCTAGCTCGTATCACAAAAGCTATTCTTAATGACGAAAATGCAGTTCTACCTGTATCTGTTCTTCAAGAAGGTCAATACGAAGGCGTTACAGACTGCTACATTGGTCAACCTGCAATCATTAATGCTTATGGTATCGTAAGTCCAGTTAACATACCATTGAACGAATTAGAAACAAAACAAATGCAAGCATCTGCTAACCAATTAAAAGCTATCATTGATGAAGCATTTGCAAAAGAAGAGTTTGCTTCTGCAGTTAAAAACTAAAGTTATCTCTTCTTATCAAATATAAATAAAAACCCTTTATTTCCTGAAACAGGAAATAAAGGGTTTTTGATTACTCTCTAGGGTCATACCTTAACATTGCAATGCCGTCCAATGCTGTTGACTCAACAAGCTTTAGCTCAATTGATTTTAACATTGTTGAAAATAGGGGTTTTCCCTGTCCTAGTAAAATAGGAATAATCCCGATGATATAATGATCTATCATGCGATACTCTAAAATGGTTTGCACTAACTGGCCACCACCAAACAACCAAATCAGTCCTTCTTCTTTTTTTAACTGTTTAATTAGCCTGATTGGGTCTTTCTCAAGAGTAACAAAGCTGGGAAGGTCGTGGTTTTGCCATTTTCTACTGATAACATAAACTTTTTTGGTTTTAAAATAATCGATTTCATCAATCGCACAAGCTTCAAAAGCCTTTCTTCCCATAACAACAGTATCACAACTGTCAAGAAATGCTTGATTATCAAATTGTAAATCTGTGTCATAGACGGCCGTTCCATGCCCTCTAATCCAATCGTAACTGTCATCTTCTCTAGCGATAAAACCATCTAAACTCATTGCAATATTCAATACTAATTTGGCCATGCCTTCTCCTTATCAAAAAAGAGTGATTAACCACTCAAGTGGCATCACTCTTTTTCGTTATTTAATCTTTATTTCACAACTGATTATTCTGCACCTAGAGCAGCCATTGTGATGTAGTTGTATGGTTTATTGAAATGTGGTAAGAAGAAAATGTCAGTTAGGGCTAATTTTTCAATAGTAACCCCTTCTTGGATAGCAAGTGAAAACATGTGAATACCCATTGAGATATCTTCACGAGACACCATTTGTGCACCAAGGATACGACGTGATTCTTTATCGTAAACAATCTTAATTGTAACTTCAAAGTTGCCATGCTCAATAAACTCTGGTTTTTGATTGTCAGTATACTCAGTAACAGCTGCATCAAATCCTAGACGTTTTGCTTTTTCAAGTGTCAAACCAGTTGATACCATGTGTAGGCCATAAATTGAAATACCGTTAGACCCTTGAACACCGATACCTTCTAGATCTGTACCACATGCGTTATGAGCCGCTACGATACCTGTACGAACTGCGTTTGATGCTAAAGCGATGTAGCTTGTGTCGCGAGTTGCATTGTCATAGATTGTTGCACAGTCACCAATAGCGTAAACACCTGGCATTGATGTTTCTTGATGTTTATTAACCACGAATGCACCATTACGGAAGAGTTCTAATTTGCCGCCACCAAGCGCTGTGTTTGGACGGAAACCAACTGCAAGGATAACCATGTCAACATCGTATTCATTTTTATCAGTAATGATTTTTTCAACTTTGCCATCACCAGCAACTTCTTGAACAGTTTCACCAAATGCCAATTGAATGCCGTTGTCTTCCATGTTTTTAGCCATCATTTCAGTCAAGTCACGGTCATAGTAGCCTGCAAGACATGTTTCAGCAACATCGATAAGAACAACTTCTTTACCTTTACGTTGGAAAGCTTCTGCTAATTCTACACCAATGTAGCCTGCACCGACAACTGCTACACGGTTAACATCTTTGTTTTTCAATCTCTCAATAACGTCTTGTGAGTTTTGATACAATTTAACGAATTGAAGGTTTTCAAGTGTTGCTTCAAACTCTAAAGAACCTTCTTTGATAGCAGCACCTTTGATTGGAGGCAAGATTGGTTGTGAACCAGTCGCAAAGATTAATTTGTCATATGATTCAGTATGTTCTTTGCCTTCTACAAGAGCAGTAACTGTTTTGGCATCATAATCAATAGATTGAACTGGAGACTGCATGTAAATTTTAGCACCGAGTGACTCTAACTCTTCTTTGTTTGAGTAGAATAGCCCTTCAGGACCAGCAATTTGCTCACCAATCCAAAGTGCCATACCACAGCCTAAAAATGAGATATTTGAGTTTTGGTCAAATACAACAATTTCGTTAGCATCACCATAGTTTGTTAGCATCGTTTTAATACAAGCTGTACCGGCGTGATTTGCACCAACAACAACAATCTTACTCATATTTCGTTCCTCTTTTCACATTATTTATATTAGGACTCTATTATATCACATATGAAAAGCGCTTCCAAATATATTGCTTCGTTTTTAATAGATTTATTTTTTAAAAAAATTCTATTTCTTTGAACTAAAAAACTATTGTTCCTAAATAACTCATGAATTATGAGTATTTAACAACAATAGTTAGTAATTTTTGGATTTAGAAGAGCTTCTAAATATATTTTATCGAAAAATAACGACTTTTTCCTGAATTTTTAAAAAATGTTCTAAAAGTAATCAATGTAGCTTATTATTCTTTTATTTGCCGTTTTTTGGCTCCAAACGACCTAATTACTCAAAAAAGGCTCATGAGTTCAATCAAATAAAGATTAAAGTGCACTTCTCTTGAGTAATAAATATTACCACCATTTTTATAGAGTTTTCCACCGGATACTAGGGCTAAGGGGTGATAATAAAAATACGTTTCTCCGGAATGGTTCCCCAAACTAGGAGCAACAACATCTTTTGAGTAAGTTTTCGCCAGTTCCAAAGTGTTTTCACCACCATTATTAGCCACGTAATTAATATAAGCAGTCCCGAAGTTGTATGCTTGGACCGCTGTCCAAGAGTCGACTCCTGCTTCTTGTGCTAAAACTAAATTATGAGACAGTAAAGCGACCCCTGATTCAATACTTGATTGGCTATCGGTGATTGATCCGGTTTCCCCTGATTCGCTTTCACTCGATTGCATCACATCTACTTGACCGCCCTTGGTCTCTGTATAAATCATGGCTAGAACAAGATCCACATTTCCTCTGATATGACTCTCTGATAGTGAGTGCTCCACCATTTGCTTATACTGTAAGACTCGGTGGACACTTTCTCGGATAGTCATCACTTGATGAATTGCAAAGACCAAACCAGCTAACAAGATGATACGCTTTATCCATTTTAACATGTTATTTATTCTTAATATCCTCTATGTTCTTGATTAATATAGAATAAGTGCCATTATCATTAAGAATGAACTCAACTGACTCCGCATCTTGGTAAATAGCATTTGGAACGATTAATTCAATGCCATTTGACAGTGATAATTTTTGGTTTTCTCGCTTTTTAATCTGCCTAGAGTGATCAATATCACTGACTGAAATAGGTTCAGGAATGACTTCTTTAACTTGATCTACAAAAGATAAGCGGGCTGTCAGGTTATTATCGAATAATTGATCAGCCAGCTTTTCAGGAGACAACTGCGCATCTTCATCTAAATGTTTGCAAATAGCAGTTTTCATTTTGGATTGAAATGCAAAATCGTCTTGATTGAAATTATCGGCGATTTTTTGAGCTGTTTGCTCAATCATTGTGATGCTTTTTTTAACAGATTGCTCTGGAGAAACCTTGAGTAGGTTTTCCGAAAAATAATTGGCAAAGCTCCCGTTATGTTTGATACGTTTCTCGATGAGGTAATAGTGTCTGTTACTCAAATGCACCACCAAGGCTTCATCAGGACTCTGTGAAGGGCTTGGAAGATTGTTTTGAGTCATGGTTATTGGATTTTCATGATCATTGGGTAAATGTGCAAAGTTTTCTTTGAGTGACAATCTCAAAAAAGCCAGATAGGACTCGCCATCTTTATCAAACTGAATAAAGACGAGATCATTTGTCTTTTGATCTTCTGAAATCACAAATTCCTTTTGCCATAAGCCAGCTATTGTCTTAGAAACTGGCAAAAGGTCTCCTGTCAAAGAGTTAAAGAAAGCATTGTCTGTTTCAAATTGTCCACGTTTAGCCTCATCAGAAAAAACTTTAGCCAGCTTTTTCCTAAAATAGTCATCAATTCTTGGTGTAATGGTGACTAGGCTATCTGACAAAATCAATGAGGTATCGCTAGGAGTAAATTGGTGAATGACCAATTGTCTAATATAAATGTCTAACATAGTTATTTCTTTTGATATAAAGGAAAGGCGTCCGTGATGGCACGAACATCTTGACGAATGCTCTCAAGGATAAGATGATCATCATGGTGCACCAAAGCTTTTATGATCAAATGAGCAATAGCTTTACTTTGTTCAACACCCATGCCACGGCTCGTAATTGCTGCGCAACCAATACGAATGCCAGATGTTTTAAAAGGAGACAGGGTTTCAAAAGGGATAGAATTTTTGTTTAAAGTGATATTGACATCATCAAGTAACTGTTGAGCTGACTTACCGCTTTCAATCACTCCAGTAACATCCACCAGAAACACATGATTATCTGTCCCGCCTGAAATTAAGCGAAAACGGCTATCTTTCGCAAAAACCTCTGCCATTGCTGCTGTATTTTCCAAGACCTTGTTTACATACGTTTTGAAGGCTGGGTCTAGAGCTTCTTTGAATGAAATGGCTTTTGCCGCAATCACATGCTCCAAAGGACCACCTTGTAGTCCTGGAAAAACAGCAGAATTGATTTTTTTAGCAAGAGCTTCATCATTTGTTAAAATCAAGCCACCACGTGGTCCACGAAGGGTTTTATGGGTCGTTGACGTGGTAACATCTGCATAAGGGATAGGATTTGGATGTAGCCCAGCGGCTACAAGACCTGCAATGTGTGCCATGTCTACCATCAAGTATGCCCCAACTTGGTCTGCAATCTCACGGAACCGTTTAAAATCGATGGTGCGCGAATAAGCTGAAGCTCCTGCCACAATTAGCTTAGGTTGGACCATTTTAGCTTGCTCTAGGATAGCGTCGTAATCTAACATTTCAGTGTCTTTATCGACTGAATAAGCCACAAAATTGTAGGTTTTCCCAGAAAAATTGACTGAAGATCCGTGGGTTAGGTGCCCCCCTGCAGCCAAATCCATGCCTAAAACAGTATCTCCAGGCTCAATCAAAGCCCAATAAGCCGCCGCGTTTGCTTGACTTCCTGAGTGGGCTTGTACGTTAGCATATTTAGCGCCAAATAGTTCCTTAGCACGGTCAATAGCTAGATTTTCAATAATATCAACGCATTCTGTACCACCGTAGTAGCGTTTTCCAGGGTAACCTTCTGCATATTTATTGGTTAATACAGAGCCTTGTGCTTGCATAACAGCTTGTGACACAATATTTTCAGAAGCAATGAGCTCTATGGTGTGCTCTTGTCTTTCTTCTTCAGCATAAATAGCATCCCAGAGTTCTTTGTCGTATTGTTTATAGTTTTCATTGTTAAAAGTCATTATTTTCTCCTTTTTCCCTCGGGGAATGGAACCTGGTCCCTGCTATATTGCCTGATAATTCGTTGCCTATCAACTGAATCAGCTATTATCAGCAAATGGTATCTCTGGCACTTTTGCCAGTAAATCGTCTTTGGTCAAGCTGCCTTGCCTTAAAATTTTAGCCACATCTCCTGATAGGTCTAAAATAGTTGAATCTTGTCCCAAAAGGAACTGGTCATCCTCATAGCCAATAACTTGATGATGAAAATCGACCAAAATGTCTTTTAGCTGTTTTCCACTATCCTTTCCTGAAATATTTGCCGAAGGGCCAATCAATGGTCCTGTCTGCTTAATAATATTTACAGTGGCTGGATGGTTGGGCAAGCGAAACCCAACTGTTGACATGCCTGAATTAATCCACTCAGGCACCTTGTCATTTGCTTTTAAAATAATGGTTAGGGGTCCTGGTAAAAACGCATCATAAAGTTTTTTTAGATATGCCGGTTGGTCTTTTGAAAAGGTCAAAATGCTGTCAAAATCTGCTACATTTAAATTCATAGCCTTGACGCGTGACCTTTGTTTGAGTTGGTAAACATGATCAACGGCTTTTTCATTGAGAGCTTGTGCAAATAAACCATAGACGGTCTCTGTTGGCAACACAACTGAACCTCCTGATTTAATGGTTTCAATCAGTTCTTGGATCATCTGCGACCACCATCCTTTCTTTACCAAAAAAATCTGTCAAAATACGAACCCTTTTTTGCGGGAATGATTGATTAATAAGATGCTTAATGTCAAGTCCTTGCTTGTAACCAATCTCAAAATACAGTTTTCCATTTGGTGCGAGATAAGAATGGGCTGTTTCGATAATCTGACGATAAATGGCTAAGCCGTTCTCATCTGCAAATAATGCCAAATGTGGCTCTGAATGATAAACATTCAATCCCACTTCTTTTTGATCTTGGTGAGCAATATAGGGGGGATTAGAGACGATTATATCAAACTGTCCTGAAATGTGTTCAAAGACATCCGATTGGATAAAGGTCACATCAACTTGTTGAGCTACCGCATTTTTCCGAGCAACTGCTAGCGCATCTGTAGAAATATCAGAAGCCGTAACCTTCCAATCAGGTCTTTCTTTTTTGAGTGCAATGGCAATCGCACCGCTCCCTGTACCAATATCTAACACTCTGACAAAACGTGATTTATTTTCTGCTAAAATATGCTCCACGAGCTCTTCTGTCTCTGGTCTAGGAATCAACACACGGTCATCAACGGCTAGTATCAGGTCTCTAAAATAAGCTCTGCCTGTAATATACTGCGGTGACTTGTGCTGACTTAGAGCTGAAAATATTTGTTCTAGCTTTTCAAGATCTTCAGCTGTCACGGGTTGATTTTGGTGCAAAAGGAAATCCAGACTAGTCCACTGTTTGAGTTCTTTAAAAACATAGGCGAGGTTTTCTTTGTCCTCACCTAGTTGTTCCAATTTGTCTTCGTAGAAACGGATTTGTTTGGCGTAATTCATTAGTTATTTAGTGATTCTAATTTTTGTGTTTGGTCATACATGATAAGAGCATCGACAATTTCATCCATCTTACCTGATAAAATCGTGTCTAATTTTTGCAGGGTTAGACCGATACGGTGATCGGTGACACGGTTTTGTGGAAAATTATAGGTGCGAATTCGCTCAGAACGGTCACCTGTACCGATGGTGGATTTACGCTCAGCATCTTGTTCGTCTTGGGCGATTTGTGCAAAGTGGTCAGCCACGCGCGCTCGGATGATTTTCATAGCCTTATCTCTATTTTTTTGCTGAGTCCGTTCTTCTTGCATTTCAACTTTTATATTGGTTGGAATATGAACGATACGAACAGCTGTTGCAACCTTATTGACGTTTTGTCCGCCGGCACCTGACGCGTGGTAGATATCAATGCGCAAGTCTTTAGGATCAATATCGTATTCAACATCCTCGACTTCTGGCATGATCAAAACTGTCGCCGTAGAGGTGTGAACTCGCCCTTGGCTTTCTGTGACAGGAACACGCTGAACCCGGTGCGCTCCTGATTCATACTTCAATTTTGAATAAACGGCTTGTCCTGAAACCATTGCCACCACTTCTTTGATGCCGCCAACGCCATTATACGAAGCTTCCATGACTTCAAAGCGCCAGCCTTGGCTCTCTGCAAATTTTTGGTACATGCCCAATAAATCTCCTGCAAAAAGTGCAGCCTCATCACCACCTGCTGCCCCACGAATTTCCAAGATAATATTTTTGTCATCGTTGGGATCTTTTGGCAATAATAGAATTTTTAATTTGTCTTCGTACTCTTCTTTAGCTGCTTTTGACTCTTTGAGTTCTTCTTTAGCCATCTCTTCAATTTCAGGATCGCCGCCAGACTCTTTAATCATCTCCTCAGCATCTGAAATAGATTGGATAATGTCCTTGTATTTACGATAAGCAGCCACTGTTTCGCGTGTGCTTGCTTCTTCTTTTGACAGGGTCATAAAGCGCTTGGTATCTGAAACAACTGCTGGGTCACTAAGCAGTTCCCCTAACTCCTCATAGCGATCCTCAACAGATTGTAATTGATCATAAATACTCATTATTAGTGTGCTTCTCCTCTTCTATTTTTAATGATGTTCCTTGCATGCTAGTTAATGCAGGTGGATGGAAATAGTGCTTGCGACAAACTGAAATATAGGTCTCGTTACCACCAATTTGAATTTGTGCACCCTCATAGACAGGTTTTCCATTATCTGTTCTTAAAACCATTGTAGCTTTTTTGCTACAATACTGACAGATGGTCTTTATTTCTTCGATTTTATCAGCTAAGAGCAACAAATACTTAGAGCCCTCAAATAGTTCGTTTTGAAAATCATTTTTCAAGCCAAAAGCCATTACTGGCACCTCTAACTCGTCTACAACACGTGCCAATTCATAAACGTTTTGCTTACTTAAAAACTGGCTTTCATCAATCAAAACACAATAAGGCAATGGATTTATCTGAGCTACATAATCAAAAATATCCATATCGTGTGTGACTGGGACAGCCTCACGACGCATACCAATTCGGCTCGAAACCACACCAAAACCATCTCGAGTGTCAAGCGCACTAGTCATAATAACGACTGGCTTTCCTTGTTCCTCGTAGTTATAAGCTACCTTCAATATTTCAATGGTTTTGCCTGAATTCATTGTCCCATATTTATAATAGAGTTGAGCCAAAATGGAGAACCTACCTTCTAGTTTTATCCTATCCATTCTATCATATTTGTCATTATTTGGCGATTACTGCACTTGAAAATATAGCATATCATTTTCAAGTTTTTTGACATAACTGCTGTCATTTTGGGAAAACGGGTTTCCTCATAGTCATTTCAGGATGAACATGATAAAATAGAATTATCAAAAAAAGGAGAATGCACATGCCGTTTATTAAAATCGATTTGTTTGAAGGACGTAGCCAAGAGCAAAAAGTAGAACTTGCTCGCGAAGTCACTGAAGTGGTTTCTCGCATTGCTAAAGCACCTAAAGAAAACATTCACGTTTTCATCAATGACCTTCCAGAAGGGACTTATTTCCCACATGGTGAGATGAAAACCAAATAATTATCTTTTCCCACTATTTTGGTGGGTTTTTTATGTCTCTTTGGAGGAAATATGTTTGTCACTGATCAAATAAAATTAATGGGAACTGTTATTGATATTCAGATAATGTCCCAAAGAGCTCCGCAGCAATTAATCAAGGTCCGGGACTTGTTAACGCTCTATAAAAATCGATTTTCTGCTAACGATGCTACCTCGGAGTTAATGGCAATCAATCAGGCAGCGGGCATTAAGCCAATCACCGTACACCCTGATTTATTTGTCCTAATCAGCCTTGGGAAAAAGCACAGTCTAGCAGACTTTAGTAATCTAAACATCGCTATTGGTCCACTGGTTCAAACTTGGCGGATTGGTTTCTCAGATGCTAAGGTCCCTAGTCAAGATGTCATCTCGAAACAATTGGCATTGACTGATCCTAGCCAAATTTTGTTGAATAAAAAGCAACAAAGTGTCTATCTGAGACAAAAGGGAATGGCTCTTGATTTGGGGGCCTTAGCTAAGGGGTATATTGCAGATCAAGTCATGACTTACCTTATTGAGGATGGTATTGATGCTGCCATGATTAATTTAGGGGGAAATGTTCTCACTCATGGGCTAAATCCTAAAAGAACGGACGGTCTTTTTTATATCGGCATCCAAAAACCGAATGCCGAAAGAGGCAAACACCTTGGTATTCTTAAAACAAACAATCAATCAGTTGTAACTTCTGGCATCTACGAGAGGCATTTTCACGTTCAAGGCAAGAATTATCATCACCTGTTAGACCCTCATACAGGCTATCCCATCAAAACAGATATGGCAAGTTTGACAATTGTTGCGCCATCAGCTACCGAAAGCGATACTTGGGCAACACGTTTATTTGGTCTCGATACCAGACTTGTTTTGTCCTTTTTAAATAATCGTGATGACTTAGGTGGCATTATCATCACTAGAAATCATCAAATACTGGTTTCTGATGGCCTACAAAAACAATTCCGACTGCTTTACAGCTAAACCTAACAATTTCTATTCACAAAAAATATGATATGCTTTGTGACAACACCTG
Organism: Streptococcus phocae; assembly: GCF_001302265.1. GTDB lineage: Bacteria > Bacillota > Bacilli > Lactobacillales > Streptococcaceae > Streptococcus > Streptococcus phocae. Next base: position 32,100 of record NZ_LHQM01000003.1, on the reverse strand, counting down.
TTTTTTTTACAAACAAAAATGACCTAGCTCTGTATAAAGCTAGGTCATTTTTCGTACAACTTTTTGAGTCAATCTATTGACTTATGAATGAGATTAGGACTTGTCTTTGCCATTTAGGATAAGGTTTAAGGTGACAGAGGTCAATGTCGCTATCACAATACCATTTGTTAGAAACATTTGAGCTGTTGCTGGCAAACTTGCAAAGAGATTCGTGCCGTTAAACCCTAATCCTGCAGAAATGGAAACCGCAGCAATAATAAAATTGTGTTCGTTATGTTGAAAATCAACGCGATTGAGCATTTGCATCCCTTGTAGGGCTACCATTCCAAACAATACCAACATAGCACCACCAAGAACAGGACTCGGAATCATTTGAGCCATGGCACCAAATTTTGGCAATAATCCAATAACCACTAAGATAGCTGCTGCATAGTAGATGGGACGACGCGTTTTAATCCCAGAAATCTGCACCAGGCCAACATTTTGTGAAAATCCGGTATATGGAAAAGTGTTAAATAAGCCACCGAGTAATACGGCAATCCCCTCAGAGCGATACCCGTTGCGTAAACGTGTTTCATTTAATGGGTCTTGTGTCAAATCAGAAAGTGCCAAATAAACACCGGTTGACTCAACCATGGAAACTGTCGCAATAATACACATCATCACAATCGAAGTGATTTCAAACGTTGGCATGCCAAAATAAAATGGTGTTGGAATATGAATCCAAGTCGCTTGAATAACTGGTGTGGTGTCAACCAATCCCATAAAGGCAGCAATAACAGTTCCTACAACTAGTCCAATGAGGATAGAAATGGATTTGACAAACCCTTTGGTAAACTTTTGAACCAATAAAATCACTAAGATGGTAAGCAAGGACAGTACCATGCTTTGAGCACTTGGTGATTCGGCATTATCTCCCATATTGCCCATCGCTACGCCTACCAAGCTTAGTCCAATTACAGTAATAACTGATCCTGTGACAATAGGAGGGAAAAAGCGAGCAATTTTTGAGAAAATACCAGCTACAAGGATAACGTAAATCCCTGAGGCAATTAAGGCACCAAACATGGCACCAGAGCCCTGTTGGGCTCCAATAATTGATAATGGAGCCACAGACTGGAAAGCACATCCTAATACAACAGGCAATCCTACACCAGTGTGTTTTGTGAGTTTGAGTTGTAGCAAGGTCGCAATCCCACACATGAAAATATCAGTTGAAATCAGATAGGTTAGCTCTTTTGCTGAGTAACCCAAAGCCCCTGCAATCATGATTGGCACAAGTATGGATCCTGCATACATAGACAACACATGTTGCAAACCAAGAACTGCTGACTGTGAATGTGAATGATCTTGTTTAATGGAATGTGTCATTAGGCATCAGCTTCCATGAACTTTAATGTTCCTTGTTCAAATGACTTGATGCGCGCTAATGATGTGACCTCAACTCCCATATCTTCGAGCAATTGACGACCATCTTGGAATGATTTTTCAATGACAATACCCACTCCAACTACTTGGGCACCCGCTTGATGAATAATCTCTATCAACCCTTTTGCTGCCTGACCATTGGCCAGGAAATCATCAACAATTAAGACCCTGTCTTCTTGTGATAAAAACTTACCTGCAATAGAAACGGTGCTGGTCACTTGTTTCGTAAAAGAGTACACTTCTGCTGTCAAGATACCTTCAGTCATGGTGATGTTTTTGTGTTTTTTAGCAAAAATCATCGGCACTTCTAAAGCTTCTGCTGTATAAACTGCAGGTGCAATTCCTGAAGCCTCAATCGTCACTACCTTGGTAATACCAGCATCAGCATAACGCTCAGCAAAAACGTTGCCGATTTCTTTCATCAGTCGGTAATCAACCTGGTGAGTTAAAAAATTATCTACCTTCAAGATGTTGTCTCCTAAAATATTGCCATCAGTTAAGATGCGTTCTTCAAGTAATTTCATAAGTCTCCTTTGATAAAATAGAAAAAAGCTTGCCGCAAAGCGATATCCAAAGATATCTGCTTTGCAAGGTTAATACCAAGCAAGCTTAAAAGCTTACTTATTGTTAGACATTAAGGTGTCTTGTAGAGACGCTGCGCCAATTCACAGCATAAATAAGTAGTCGTTATTCAATTTATTGTGATAACAATGTTAATATTGTATCACGATTATGATTTTTTTCAATAGGAAATCTTAAATCGTATCACCATTCCAAATAGAGTTTTTCACTACCACATAGTTAACATGGCGCAGACTCTCTAGTTCTTTGCCCCCTGCGTAAGAGATAGCAGACTGCAGGTCTTGTTGCATTTCTTGTAGGGTGTCTGCCAAATGCCCCTTAACTGGGAGCAAAATCTTTTTACCCTCGACATTTTTATGCTCCCCTTTTTGATACTCAGAAGCTGAGCCATAGTATTCTTTAAAGGACTGGCCATCACTTTCAACCAGTTTTCCAGGACTCTCTATGTGCCCAGCAAAGAGCGAGCCAATCATGACCATACTAGCTCCAAAGCGAATAGATTTGGCAATATCCCCATGAGTTCGAATCCCACCATCGGCGATGATTGGTTTACGAGCCGCTTTGGCGCACCAGCGTAGGGCTGCTAGCTGCCAACCGCCTGTCCCAAAACCTGTTTTAACCTTAGTGATGCAAACCTTTCCTGGCCCAATGCCAACCTTGGTAGCATCTGCACCTGCATTTTCCAACTCACGTACGGCTTCGGGAGTGCCTACATTTCCTGCAATTACAAAGGTATCAGGCAAAACTGCTTTGATGTGCTGAATCATCTCGATAACACTTGTCGCATGACCGTGAGCAATATCGATGGTGATAAACTCTGGCGCATCATCTGCTAACGATGATACAAAATCATATTCTGCTCGTTTAACCCCTACTGAAATAGAAGCAATCAACCCCTGCGCGTGCATCCGTTTAATAAACGGTTTGCGACTCGCTTCATCAAAGCGGTGCATGATGTAAAAATATCCCGATTTTGCCAGTTGCTCTGCAAGAGCCTCATCAATAATAGTTTGCATATTTGCAGGAATTACCGGTAATTTAAAGGTGTGCCCTCCTAAGGTCACTGTCGTATCTGCTTGCGACCGACTGGTGATAATGCACTTGTTTGGAATTAACTGAATATCCTCATAATCAAATACGGGCATGTCATTAAACATTTCTGTTCTCTTTTTCGTCGTCTGCAATACTTTAAACGACTGTATCTGTAATGACCTTCCTATAACCTCTAATAAAAGAGGCATCGCTAGATAAAACTTATCTTTCCATTTTAATTTTATGATTTTGTTTACATATTGTCAAAAAATGATTTAAAATTCAAAAAAATGTTCGTTTTTTATGCAAAAAACCTCACCCTGAATCAGGGGGAGGTTTAACGCATCATATGAAAACATTGCCACCAATTTCCTTTTAATCGGAAATCAGCTTTTCCTTTTGCAAATATTCACGCGCCACATTTTTAGCAGATTCTCCCTTAACAGAGACTCTATAATTCATGTCTTGCATCTCTTGTTCTGTGATTTTACCTGCCAATTGGTTTAAAATCGCCTTTAACTCAGGATGTTTTTTGATTAACGTCTCTCTCATTAATGGAGCACCTTGATAGGGCGGAAAGAGTTGTTGATCATCCTCTAAAACTTGCAAGTCATATTTTTTGAGCTCTGCATCTGTAGAGTAGGCATCCATGATTTGAATGTCACCAGACTGTATGGCTTGGTAGCGAAGAGCAGGCTCCATGGTAACAACTGATAAGTCTAACCCATAAGCTTCTTTCATGCCCCTGTAACCATCTTTGCGGTCCTTAAATTCAAGGGTAAAGCCAGCTTTAAGTTTATTACTATGAGATTTTAAATCAGAAATTGTCACGATGCCATAATCGCTAGCTAATTGTTTAGGCATGGCAACAGCATAAGTGTTTTGATACCCAAAAGGTTTTAATAACACCAACTGATCTTGTTGTGCAACACCTTTTTTAGCGTCTTGATAAACTTTCTCAGCGCCCTTTGACAAACCTGGTTTATCTTTTAGTAAGCTTGATACGATAGTTCCTGTAAATTCAGGGTATAAATCAATATCGCCTGACTTTAGAGCTTCGTATAAAAAACTGGTTTTTCCGAAATTGGATTTTAAGGTCACTTGTATGTCCGATTTTTCTTCAATTAATTCCTTATACAGATTAATCAAAATATCAGGCTCTGCTCCCAATTTTCCTGCAATCACAATAGTGTCTGTTTTAGCCATCATTTGCTTATGGATAACAGGGAAATAAGAAGCTAGTAGCCCCAGTAAAATCAAACAAAAAGAAGCAACAATGCGTTTTAAAGACGCTTTTTCCAAATAATGTAGGAGACTGTTGAAAAAAATGGCCAGTAAGGCTGATGAAATCGCTCCTATTAAGATTAAATCCGCATTATTGCGATCAATGCCTAATAAAATAAATGAGCCCAAACCACCAGCTCCAATTAGAGATGCCAAGGTGGCCGTCCCAATAATCATGACTGCAGATGTCCTTACTCCAGACATGATAACAGGCATGGCAATTGGTATTTCAAAGGTTTTTAGCCGTTCCCACTTGTTCATGCCAAAAGCTATCCCTGCTTCAACTAAACTAGAGTCTATTCCATTTAAACCAGTAATGGTGTTTTGTAAAATTGGAAAAATCGCATAAATGACGAGAGCTGTTACAGCAGGTATGGTCCCGATTCCCATCAGTGGAATGAACAATCCTAGTAAGGCTAATGAGGGAATGGTCTGAAAAACGCCTGTGAGTTGCAAAACAATATCTGACCATCGTTTGCTTTTACTCAATAAAATAGCCAACGTAATACCGATAAACAAGGCAATCAGCAAAGAAAGCAAGGAAATTTGCAAATGCTCTCCAAGAGCTCTAAGCCACTCGCTAAACCGTTCTTGAAAGGTTGTAAATATACTAGGCATGATTGGCACCTCCAAACAAGCTAGCTACAAAATCATTAGCAGGATGTGCCATAATAGTTTCAGGCTGATCTAACTGGACAATTTGACCCTCATTCAACACCGCCACACGGTCCCCAAGTTTTATAGCTTCGTCAATATCATGCGTGACAAAAACAATGGTCATGTCAAATTCTTGATGCAAGCATAACATCAAGTCTTGTAATTGCTTGCGTGAAATCGGATCTAAGGCTGAAAAAGGCTCATCCATTAATAAAATCTTTGGATGAGAAATAATGGCTCTGACAATTCCCACTCGCTGTTGCTCCCCACCTGACAAGTCACTTGGATAGCGGTTGAGATAGTCTTGTGAAGGCAAACCAACTTTATCTAGAAGCTCCTTGGTTTTCTTCAGAATGTCTGATTTTGACCAGTTTTTCATCTCTGGAATAATCGCTATATTTTCTGCCACAGTCAGATTAGGAAAAAGAGCAATTTGTTGAAGCACGTAACCAATTGATAATCGCATTTTTCGCAGAGGTAATTGACTCTGTGGCTCATTATTAAGTAAAATCTCGCCAGAACTTGGCTTAATGAGGCAATTAATCATCTTGAGTAGAGTTGTTTTGCCTGAACCGCTTGGCCCAACGAGGACAAAAAACTCGCGCTCTCTAATTTGAAAGGTTTGTTCCTGAAGCACTTTGGTTTGTCCAAATGTTTTAGAAACGTTATTAAACTGTATCATAGTTTCTCCAATAGTTTGGTGTGAAGATGCAACTGAGTAGTAGAATGAACCAGCTTTTAGCACAATAACATCTGAAATATCGTTTGTTTTATTATAGAAAGTTTATAACCATAAGTCAAACACCTTGGCTGTTTTAGCTAGCGTCGATTCGGTTTGACGCTAGATTGGTAGGACAATCATAATCATTGCCAAACCTAAAAAAGATAAGTATGATAGACTTATGAAAAAATCGCTTTATATTTTAGCACTGATTGAGTCAGGCAATGCCCATCAACAAACTTTTTTTAACAGTTTATCTCATCATTTTGATAACCTATTTCATATAGAAATAAGTGACCAACTAGAAAGTCATGCACTTGAACAGGCTGATGCCATATTTTCTTTTGAAAGTCTTTCAATCCAACTCCCAATATTGTATTTTAGTGAGACTGGGCAGACAAAAGGTTTTGACACTAGTGGCCCATTAATGATAGACAGTCATAGACTGTTAAAACTGACCAAATACCTGACTGTTTTTTACCAATCGCTAGAGACTAATTTTCTCCGCTACCTCCCCTTACAAGTTCGGTTAGCTGATTCTAGCGGTGAAATCCTTTGGACCAACAACCAGTTTGATGGTACTTTTTTCTCAGAAGACACGTCTAAAATCGAAGACTGGGTCATCCAAGACTTAAAAGAAACCCCTCATGGTAGCCGAGTATTCTTTTTACCGTCTGGGTCCTTAGACCACATTTATGTACAGCATTATCAAGCGCTACACGGGCCTTCTGATCAATTCTTAGGGGTTTATGACCAAACCTTAGACTTCAAACCCCTCCTAAAGCATTATCTAGAAGAAACTGGACAAGCTATTGTGGGCTGGTCTGATGTCACCTCAGGACCATCTATTAGTAATGACGATTAAAAAAAGCAAGCTAGGGCATGCCCTAACTTGCTTTTTTTGCGCACTAATCACGAGGCTCGGTCTAAAATGGCTAGACTCCTGTCACAATTAGTTTTCTAACGCTTGCGCTGCTGTAATGATTGCTAGTTTGTAGATATCTTCTGCACTTGAACCACGAGACAAGTCGTTAACTGGTTTATTCAAGCCCTGAAGGATTGGTCCAATGGCATCAAACATTCCTAGACGTTGAGCAATCTTATATCCAATATTTCCAGATTGCAAGTCAGGGAAAACAAATGTGTTAGCTTTACCTGCAACACTTGAATCTGGTGCTTTAATAGCTGCTGTTTCTGGTACAAAGGCTGCATCAAACTGTAACTCGCCATCTAAATTCAGCTCAGGGTTAAGAGTTTTCGCAATTTGAGTTGCTTCGGCAACTTTGTCAACTTGAGGTGCTTTTCCTGAACCTTTTGTTGAAAAGCTTAACATTGCAATTCTAGGATCGATATCAAAGATTTTAGCTGTTTCTGCAGTATTGACCGCAATTTCTGCTAACTCTTGAGCGTTAGGGTCAATGTTGATTGCACAGTCGGCAAAAACATAGCGTTCACTCGTGTTTTCACGGTTCATCAAGAAAACACCTGAAGTTCTTGAAATACCTGGTTTGGTTTTAATGATTTGCAAAGCAGGACGAACAGTATCAGCTGTTGAGTGAATTGCTCCTGAAACCATACCGTCAGCCAATCCCATTTTGACCAACATAACACCAAAATAGTTGACATCTCTAAGGATTTTATCCGCATCTTCAAGAGTTGATTTGCCTTTACGAATTTCAACGAACATTTCTTTCATTGCTTCGAATTCTGCGTAATCATTTGGATTGATGATTTTATAGTCTTGATCAGCAAACCCAAGTTTTGTCAGAAGGCTGCGAATGCTTTCTGCTTGTCCTAAGATGATCGGCTCAACAAGTCCTTCAAATTTCAAACGCGCTGCGGCACGAACCACACGCTCATCGTTTCCTTCTGGAAAAACAATCTTCATGTTTTTGCCAACAACTTTTTCTCTTAAGCTACCGAATAAGTTACGAATACCCATTATTTAACCTCTATCTATTTTTCTCTAAATCTATGATAACGCTATCAAAGTCATCTGTCAAGTTTATTGTGTGATGACTTTGACGTTCTGTAAATGGGTGTTTGAAGCTAATATAATGGCAATGCAACGCCTGACGGGTAATTCCAAGATCCATACGCCCACCATATAAATCGTCTCCCAGCAGTGGGAATCCTATATGAGAAAAGTGCACTCTAATTTGATGGGTCCGTCCTGTGTGTAAGCGAATATCTACCAAGTGGACGTTTTCAGCATAGCGGCCAACAACCTTATAGCTGGTTCTGGCATATTTCCCCATGGGGTCAACAGTCCTTGTGATAATACTGTCTGCGGATCTTCCTATCGGAGCGATAATCTCGCCTTCGTCAGGTAAGTTACCTGATCCTGCGACTAGCGCGTAATATCGTTTTTCAATAGCTTTTTGTTGAAGTTGCTTATCTAAACGAGCATGAGCATAGCCGTGCTTGGCAAATAGCATCAGTCCACTGGTATCACGATCTAACCGTGTGACGATGTGAACCTGTTGATCAGGATAATTTTTATTAACATAATAAGCCTTGATAAAATTGGCAATAGTGTTGGAATGGATGGCACTCGGAATGCTAGCATATCCTACAGGTTTATTGAGTAGTAAAAAATGGTCGTCTTCGTATACAATATCAAGGTCATGGCTGATAGCCTCTAACTTTTCAAAAGGCTCTTCATTAGGAATGTCTATCGTCACCACATCACCAACGTCTAATAAATAAATGGCATTTTGTTCAATGCCATTTACTAATATATTGCCGCCTTTATACTTGATTTTAGCAAGTAAACCTTTTGAGACATCGTGTCCTTTTAATAAGGTTTTGACCTTCGTTCTACGGTCTGCTGTAAATTGAAATCTCATGATTCTATTTCTCCAATAAAGGCATCTTTAACCCTCTCCCAAAAACTCGTGTGGCTTGGCGAGGACACAAAATGAATCTTTTCATCATCGATGAAATACTCCACTTTGACCACATTTTTAAGGTTATACGTTTTGTTGTCAATAGAAATGGTATAAATGCCCAGTCTCTTTGGCACTAGTTCAATCTTATCTTTTTTAGGGATAATCACTGATGAGCCAAGCGTGCGAAACACACGGTTGTTTAAACTTGAAATCTCTGTTAGCTGAAGCGCTTCTATAGTGGGATGTAAAACAGCGCCCCCTAAAGACTTATTATAGGCAGTGCTGCCTGTCGGAGTTGAAACTGAGATGCCATCACCTCGAAAACTTTCAAACTTCACACGATTAATAATAACATCTGCGACCATTGTTTTCTCAATACGCTTAACAGTAGCTTCATTTAATGCTTTAGCTTTGATTACTCTGCCACTATCTAGTGTAATTTCAACTTTTAAAATTGGATAAGAAATTTGCTCTCCTCGGTCATTTCTCAAATTATCGATTAATTTATCAACCTCAAAATCTCGATAATCCGTGTAAAAACCAAGATGGCCCGTATGAATACCAACAAAACGGACCTTATCTAATTCTTTTTCATACATGTGAAAGGCTGACAAAAGCATGCCATCGCCTCCTATTGAAATAACAATATCTGGATTTTTCTTTGAAAGGTAGAAATCAGGATCATCCTTAAATACGGCAAAAAGCTTAGAGGCAACCCTTTTGCTCTGATATTTACCATTGGTAATAATAGCTACTCGCTTTGCCTTATCTGTATAATTCATCTGTGTCATCACTGTTTCCTACACCATCACTTAAATTACGATTTATGGGATCAAATAATAATTGAGCCTCTCGAATGTCTTCTCTAATTTTACGCATTTCCTCATCAAGGTCAAACGCAATTTTGGCTGTTGACTCTAGCCTTTTTCTAATTTCTTCTGGGAAATCACCGCCATACTTATAGTTTAAAGAATGCTCAATGGTTGCCCAAAAATTCATCGCCAAGGTTCTAATCTGAATCTCTGCTAGTACCTTTTTTTGACCTTCAATCGTGTCAACGGGATACTCCACCACAACATGGTAAGAACGATAGCCACTTGATTTCATGTTTCTGATATAGTCTCTCTCATAGACAATTGTCATGTCTTGTCGCTGGCGCAACAAGGTCAAAACGTCTTCAACATCATCTACAAACTGGACCATAATCCTAAGTCCTGCAATATCTTGAATGTCTTGTGCGATGTTTTCTTCTAAAACACCTCGCAAAGCCATTTTTTCTTTGATGCTCTCAATCGATTTCACTCTACCTGTCACAAACTCAATAGGAGAATATCGGTTTTGCTTGCGAAATTGCTTGCGGATGCCCCGCAACTTTATTTTTAATTCACCTACAGTTTGTATATAAGGATCCAAAAACTCTTCCCAATCTAAAGTCATATTACTTCTCCTTTCTTGTCAAACCCAGGATATTAATATAAAATTGAAATAACAATTTATTATAGCATAAAATGATTTTAAAAGGAATTCCATATGACCGACCTAGAAATTGAATACAAGACCCTACTTACCAAGGATGAATACAGTCGACTCCTATCCCAATTATCACACGTTACTCCGGTCACACAAACTAATTACTACATCGATACCGAAAACTTTGAGCTTAAAGCGAATAAAATGTCTCTTCGGGTTCGCACCTTTGTAAACAGTGCAGAGTTGACTTTGAAAGTTCCAGAAGAGGTTGGTAACCGTGAGTACAATGTATCACTTGACCTACAACAAGCCAAAACTATTATCAAATACGGTCAGTTACCTGACTCGCCTGCTCTTGATATTATAAAACAAACTGGCATAAACTTAAATCATCTGAAAACTTTCGGAAATCTCACAACCATTCGTCGCGAAACCGACACACCAATCGGCAAACTAGCGCTCGACTACAACCAATATGCAAGCATTAAAGATTATGAATTAGAGCTAGAAGTGACCGACCCTGTTCAGGGCAAGATTGACTTTGACCACTTTTTAGCGCAGCATAATATCGCCTTTAAATATGCTAAAAGTAAGGTGGCTCGTTTTAGCAAGACGCTAAAAAAAAGCTAACCCACTCATAGACACAACAGAATGCATTTTTTCTGTTTTTTTGTTAGAATAAGAATATCAATTCATAACCCCGAATAGACTGGAACATTCTTTCCAAAATTTATTCTCTGTTCAACCTAATAATAAGGAGCTAAAACTATCATGACTGAACGATATGCTGACAAGCAAATCAAACTGTTCTCACTTACTTCAAATCTGCCAATTGCGGAAAAAATTTCCGAAGCTGCTGGTATCCCTCTCGGGAAGCTGTCATCTCGCCAATTCTCCGACGGTGAAATCATGATTAACATTGAAGAAACAGTTCGTGGTGATGATATTTATATCATTCAATCTACCAGTTTTCCTGTGAATGATAACCTTTGGGAACTACTCATTATGATTGATGCTTGTAAGCGTGCAAGTGCCAACTCTGTTAATATTGTCCTGCCTTACTTTGGCTACTCTCGACAAGACCGTGTTGCGAAACCACGTGAGCCAATCACTGCTAAATTAGTCGCAAACATGCTAACAAAAGCTGGCATTGACCGTGTTGTAACGCTTGATTTACACGCTGTTCAAGTACAAGGTTTCTTTGATATTCCAGTAGATAACTTGTTTACAATCCCTCTTTTTGCAAAGAACTACTGCCCACTTGGTTTGTCTGGAGCAGACACTGTTGTGGTTAGCCCTAAAAATTCTGGCATTAAACGTGCTAGGCATTTAGCCGAGTATTTAGACTCACCAATTGCCATTATCGATTATGCACAGGATGATGCTGATCGTGAAGAAGGCTATGTGATTGGTGATGTTGTTGGCAAGAAAGCTATTCTCATCGATGATATTTTAAATACTGGAAAAACATTCGCTGAAGCCGCTAAAATATTAGAACGTGCTGGTGCAACTGAAATCTATGCCGTAGCAAGCCATGGGCTTTTTGCCGGAGGGGCTGCAGATGTTTTAGAAACAGCTCCTATCAAAGAAATTATCGTGACCGATTCTGTTCAAACTAAAAATCGTGTCCCTGCCAATGTTAGGTACGTTAGTGCCAGCGAGCTAATCGCCGAAGCTATTATCCGTATACACGAAAGAAAACCATTAAGCCCTCTGTTTTCATACACCCCTAAAGGCAATAACTAACAATGATTTATTTTGACAATGCAGCGACAACTCCGCTTAGTTCCTCTGTAATTAGTACGATTACAGAAAGCATGCAAACTTATTTTGGAAACCCTTCTAGTATTCATTCTTATGGGCGTGACGCAAACAAGTGCCTCAGAAATTGTCGGCTATCCATTGCCAAACATCTGGACATCCAAGAGCGTCATATTGTGTTTACCTCTGGTGGAACTGAAAGTAATAACCACGCCATCAAAGGCTATGCCCTTGCCAATCAAGCTAAGGGAAAGCATTTGATCACTACAGCTATTGAGCATCACTCGGTGCTTCACACCATGAGCTACCTTGAGCAACGATTTGGCTTTGAAGTCACCTACCTTGCGGTAAAAGATGGTCAGATAGACTTGGATCAATTAAAGGCTGCCTTAAGAGAGGACACCATTTTAGTAAGTGTCATGTTTGCTAATAATGAGACTGGAGATCTTCTTCCTATTAAAGAGATTGGCGATATCCTCCGTAATCATCAAGCAGTTTTTCACGTTGATGCGGTACAAGCCATCGGAAAAGTCCCTCTTCACCCTGAGGACCTTGGCATTGATTTACTATCTGCGTCAGCTCACAAATTCCATGGCCCCAAAGGCGTTGGTTTTCTCTATCAGAAAGACTTGAAGCTTGATGCACTGCTACACGGCGGTGAACAAGAAGAAAAACGTCGGGCTAGCACCGAAAATCTTTTGGGTATTGTCGGAATGGCAAAAGCTTTAGATGAGGCAATGTCCAATATGTCTCAAAATAATGAGCATGTCCAATACTTATATCAACTCTTACTAGATCATTTGTCTGGCCTTGATTTTTATATTAATAAAGGCAAACACACACTTCCCTACATCTTAAACATTGGCTTTCCAAATCAACAAAATAGCATCTTGCTAACCAAACTTGATTTAGCAGGTTTTGCGGTATCAACTGGTTCTGCTTGTACTGCTGGTACGGTTGAGCCGAGCCATGTTTTAGAAGCTTATTTTGGAAAAAATTCCTATCACTTGTCAGAATCCATTCGCATCAGTTTTTCTGAGCAGAACACTCCTGACGAAGTGAAGGCATTAGCAAAAAAACTGAAAGAAATCTTAGGAGGATCTTATGGCATTTGAAAAAGAAATCGCCCTTAAGGACTGTAAATATAGTTATCACATTAGCCCTAATATCAAAAAGTACACTTTGCGAGATACAACCTTTAGCCAAACTGCCATTGGGCATTATCAACTAACGCGCTTATTGGAAAAAGTTCCTAATTCTGGCGATGGTTTTCCTCTTAAAATAACTGTTCATAAAAACCTAGATGCTTTTAAACTAGCCATCACTGACCAAACTGGTCTACGTTTGGTTAATATTTTCAAATCTGAAGATAACCATATTTTACAAGAGAAATTTTATTTCTTGATGGATAGTCTAGTAGAAAGAGATATTTTTATCAAAAAAGAGCGTTAATCAAATGAACTAAATCGTTAACGTCTCAAACTGATTTAAATCAACAGCACATTACCTAAGCTAAACAAGATAGGGTTCAACTGCCTTGTCGTAATGATGTTACTCTTTACAGAATACGTCAGCCCCTGCTTTGGGTAAATTTGTATGTTCTACGACTTTCTTTAAAAGAAGACTTAAGCCTATTACTAATGGCATAAGCTAGGAAATCATAGCCTAGCTTATTTTTTTATCTGTTGCAAAAGTCATCAAGAGATGATAAACTAATCAAAAAACTACATATTTCACAAAGTATTTGTTACAATAGTAACAATATAAATTTAAGAAACATATTATTACAAGGAGCTACTCAAGTGGTTATCGACAAATCTATTCCCAAAGCGACTGCTAAGCGCTTATCATTATATTACCGTATTTTTAAAAGATTTCATGCAGATCAGGTTGAAAAAGCCAGTTCCAAACAAATTGCTGATGCCATGGGCATTGATTCGGCTACCGTCAGACGTGATTTTTCCTATTTTGGGGAACTCGGCAGACGAGGATTTGGCTATGACGTCTCTAAGCTAATGAATTTTTTTGCTGACTTGCTAAACGATCATTCCACAACTAATGTTATCCTAGTCGGATGTGGAAATATCGGACGCGCCCTGCTTCGTTATCGTTTCCATGACAGCAATAAAATGCGAATCACCATGGGCTTTGACCTCGATGATAATCCAATCGTCGGCACAAAAACTCAAGATGGGATTCCCATCTATGGGACATCAACTCTCAAAAGTCGTTTAGAGTCTGAAAACATAGACACTGCAATTTTAACCGTTCCAGGCACTCATGCCCAAGAGGTTGCTGAGCAACTGATTGATGCTGGTATTCGTGGTATTCTCAGCTTTGCCCCAGTTCATTTGCAAGTCCCTAAAGGAATCATTGTGCAATCCGTTGACTTAAGCAGTGAGCTACAAACATTATTATACTTTATGAACCAAAATCAACTAGATTAAGGGAGGATATCATGTCCAAACCAATTATTGGAATAACTGCCAACCAAAGATTAAACATCACTTTAGATAATTTACCTTGGTCCTATGTTCCTGCTGGATTTGTCCACGGAGTAACAGAAACAGGTGGTCTTCCCCTACTTTTGCCCATTGGAGATGAGGCAGCGGCAAAACGTTATGTCTCCATGGTAGATAAAATCATCCTCATTGGAGGACAAAATGTCCATCCTCAATATTATCACGAGGAAAAAAACGCTTTTGACGACGATTTTTCTCCAGAACGCGATGCTTTTGAACTAGCTGTCATCAAGGAAGCCATTTCTCAAAACAAACCCCTTCTTGGGATTTGTCGAGGCACCCAATTAATGAACGTTGCTCTAGGTGGAACTTTGCATCAAAAAATCGAAAACCATTGGCAAGAAGAGCCCTCTGATTTTCTCTCGCATGAAATGGTGGTTGACGAAGAGTCTGTCTTGTACCCCATCTATGGCAACAAATCTCTCATTAACTCGTTCCATCGTCAAAGTTTAAAAGAGGTCGCAGAAGATTTAACGGTTATTGCCCGTGATCCTAAGGATGGGACTATTGAGGCTGTGGTATCACATAATCCCGCCATCAAGTTTCTCGGCGTCCAGTGGCACCCAGAGTTACTACAAGCCAGTCGTCAAGAAGATTTAGAGCTTTTTCGTTTTTTTGTGAATCATTTTTAAATTAAAAAATATCTGATTTTTCACGAAAACTATAATACCCAATATGACTAACGATAATGTGATCTAGGCAAACCAAGCCTAGGTAATCACAGGATCGTTTTATTTTTTCCGTAAACTGATAGTCATTTGGACTGGGTTCTGTCACCCCAGAAGGATGATTATGCACTACAATCAAACTAGTTGCCATATTTTTACAGGCATAATAAAGGATTTCACGCGGCTCTGCGATAGACCTGCGAACAGTTCCTATAAAAATTGTTCTTTCTTCGATGATGCGATTTTGACTATCAAGATAAAGGGCAACGAGATGCTCTTGCTTTTTATCACCAAGTGTCAGCATCATTTTTTCAGCAACTTGTGCGCTTGATAAAACACGATCAGTCATCACGTGCTCTGCTTGTTGGATACGATTAGCTAACTCTAACATGGCTTTGATTTCTACTGCCTTAACTTTGCCAATACCTGCTAAGGTTTGCAACTCCTGTAAAGATAATTTTTTTAAGTCTGATAAGCTCTCTAATGTCTCTAAAAGGTAGGCAGATAACTCTAACACATGCTTGTCCTTATTACCAGTTCTGAGTAAAATAGCTAGTAATTCCTGGTTGCTTAGGCTATCTGCACCAAACCTTGTGAGCCGTTCTCTTGGCATCAATTTACTGTCATCAGATGTGATTGAATACATATAAGACCCTCCATCACATGTATTCGATAAAAAAACCAGTTTCTGATTAAGAAACTGGTTCTTTTTGTATGGCTTGTTTTTTACGCACATGATCTTTAACCATTTGATACAGTGTTGCGGCTAATGGTACAGCAATAATCATCCCAACAATACCTCGTAAGGATGCTCCGATGGTGATTGCCATCAAAACCCACATGGCTGGTAAGCCAATAGAGCCTCCAACAACCTTAGGATAAATCAGATTTCCTTCAATTTGCTGTAAAATAATCAAAAAAATGATAAAGACAATCGCTTGCGACATTGATTGCGTCATAATTAAGACAAAGCCGACTGCTGCGCCAATAGAGGCTCCAACTACAGGAATCAAGGCGGTAAAAGCGACTAAAACTCCTATTGTCCCTGCAAATGGCAACTGCAATAAAAACATGCCAATGGCTGTCAAAGATCCTAAAATCATGGCTTCCAGAGTTTGACTCACAAAGAAACCTCTGAAACGATGGTGTAATAACTCAACCACATAATGAATCTTTCTAGCGTATTGTCCTGTATAGGTGTTAATTAAGGTATTGACTTGTTTCCCTAAGTCTTCTTTGCTAGCAAGTACGTATAGTGAAAAGACAAAACTAATGAAAACGTTAATGATTGCTGAAGCAACGGCTGTTACAGAGGTCAAAATATTAGTTAAAATGCCCAAAAATTGTCGTAGCAATTGCTGACTGTAGTTAGTGATGGTCTCTGTTAATTTGGCATCACCACCAATATAATCAATCGACCGAGCTAGTAATTTGTTATGATTCAAATCATGAATGACTTGTTTAATTGCTGTCGTGTCAAATTTTGTCAGGGTGCTAATGCTTGCAATCAAATCTGGTATCACAATCGAAATAATCCAGATAATGAGCGCAATAAAGGTCAAGTAGGCTAGAAGCATACAAATGCCTCGCTTGGCTTTTAACGCCAATGAAGACCGTTTGAAAACATAGCTATAAGCTTTTTCATAGGCACTCATCACAATATTGATGATATAAGCTAATGCTGCACCATAAAGAAAGGGCAGACTCGTTTTATAAATCGTGGTTACAATGCTCGTTCCATTCTCCCAATTTGCTTGGATAGCGTAGCAAAGTATAAAGGCTAGAACGACATAAAAGACTTGTTTTTTTTCAAATTTCATAAAAACTCCTTCTTATCTATTATACACTAAAAAGGTTAGGATGATTCCTTCTTTTCATATTTTATCTGATTAGCCTAATGTTGAAAATGATTGCCTCAAGCGCTTAGAAATAATTTCATAGGCAAGGCCATTAAGGTGTAGGCCATCTAATGTATAGTGGTCTGCCAAGCCACCATTCTCATCTTTTAACATGCTGTTAAGGTCTATAAAATCAACAGCTGGAATCATCGCTAACTCCTGATTAATGGCATCAATCACCTCGTTCGTACGTAATTTCACTGTCTGTTGGTATTGAGGATTTTTAGAAACAGGTAAGAGGGATAACAGATGGATAGTGGTATAAATAGAATGGCTACGAATACGATTAATGAGGTCAACGATGGTTTTAACAATATGAGAAAGCTCAAAACCTAATCCAATATCGTTACACCCAATCAAGATAAACACTTGATCTGGCTCTAGCGCATTAACCTGAGTATCACAATGGTCGTATAACCACTGACTATCGGTACCTGCAATTCCTCTATTATGAAGAGGGAGTTTGGTCCCAAAGTACTTTGTTAACGGGTAAAACTCAATTAAGGAATCGCCTGTAAAAACAATGCCTCCCTTACTAGCGCGTGCATTTTTTTGTTCATACTCGGCCAGTTTTTTGTAGTGGTACTGCCGCAACTCTTCTGAAATAACTTCTAACATGTTCGTTTCCTTTCCATTATCTTTTATCATATAAAAAATCATTACCAAATCCTTGATATTAAAATCTTGAAACAGTAAAAAAGTGACCATTAAAGTCACCTTTTTATTGGTATTGTAGTTTCTTCTCCAATACGCCTTGAGCTCGTTCTAATACAAAAGCTATTGTCCAGTAAATCAGAGCAACTAGGACATACATTGACATGTAATCCCACTCTCTGCCTCCGATGATTTTAGCATTTTGAAAAATATCTGGAACGGTAATCATGGCTGCCAGAGACGAACTCTTAACCATATCAATCACCACATTCCCCAGTGGAGGAACGGCTATTCGAAAGGCTTGGGGCAAGATAATCTTTGTCGTAATACTAGAATAAGATACCCCCAAGGCCTTGGCAGCTTCCCACTGCCCCTTATCAATAGCATCAATAGAGGACCGAAATATCTCTGCAATATAGGCTGCACTGACCAGTGAAAAACCGATGTAGGCACAAAGCAAAGCTGGTAACTCTAATCCATAATAGGGAAGTCCAAAATACAAAACAAATAGCACGACTATCATCGGCACGCCACGCATGACCGAAATATAAGCCCGAACCAGGTGGTTGATAAGTTGATTTTTGCCTCTTGAAACCAAGGCCAAACACAAGCCTATTAACAGACCTGATACAAAACTTAGACCTGAAATGCCTAAAGTATAAGGTAACCCTGCTAAAACAAAGCTTAAACTATCAGCTATCAGCTTAAGGTTAATCATAGCTGCATTGCTCCTTTGCTAAGTGGTTACTCCACATCACTGGTGTCAATAACAGGGAGTTTCTTTGCTTTGTCAAAAGGCACTGTCAAATCTTGACCAGCATAATAGGCTTTTGAAATTTTGGCTAGGCTACCATCTTTTTTCATGTCTTTGATGATGGCATCAATCTTTTGTTTCAAAACTTTATTTGATTTTGACATGACAATGCCTTGCTCTGTTGGATTGTACTGGATATCACTCATCTTGACATTCATGTCGGGATTTTTCGACTTGATGTAATCCACAAATAATTTTTGAGCTGGAAAATCATTTGGAATAAAGTCTGTTCTACCATTGGCAACATCATTGAGGTAAACATCACCTGTGACATTGTCATAAGTTACTAACTCTGCCCCTTGCTTTTTAGCAATCTTCATAAATTCTGTCCCAGAAGCGCCAGCAGCTTTTTTGCCTTTCCAGTCACTCAAATCTGCTTTTGAGATGTTGGAACTGCCATCCGCTCGGACAATCATACCACCAACACCATATTTATAAGGGATTGAGAGGTTGTATTTTTTTTGACGCTTAGGAGTAATGTCAAAGTTATTTAGCGATAGGTCAACGCGTCCACTATCAACAGAGGTAAACGCCTGGTCGTAACCTATTTCAATGAATTTCACTTTGACGTCTAAACGCTTGCCAATTTCTTTGACCATGTCAATTTCATAGCCAACCAATTCATTTTTATCGTTATAATATGATGTCGGTTGATAAGTTGCCGGTGTCGCAACCTTTAAGACACCTTTTTCTTTGATTTTATCCCAGCCAGTATCCTGGGCTGATTTTTGTGGTGAACAGGCAGTTAATAATAGACCTGCAAGTCCGATAGAAAGCAAAGCAATTTGTTTTTTCATAAAAACTCCTTTTTTCTTAATAGACCTAGTATAACACTAGAGTGAAGAAATTCTGTCTGGAAACGCTCACACTTTTTGAAAAGTTACTGTATAATAGATGAACTGTTTTATAACATGATTCTAGGGCATCTGAAACAGTCCTGAGCGCTCAAATTGTTCTGCTACTGCTAAGAGCAAATCTTCTCTTCCTTTACTGGCCATAAACTGAATCCCCATCGGGAGACCTTGGGCCGTTTGATAAGTTGGCAAACTGATGGCTGGTTGTCCTGTTAGGTTGGCTAGGGCGGTATAGGGATTAATTCCTAAACTCTTTTCAAACATGGTCTCAACCAGTTCCAACTGTTCCTGAGAAGGCAAGGTCTCAGCCTGTGCCAGTTTTGATAACAACTCTGAACTAGGTGTTAAATCACCATGTTTGGGGGCTGGGGTATTAGTTGTAAAGGTCAAGAGCAAGTCATATGTATCATGGTAGCGTGCCATCTGAACAGCGTATTGATCCCATTTTTGCAAGACCTGAGAATAGGTCGTAGCCATTACTTTTTTTCCTGCCTGATAAATGGCCCAGGTCATGATTTCCATGTCTTTTTTTGTCATCACACGTTTCATTGACGCTTCAATGGTTGCAAACATGGCTGCTGTCTCAACACTGTTCATGATATAGTAATCACGAATCACTTGTGACATGTCAACAGGAAACTGCTCTAACCTAAAAACGTCATGCCCCATATCAATCAACTGCTGGCAGGCTTGCTCCAGAGCCTGACTAGCATCTTTTGAAATAGGACTGCCATCGATTAACCGATCGTAAACGGCTATTTTTAAAGAGCGCTTATTGGGAGTAAAAAGTTCCTGGGCAGAAAGTTTCGATAAAGGGAAGGGGCTTTCTAGCTGATAGGTCTGTAAATGATAGAGGAGTTGTTTGGTATCTCGAACTGATTTTGTCAGAGCAAAATGAACAGAAGCTCCTTGCCAACCACGGTAAGAGCCAGGCCCAACAGGTACTCTTCCCCGACTCGGTTTTAAGCCAATCAGGCCATTAAAAGAGGCTGGAATCCGAATGGAACCTCCCCCATCACTGGCTGGGGATAATTGGGTTATCCCTGCAGAAAGTAATGCCGCTGCGCCACCAGAAGACCCTCCTGCATTTCGCTTCACGTCTTGGGGCAGATTGACCGGTCCATGTAACTGACTATCACTAATATTTTTAAAGCCAAACTCTGGGGTATTGCTGCGACCTAAAATAATAAATCCCAGCTCTTTGAGACGTTGGACATAATGGTCTGTTTTTGTCGCACGATAGTGCTCAAATAATTTAGACCCAGAGGTTGATAATTGGCCTAACTGTTCTTGACCTAAATTCTTTAAAAAAATGGGTACTCCCACAAAAGGTTGGTCTGTGACTACCATGTGCTTGGCTTCGTGCAATGCCTCTTGGAAGCGTTCTGAAGTAACAGCATTAATAATCGGGTTGATGGCTTGAGTTTTTTTTATGGTTTCAGAGACTAATTCAAAAGGTGTTACTTGGCTTGTTTTGACTGCCTGAGACATTGCTGTTGCATCTTTAAAATCAATCATATCAATACTTTCTAATCACGCGCTAGATTTATAAGGTAACCTGCTAACCGTTAGTTGAGACAAACTCAAATCGGTTTTTTAGGCGAGATAGTTTTCTTTTATTTAATCATAAAAGAGCTAAAATATCGAATGAGAAAGCTTTTTGCTAACCAAAAATTGTACGCTCCTGGTTGCTGGCTTACTACTGTTGCCAGTCAGCTTGATTTTCTTTAAACTTTTGCAACAAGGTCAATCCATCATCATCAATATAGCCTTGGGCTTTAGCCACGGTGATTAGGGTCGAGTAATCGGTTAACGTGTGCAAGGTGACATCAGCGTTTTCAAAATTAGACAGAGCCTGTGGCAATTCATAGGTGAAAATAGCTACTACCCCAAGGACCTCTGCCCCCTCTCGTCTAGCTGCTGAAGCTGCTGCAAGTACAGAACCTCCTGTGGAGATTAAATCCTCAACGATAACCATTTTTTGTCCCTTGAGCACACGCCCTTCTATTTGGTTACCAGCTCCGTGGTCTTTTGGCTTGCTACGGATATAAGCAAATGGCAAAGCCATCTTATCAGCTATAATAGCCCCATGGGGAATACCTGCTGTTGCTGTTCCTGCAATCACCTCAACTTCTGGGAAACTTGACTGTATGAGCTCAACAAATCCATTTTCAATAAGTGTTCTTGTCTTAGGATAAGACAAGGTGATCCGATTATCTGTATATATGGGAGACTGAATCCCTGACGCCCAAGTAAATGGAGCTTCTGGTTTTAAGTAAACAGCCTGAATGTCTAGTAAATCTGATGCAATGTGTTTGGCTAAAGTCATAGGAAACCTCTCTTTATTTCTGTGATAGGGTGTGTTGGGTAGGGGATGCATTCCATTCTGCCTTAATGGCTTGGTAGGCTGACAACGGATCAAGTGCTTGTGTGATAGGGCGACCAACAACAATGTAATCACTCCCAATTGCCCTAGCCTGACTAGGGCTCATCACACGCTTTTGGTCGCCAACTGCTGTGCCTTTTGGGCGAATACCTGGTGTTAAGCAGACAAAGTCAGAAGAGGTTGCTAGTTTGATGGCTTCTACTTCTTGGGCTGAGCACACCACGCCATCTAAGCCAGCCTCGACAGCACATTTAGCATAATGCACGACGGATTCTAAAAGGGTGGACTGGATATTTTGTTCCTTTTGCATCTGCTCTTGGCTAGTTGAGGTTAGCTGGGTCACCGCAATCAAGGTGGGACCATTTCCGAGACCTTGTCGCGCCGCCTTCATCATATCGATACCTCCTGCCGCCTGAACAGTGGTCATGTCAATGCCCAATCTCCCTAAAACGTTCATGGCTGAAGCAACGGTATTGGGAATATCATGCAGTTTCAAGTCTAAAAAGATCTGATGCCCTAATGACTTGACATACTGCACGATGCTTGGACCTTCTGAATAATAGAGTTCCATCCCAATTTTGACATACAAGGATTCGGTCTCTGGAAATCGTGCTAAAAACGTCTTGACATCAGCTGCTGATGGAAAATCTAAAGCAATAATTGGCCTTGGTTCACGCATAATCAATCCTTTCTCATTTGGCTTAGAAATAAGCGTCTAAGCAACTAAAAAACCCCACTTCCAAAGAAGCGAGGCTACACGAAATTAAGAGGGCATTCCCCTCTACTTTACTTGCGGACCTTGTTCGCCTCTCTGGACTCACTTAAAGGTAACTAAATTTTAACCATTATAACTTTTTTTATGGACCGTGTCAAAGGCTTTCTTTCAAGAAGGCTACAAATGGCAACGAACGTCTTGACTTAATGCCGAAAGGGTCGACACACCGTACTGATCCATAACATGAGGAAGTTCAGCAATGATGTTCGGACAAGCTAATGGATTTGTGAAGTTAGCTGTCCCTACACCCACCGCCTGCGCGCCAGCTAATATCATTTCAAGGGCAGCTTCTGCTGAATCGACACCGCCCATTCCAATAATTGGTAATCGACTAGTTTGTGCAACCTGATGAATAAGCCTTAGTGCGACTGGAAAAATAGCGGGGCCACTCATGCCACCAACCCCATTTGCAAGAATTGGTTTTTTCGTTTTCAAATCAATCCGCATGCCTACCAAGGTGTTAATCATGGTAAAGCCAGCAGCTCCAGCAGTCTCTACAACTTTGGCAATGCTAGTAATATCAGAATCACTAGGAGTTAACTTGACATAGACTGGGACTTGTGACTGCCTAACACTGGCTTTCACAGCCTCATAAGTTAAATCAGGTACTTGCCCAATTAACAGACCAGCATTGCCGTGATCGACATTTGGACAAGAAATATTAAGCTCAATTGCCGCCACGTTAGGAGCTTTTGATAAGTGATGAGAAAGGTAGCCATACTCTTCATTTGAAAAACCTGCGACATTGGCAATAATGGGCAGTTCTGGATAATGCTGCGCTAACCAAGGGAGCTTTTCGGACAAAACCACGTCTAAACCTGGGTTTTGTAAGCCGATAGCATTAAGCATGCCCGAGGGGGTTTCAGCCACTCGAGGCGTCTCATTGCCATAGCGAGGCTGTCGGGTAGTCGCTTTTATCATAATAGCCCCTAATTGATTTAAATCATAGTACTTGGCGTACTCTTGACCAAAACCAAAGCAGCCCGAAGCAGGTATGATGGGATTTTTCAACTTTAGCCCAGGCAAGGTAACCGCTAATCGATTGCTCATATTTTCTTCCTTTCTCTCAATGCAACTCACAACACGATACGCCCTGTCTTAAAGACTGGACCATCTTCACAAACCCTTAAACTGGCAGCATGGTCTTGATTTTTCAAGTGTACAACACAGGCATAACAAGCTCCCATGCCACATGCCATGCGACTCTCTGTAGAGAGGTAGGCATGTGGATGATCTGCAAAGCATCGGTCAATATAGGTTAACATCCCCTTGGAACCACAAGCGTAAACAGCTGACCAGCTAGCATCAAAAGACTCAATAATCTTTGAAACAGTTCCTTTTGTCCCATAACTACCATCATCTGTGCTGACGTCAACCCTGCCAAATTTCAGAAAATCATCAACCAAAATGACTGCCTCTTTATTGCTAAACCCTAAAACAGTTCTTATCTCCATCCCTTTACGAGCCAAGTCTTCAGCTAGAGCTAGCAATGGAGGGGTGCCGATACCACCACCAACGAGGAGAACTTTTTGCCCTTTCTTGAGAAAATCGGTGTCAAATCCATTCCCCTGAGGCCCCATGACGCTAAGAGTGGCGCCTTGTTTCAGTTGAGAAAAAATCTTGGTTCCTTGTCCTTCTACACGGTAAATCAATGTCACGTGATGTCTTTGACGATTGATTTTCGCAATCGAGAGTGGCCGACGTAGCAATCGACTCGAATCGGGTACCAATAAATGCAAAAATTGCCCTGCCTTAAGTTGGGACACTAGCTGTCCTTGCAAGGTCATTTGAAAAACACCTTTTGCCAACTCCGTCTGATTAACCATCACCATCTGTTCAACACTTGCCATAGACCCTCCAAAAAAACCTCACCCAAAGAGGGTGAGGTACGACAAAATATAGGCAGAATGATTCACACCTTTTTTGGAACACCCTTTTTAGCCTCTCTGGACTCAATTAAAGGTTTTATTTTTTTGATTTTCATTTTACTCTTTTTAAGGACCGCTGTCAATGGTCTAAATAGAATCTAGGGAGGCTTTTTTCATCTCATTGTACTGTACCATGAAGGATTCTTCCTCAGCATTTACCTTATCAATATGATGAGATAGCGTTTTTGGAAGCGGCATTTCTTTCAATGACATGACAATGATTTTTAATGACGAAAAGACATCAATCAAAACACCAAACACACGAATTCTTTTATCTCCTAAAATGGCTTGGAACACTTCTTTTGACTGGCAAAGCAAAATCAGGTCATCGACCCCTTTGATCCAGTTGTCCACAATATTCAAGGTTTTATTCATGAGTTTAAAGGCCGACTCCTCATACCAAAAGGTCGATTCAATCAGGCGTTGTTGCTTGTGCAAGGCATCAACCATCTCGACCATATCTGTCAGCTCTATCTGTACCAAATGAGCAGGAAAATCACTCCCTAAAATAGACGGAGTTTTCTCAACGAGCACCAACTCATTTCTAAATAAGGTCAAATAGTGAATACTGACTAATAATTTCTGGATTAATTTTTGATGACTACTTTTTTCAGCGACATTCACGCGACCACCACCTTTTGTTTCACTCTATTCATATCTACACATACTACTAATATAGCACAAGAAAATTAAAAGGGCAATCAAATGCAACAATTCTCTCATCAATAAAAAAAGCCTTATCACAGAAGATACTTGATTCTTTGGACTGTTTGGGATAGACTGTGGGTATGAGAATTCAACAACTACAGTACCTGATTAAAATCGTCGAATGCGGCTCCATGAATGAAGCTGCTAAGCAGTTATTCATCACACAACCCAGCCTGTCCAATGCCGTGAAGGATTTGGAAAAAGAGATGGGCATTACTATTTTTAACCGCAATCCTAAAGGCATCACACTAACCAAGGATGGGGTCGAATTTTTATCCTATGCTCGGCAAATCATCGAACAAACCTCGCTTTTAGAAGACCGCTATAAAAACAACAATGCCAGTCGTGAGCTGTTTAGCGTCTCCTCACAACACTATGCTTTTGTGGTAAATTCCTTTGTATCATTGCTTAAACGAACAGATATGACACAGTACGAGCTATTTTTGCGCGAGACAAGGACCTGGGAAATCATTGATGACGTCAAAAATTTTCGCTCAGAAATTGGGGTGCTCTTTATTAATGACTATAATCGTGACGTGCTAACAAAACTATTTGAAGACAGCCACCTGACTGCCACTACTCTGTTTAAGACCCACCCTCATATCTTTGTGAGCAAATCTAATCCTCTGGCTTCCAAAGAAAAATTGTCCTTAGAAGATTTGATTGATTTTCCATACCTAAGCTATGACCAAGGCATTCACAATTCTTTTTATTTCTCTGAGGAGATGATTTCTCACATTCCACACCACAAATCCATTGTGGTCAGCGACCGTGCCACCTTGTTTAATTTGATGATTGGTTTAGATGGTTATACTGTTGCTAGTGGGGTTTTAAACAGTAATCTCAATGGTGATCACATTGTTTCCATTCCACTGGATGTTCCTGATGAGATTGAGATTGTTTACCTCAAGCATGATAAAGCTAATTTGTCTAAAATGGGAGAGCGTTTCATCAAGTACCTGGGTGAAGAAATTGCCTTTAATCACTAAAAAACATGGAGAGGCCTAGCCTACTCCATGTTTTTAGTTGTCTTAACAAGTGACATTTGATGCTCGATGATGGTATTGATTTGATCAAAGTAAAACGGTTCTCTGCTGTAAGCAACCCCAGAATAAGTTGCTAAGCCAATGAGGCTTTCTAAAAAAGCTTGAGAAGAGAAATGCGTTGTCCGATGTAGTTCTTCCTCATCAAAGGGCTTGATAAGGTGAGCGAGTGGATTGCGAACCGATTTTTCAAACTGTCGTAGTGACACCACCAAGTCCTTAATCTCTTGAGGAAGGTCTGACAAAACCAGTAATTCTGCCAAACTTCCCGTTGTGACATAGCGAGACTGCCGTTTTGACAGGTATGCGTTGAAAATAGGATTGTTTGCCTGTGTCATGGCAGGGAAATTCCAGGTGTCATATCGGTCATTTTTGGAATCGTGCACATAGGTCTCAAATGAGGTTATCTGTCCTTTGATCAATCTCAAAAAAAGGCGATACAATAAGGGCGAAACTGATCGTACAAAATCAATAATTTCACCATTTTTAACCTTGACCTCTAAATCCAACAAGTAATTGGCGATTTGTTCGTCAGCTTTAACCTCATTTAGTAATAAGTTGACCTGATACTCTTCCTCAATTGGGCGACTCTGTTCTTGACGTTCAAATAGAAACGTCACATTTAATTCACGTCTTTCTTTCAATGCTTCAATCAAGTACAGAGCCTTTGGCGGAAAGTCTGGCAAATCTTTAGAAATCTTATAGGCGTGATTATAAGCATAGACATCCAAAAGGATGTCTATTGTTTTTTCAATGCTAGGCATCAGCAATCAAAGTTTCCAGTCCGACCTTCATCATATCTGTGAAAGTGGTTTGGCGCTCTTCTGCTGTGGTATCTTCTGTTGGATCGTTTAAATTATCAGAAATTGTCATGATTCCAAGAGCCTTAACCTGGTGCTGGGCAGCTAAATAATAAAGAGCAGCTGCTTCCATCTCGATAGCCTTGACTCCTAAGCGTCCCAAAGCCATGTTACGTTCTGGCATGTTTGAATAAAAAACATCAGAAGATAACACACTACCGACATGAGTCGTAACACCCATTTCTTTTGCGATATGGTAAGCCTTATCTAACAAGCCAAAGTCCGCAATTTGTGGGAAGTCAAATTCCGGGAAATCATTACGGATAATATTTGAATTGGTGGCTGCTGCCTGTGCTAAGACAAGCTCACGCACGTGCACATCAGGATCAATAGCCCCAGCTGTTCCTACACGAATCAAGGTCTTAACCCCATATTCAACAATGAGTTCACGAGCATAAATAGAAATCGATGGCATGCCCATACCAGTCCCCATAACTGAGACACGGTGTCCCTTGTAAGTTCCTGTATAGCCAAGCATGCCTCTGATGTCGTTAAAGCAAACGGCATCTTCTAGGAAGTTTTCTGCGATAAACTTGGCGCGTAATGGATCGCCCGGAAGCAAGATTTTATCAGCGATTTGACCTTGCTGAGCAGCAATATGAATAGACATAATTAAATACTACAGAGAGTCCCAAAGGCATGGAAACGATGTTCCATAGCCTTTTGCCATTGGTGACAGTTGAGGACTCTTCTGCCCTTTCTGTTTTGTTTTGAGCATTTAGTCTAACGACTAGGTTACAGTTCTGCAAGAATGGCTTTGATAAGCCCTTTAAAGTTTCCTTTGATCTGTTGCGTCACTTCGACCACTTCTTCATGGTTTAACTCTGACTGGAAACCAGCCGCAAAGTTTGTGATGGCTGAAATACCAAGTACTTTAAGACCTGAATGGGCTGCCACAATGACCTCGGGTACTGTTGACATCCCTACAGCATGCGCACCCATGGTTTGGAAGGCACGAATCTCAGCTGGAGTCTCATATGTTGGTCCTGTGACACCAATATAAACACCATCTTCTAGCTTGATGCCTAATTTATCTGCTACAGCATGCGCAACTGATCGGTAATCTGCGGTATAAGCATTTGACATATCTGGGAAACGTGGGCCAAATTCCTCTAGATTTTCACCAATCAGTGGGTTTTGACCAGTCATGTTAATATGGTCAGTGATAGCCATTAACGTGCCTGGGCCATAACCAATCCCACCTGCAGCATTAGTTACTAGAACACCTTGACAGCCTAGGGCTTTCATGACACGAACTGGGAAAGTCACCACTTCAAGAGGGTTACCTTCGTAAAAATGGAAACGACCTTGCAAAGCCATTACCTTGCGACCTGCTAAATCACCATAGACCAGTTTGCCAGCGTGACCAACAACGGTTGATTGCCCCCAATTTGGGATATCTGCATAGTCGATTACAATAGCGTTTTCAACTTCTTCGGCTAACTCTCCTAAACCTGAACCAAGAATCAATCCAAATTCAGGTTGAGTAATGCCTTTTGATGCGAGGAAGTCTTTTGTTTCCGTAATTTTAGTCATTAATGACATGAATATCTCTCCTTTTACTTACACTGATGAACTGTTTTATTGCTTTTAGAAAATACTGATGAGCTCATCTACTAGCTAACTTAACGTAATTGGCTTAAGAATGATTGACCAATCATTGCTGTTTCTACACCAAAGTTTTCTGCAATAGTTGCTGAAATGTCAGCAAAATGCCCGACTGGAATCACACCACTGCCTGTAAAAGAAGGTGAGTAAGCTAATAATGGGATGTACTCGCGCGTGTGGTCTGTTCCAACGTAAGTTGGGTCGTTACCATGGTCTGCGGTGATTAATAACAAGTCATCTGACTTCAGGTTGGCAATGATTTCTGGTAAGCGTTGGTCAAATTCGTGCAAGCAATCACGATACCCTTCTGTATCACGGCGATGACCAAAGTTAGCATCAAAGTCAACAAGGTTTGTGAAAGATAACCCCTTGGTAAATTCTGGAAGTTGCAATGTTTTTAACAGAGTATCGACACCATGGCTGTTGGACTTGTTGTGACCCATGTCGTTAGTAATGCCTGAGCCGTTAAAAATATCATTAATTTTACCAACACCGTAAGTTGAAATGCCAGCCTTAGCCAGATTGTTTAGAACGGTATCTTGGAAAGGTGACAAGGCGTAGTCATGACGATTTGAAGTACGAGTAAAGTTCCCTGGCTCACCGACATAGGGACGAGCAATAATACGACCAAGAAGAGCTGGACGTTCCATGGTAATAGAACGCGCATACTCACAAATTCGGTACAATTCCTCTAAAGGAATAACGTCCTCATGCGCTGCGATTTGAAGCACTGGGTCAGCTGAAGTGTAAACGATTAATTCGCCAGTTTCCATTTGACGTGGACCAAAGTCTGCGATAACTGCTGTACCAGAATACGGCTTATTAGCTTCACGAATGACTTTGCGCCCTGAAAATTCTTCAATTTTCGTAATGATTTCTTCAGGAAAACCATCCCAGAAAGTATCAAATGGCTCGGTAATCTTCAAGCCCATAATTTCCCAGTGACCCGTCATGGTATCCTTACCTAGGGATACTTCTTCGAGTTTAGTGACATAACCTGTTGGGTTCTCTTCTTTTGGAACAGTCTTTAGTGGTACTGGACGTGGAATGTTGCCAAGTCCGATTTTTGCCATATTCGGAACAGTTAATCCAACGGTTTCTGAAATATGGCCCAGTGTGTCAGAATCTGTATCGGCTACACCAGCGTTAAAGAACTCATTAGCGTCTGGTGCTGCTCCGATTCCAACTGAGTCTAAAACAACTAAGTGAATACGATTAAATGTTGACATAATGTCTCCAATCTAAGGGAGGTTACGGTTGGCTCCCTAAAACCTATATAATAATGTTAGTGCTAGAAATGTTTTGATTTTGCTGATTCAAGGACTTTGACCCCGTCTTTACCAGCAACAATCACCTTATCAACCATGCCATTAAAAAGACCGTGCTCAACAACGCCGACGGTTTCATCAAGCATCTGTGCAAACTCAACGGGCTTTTCAATACAGCCTAAATCGAGGTCAATGATAAAGTTTTTCATGTCAGTAACCAGCTTTTGGCCATTTGCCATTCGAAACGATGGCTTATAGCCTGCCTTGTCAAAGACGCGGAGTAATCTTTCGGCACCGTATTGGACAACCTCGACAGGTAACTTAAATGCGCCTAGGTGCTCAACCAGTTTGGACTCGTCTACCACCCAGATGTATTCTTTAGTTGGTGTGGCAACAATTTTTTCCATCAGCAAGGCTGCGCCTCCACCTTTGATGCCATTAAAGGCTTGGTCAACCTCATCAGCACCATCAACGGTCAGATCAATACTATCGATGTCATCGACAGATTTTAGCGGAATCCCCAAGCTTTGCGCTTGCTTACTTGTCACACTAGATGTTGTCACACCAACGACTTGTAGGCCTTCTTCGGCTATCCGACGGCCGATTTCTTCGACAAAATAATAGGCTGTTGAGCCAGTCCCAAGTCCGATGGTCATCCCATTTGTTACGTATTGCGCAGCAGTTACGCCGGCAAGTTTTTTAAGTGCTTCCATGATGCCTCCTGTAATAATAGTGATTCCTAGCACCTTATTATACCATGAAAGCGCCCACTTGTTAATGAAAATATCTTACTTCTCAAAGGAATTCGCCCAGTAGAAGCTCGGTTTGAAATGGTAATGCCTTGCTTTATCACTTAACTTATTCTAAAATAGAGGACATGAGTATAACTAAAGAATTTGATACTATTGCTGCCATCTCAACCCCTCTCGGTGAAGGGGCTATCGGCATTGTTCGTTTATCTGGAACAGATGCAATCCCCATTGCCCAATCTATTTTTAAAGGAAAAAATCTCAGCCAGGTCGCTTCACACACCATTAATTACGGTCATATCATCGACCCTAAAACCCAAAATATCGTTGACGAAGTCATGGTGTCTGTGATGCTAGCACCAAAAACATTTACCAGAGAAAACGTGGTTGAAATCAACACGCATGGTGGTATCGCTGTCACTAATGACATTTTACAACGTCTCCTGAAACAAGGTGCCCGTATGGCGGAACCTGGTGAATTTACCAAGCGTGCTTTTTTAAATGGCCGTGTGGATTTGACCCAGGCTGAAGCCGTCATGGACTTGATTCGTGCAAAAACAGATAAAGCCATGAATATCGCTGTTAAACAGCTCGAGGGATCTTTGTCTCAACTGATTAACAATACCCGTCAGGAAATACTAAAAACACTGGCTCAAGTTGAGGTCAATATCGACTACCCTGAATATGATGATGTGGAAGAAATGACCACCGCTCTGATGCGAGAAAAAACAATCGAGTTTCAAAGCCTGCTAGAAACCCTCCTAAAAACAGCCAAACGTGGTAAAATTTTACGTGACGGTCTCTCAACAGCCATTATTGGCCGCCCTAATGTTGGAAAATCAAGCTTGCTAAACAACCTCCTAAGAGAGGAAAAAGCCATCGTCACAGACATCGCTGGCACAACGCGTGATGTCATTGAAGAATACGTCAACATCAATGGCGTTCCTCTAAAACTTGTCGACACTGCTGGTATTCGTGATACGGATGACGTGGTTGAAAAAATTGGTGTTGAGCGCTCTAAAAAGGCTCTCCAAGAAGCTGATTTGGTACTGCTTGTGCTCAATGCTTCTGAAAAATTAACGGAACAAGATCGCACCCTACTGACACTCAGCCAAGCAAGCAATCGCATCATCTTGCTCAATAAAACAGACTTGGAACAAGTCATAGAACGTGAACAACTACCTGACGATGTGATTCCTATCTCTGTCTTGCACAATCAAAACATCGACCTCATCGAGGACCGTATCAATCAACTCTTTTTTGATAACGCTGGTCTTGTGGAGCAAGATGCTACCTATTTGTCAAACAGTCGACACATCGCTTTAATTGAAAAAGCTGTGCAAAGTCTACAAGCTGTTAATGAAGGACTAGAACTAGGCATGCCAGTTGATTTGCTTCAAGTTGATTTAACCAGAACTTGGGAAATTCTAGGAGAAATCACAGGTGATGCTGCTCCTGATGAATTGATTACACAACTCTTTAGCCAATTTTGCCTTGGAAAATAAGCATCAAGCATTAGCAATAATTAAAAAAAAGAAA
>NZ_LHQM01000026.1 GCF_001302265.1 Streptococcus phocae | reverse complement strand
TTTGGGGTGCAGTTCATAAAGAGGGGCTTTTTACTTTATTAACTGTTTAGAGTAGAAGCAAGTTTTCATCAGCGGCAAATGGATTTTTTTCATTAATGCGATCATAGAACATGACCCCGTTGATGTGATCGATTTCATGCTGTACCACAATAGCATTATAGCCTTTAAGCTTAATGCGGTGTTTTTGACTGTGTTTATCTACATATTCAACAGTGACACGGGCATGACGAACAACGTAGCCTTCCACCGTGCGGTCAACCGACAAACACCCTTCGCCATCAGAAAGAGCAGCTTCTTGGACAGAGTGAGAGACGATTTTAGGGTTATAGAGAACTTCTTTTAGGCTATAGGCTTCCTTTGGAGGGTTGCCATCTTTGTCATCGAGATTAGGGACCAATACAGCGATAATACGTTTTGACACGTCAAGTTGAGGGGCTGCGAGACCGACTCCGCCTCGAAGGCCTAGCTTTTCTGCCATGACAGGATCTTGAGAATGCTTTAGAAATTGCATCATTTTTTCACCCAAAACGATGTCCTCATCACTCAGTGGGGCATCGACTTCGCTAGCAACAGCCCGAAGTGTTGGGTTCCCTTCACGGATAATATCATCCATTGTAATCAGATGACTTGCTTTGATTAATTTATCTTGTACAGACATTTTGACTCCTTTATTTTATTGAATGGCTATACTATAACATAAAATAGTTATTTTTAAAAGTTACTAGTATAGCGGTATTTACGTGTTAGAGCGCTCAAAAAAAGAGGAAACACGTTATTCTTGAACGGCTAACTTTACTAAAGCCGGGTGGTTGGTAATAGTATATTGTTTAAAGGCCAGCCTTTCAATGATGTGATCGCTGACCAGTTGATTGATGACGCGGTGGAGGTGACGGTAGCTTGTTCCAAAACTATCTGCCAAAAGACTGGTATTAAGGGTAAAGTGACCATCTTCTGCAATGGCTAAAATATAACTGGCGAGACGCTCTTTGACAGGATATCCCATATTGGTAGTAGAGATTAGGTTTTGCTTGTAAAAGTTTTGTGCAAGGCCTTTGCCAATTTGATAGAGGAAAGCCGCGTCTTGCAACAGCTGAGTGCGTTGTGTCAGAGGAAGTTGGATAACGTGAGCCTCTTTTAGGACAATGACAGATGTTACGGCATTTTGGTCGGTCATCAGCTCGATATCTCCGATGATAGATGGTCTAGAATGTGACTCCAAAACGTGCTCCTTGCCATTGAAAAGTCGCCGGACAATCTTGATGGTGCCTTTTACCAAATAAAAAAGGGCGTGTAATTCTTGGTCCTGAATACAAATAGCTTCGCCCTTTTCATAGAGAACCAACTGCAGCTGGCTATGCACAAAGGTCGGAAAAAAACGGTCCAATTGCTGGCTGTGTAAATAATGTTTTAGTAAGTTTTTATCTGAAATCGTCTTCATATGCTTTTTGTGACCTAGGTCCTAGTTTTATCAGTTTCTTTTGATTATACTGAAAGTAAGAAAATAGTCAAGAAAAGAAAGTTATTCCTATGAAATCAAGTCCTTTAATGAAAAAAGTAAGTCTTCTCAGCCTGTCTTTGATGCTGCTTTCTCCGTTTTCCGTCTCACCTGCTTTGCCTAAAATGATAGCGTATTATCAGGCTAATGGCTACCAAGCTCAAGATGTCGAATTGCTGTTTTCACTCTCATCTTTTGCCATTTTAATCATCTTATTGTTTAATCCGTTCATTGTCCGTGTGCTCTCTGAGAAAGTGACTATTATATTAGGGTTGATCTTGTTAGCAGGTGGAGGGAGCCTGCCGGCTTTATTTCAGGCATATCCCATTTTGGTGGCCTCGCGTGTCTTTCTTGGATTAGGCATAGGCCTTATCAATGCGCGTGCGATTAATATTATCAGTGAGCGTTTTGCGGGCAAAGAAAAAATCAGCATGCTGGGCTATAGAGCCTCTGTTGAGGTTCTAGGCTCAGCCATATTCACCTTTTTAGCTGGCTTTTTGATTGCTTTTGGTTGGTCACGGGCATTTTTGATTTATTTAGTTGGTTTTGTTATTTTAGCCCTCTACCTGCTAGCTGTTCCAGCGGTAAAGAAAAAAACAAGGGATGTCTCGGATCATATTTTTCGAGAAAAATTGTCTAGAAAACAACTCTATTACATTTTAGGGATAGCCCTTTATGCAGGTTTTGTGATTTTAATCAATACCTCAAACACCCTACGAATTCCTCAGGTTATTGATCAATTAGGATTAGGAACAGCCGGGGAGGCCAGTTTAATTCTGAGTGCCATGATGTTGATGGGGATTTTAGCCGGAGTGGCCTTCAGCCCCTTATGGTTACTGTGTAAAAATCAGTTGATGGCCTTGGTAACTTTTGCTTTAGCTGTTGGGATGTTACTGCTTTGGCAGGCTAATAGCCTTTGGGTCATTACCTTAGGTGCCTTACTCACCGGCTTTGTCTACAGCATTGGCGTAATCTATGTTTTTAACTCTATTTCAGAAAACATTCCTGCGCATCAACTGACCACAGCTACGACTTTGGTATTGATAGGCTGTAATATTGGTGGAGGTGGCGCAGCACTGGTCTTGCAGCTGCTGTCTCAATTTACGGATAATATCACGAGTGTGTTTTTGATTTTTGCCTTAACAAGTCTAGGGCTTTCTGCTCTTTTGTCAGTAGGCAGCTTGCGTCAGCTTTTTTCAAACAGAGCTCGCAAATGATGACAATAACAGTTGACCTAAATGGGCTATTTTGCTAGAATAGAGAAGTCGTAAGACACACCAACTTTTTCTTGGTTTTAGGAGTGCCAATCCTAAGACTCGGATTAAGCAAAAAAAGGAGAAACAATATGGCAATCTCAAAAGAGAAAAAAAATGAAATCATTTCACAATACGCACGTCACGAAGGTGACACAGGATCAGTTGAAGTTCAAGTAGCAGTACTTACTTGGGAAATCAACCACCTTAACACTCATATTAAAGATCACAAAAAAGACCACGCAACATACCGTGGTTTGATGAAAAAAATTGGTCACCGTCGTAACTTGTTGGCTTACCTACGCCGCACAGACGTTAACCGTTACCGCGAATTGATCCAATCACTTGGACTTCGTCGTTAATATTAAGATTGGGCTCTCCGTTTTGGAGAGCCTTTTCGTATGTTCAAGCTCTTTATTTCAGCACAGATGCTTATTACATGACTACAAAATATCGTTCAAGGAGATAAAATAAAAAAAGATGCCGCTAAAGCTATTAATTGGGCTATTAATGAGATTGGCATTTTTTAATAAAATATTATAATTAAGAAAATGATTAATTCTTTTATGCATTAAGGTATACTAGTGCTTTTTGTTAAGTGATGAGATCAATTATTTATGTGACATTAACAGATATTATCTTATGATGAAAAGAATATTTTGTGGTGCTTGTCTTGTTACCTTTTAACATATGGATTTTCTTTTGAAGTAACAGGGCATCTTTGGTCTGGTTAGGTTTAAGCACGTTGGACAAGCAAAAATGATCCCGGGATTAATAATAATGTTGGTCGTATATGCTTCTAAAAGCTAGGTTACAAAGGCACATGATAATAGTTAGGCACTTATACAATAAGGAAACCTTCTGGCAATAAAGCTTATTGGGATTATTATTAGATTATATGTCTTTCATTGAAAGAATCATATCCTGAAAAAGAGAATTGTGGTGTTAAGGTTTTACCTTAACACCATTTTTTAGATCATGAGGAGAAGCATGAAAAAAAATATATAGCATTGTTTTATTATCATTCTTGGCGATGTTTTTCTTTTACATGAATCAACTAATAAGAGAAAGCCATCATTTATCTTTGCCGGGGGCAAGGGCTAGTATTGAGGTGGTTGATTGGGATAAAAAATATTCGACCACAAAAATCTATAAAACCTTAGAACAATTTACAAAAGAAAATAAAATTGATATCTATAAAGTATCTTTTGGGACCTCTGCTATAGGCAAACCTGAGAAAACCATTTTCACCTTCCCATCTCAGCAATCTAAAAATCTTAAGGAGGAGTTGCCCAGGGAACATATTAGAGGAAGTGATAAACTCAGAATTGAGAACCCGATAGGAAGTTATTACCTACAAGCAGCTATCCCTGAAAAATTGATCCAAAAGTTTCATGATTTAGGCTTGAAGACTGCTGTGGAGACAAACTTTCTCAACCAGTTTTTTCTTCAGTTTCTTTCTGGAGAACTAGGATATATTCTCGTTTTTCTAATTTTTATTTTATTTATAGTTGATTTATTTGTTTATTTTTCCGAATCAAAAAAATCGGCATTTTTCGCTTGCATGGTGAAAACCCTTATCAATTAGTTCGTAAGTCAGTAAGGGTCGGTTTACTAGCTTTAGGATTTTTCATCATATCATGTTGGAATTTGCCGAGAGAATGGATGGTCTTTGCTATACTAACTTTTTTCATTCTTTTATTTTTACTAATAAGCCACCTAGTATCCTTGTCTGTTGCTATCAGATTATCTAGCATAGTAGAACAAATAAAATCTAAGAAGCCTTTCAAAAAATTAGTAGTATTAAACATTTTAATCAAAGTTATATTGGTTGTTTTTTGTTCAGCAACTTTGCTTTATGGAATAAAGGATTTAGTCTCTCAAAGAGAATTGGAGAAGAATCTGACGCATTGGGAAAATCTTCCGAACGTTGCTCGATTATACTTTAGTAGTAATACTAGATTAATTCCAGGACAATTTGATAAGCAAAAAGAAAAGAATGAACGTGATCAAAAATCTCGAAAAGTTATCTATGACTTACTGACATTGGCAGAAAAAGAGGGTGGGATTTTGGCAGAAAGCTATAGCTTACATGAATATAAGATAGCAGGTAAGACTGTTCCCGGTCACAACTATATGGTTGTCAATCATCATTTTTTGGAGCATATTCCTGTATTAGCTAATCAAGGACAAAAAATAGGGAATTTAGCTCCGAATATGTTTCATCTCATTATTCCTGAAAATCTCAAAAAATATGACGAGCAAATCAAGGCAATGATTACGGAAGTTATCGTCTTTCATAAAGATGTAAAGTCGCCTTTAGATAGTTCCCAATCATACCCAATCAATATTATCTATTCAAAAAAGGAGCAAAAAGTATTTAATTTTAATACAATCAATTTTCATGACACAACGACTTTTAATCCTGTTCTTTTAGTAGCTAATCCGACACTTTTTGGAGAAAAATCTGACTTTCTAGTGGCAGATGTTTCTCAAGGCAATTATTTATTTAATAATCCGATTTCCGTTGCAACATATATTAAGGACCATGGGTTAGTGGAAGATTTTGCAGGGTTAAGCTCAGGTAGAGAGTTAGCGCTTAGAGAGCTAAACATCATAAGGTCACGAATCTCTCTAAAAATTCTTAGCATAATTACTAGTGTCTTAGCCTTTATCATTATTAACTACTTTTTGTTGATGACTTATATAGAAAGTCAACGGAAAAAAATAGTTGTTTGGCTGATATTTGGGAAATCATTTTGGGAACGACATAGTCTGTTTTTGTTAAGTATGATTGGTTTAACCTTATTAGCCTTTGCAGTTGTCTTTCTATTTCAGTTAACTACTTTCCCAATAATTTTAGGTCTGATGACTTTAGACGCTTTCATCTATACGAGTTTATTGCTAATCTGTGAAAATAAAGAATGTTTGGCAACTATTAAGAAAGGAAACTGACTAATTTGAATGCAATAGAAGTAAAAAACATTTCTAAACACTATCAAGATAAAGTTATTTTTAGTCAATTAACTTTTCATGTTGAAGAAGGTGAGATGGTTGCTATTATAGGAGACAGTGGTGTCGGAAAAACGACATTGTTGAATTGCTTAGGGCAATTGGAAAAAATTGATTCAGGACAAATCTTTATTCAGGGTTCTCTCAGCAATTATCGTCATAGAAAGTATTATTTTAAATCCGTATTTGGATTTTTATTTCAAAATTTTGCGTTAATTGATAATGAATCGGTATATGAAAATTTGAATTTTATCACAAAGGATAAGAAACAAATAAAAAAATATCTAGAAGAATTTGGACTGGGAAAAGAGTATCTAACCAAAAAAGTTTATCAACTCAGTGGAGGAGAGCAACAACGTGTGGCTCTGATAAGAGTATTGTTGAAGAAGCCACGAATCGTTTTTGCAGATGAGCCAACCGCCTCGCTAGATGACGAAAATAGTCAAATTGTAATGAGGACTCTGCAGAGCCTCAAAAATAAAGGGGTTACAGTAATTGTGGTTACTCACGATAAGGGTCTTTTGCCTTATTTTGATAAGGTGATAGAGCTAAAGTCTGATAAGAGTCATGAAATAAAATTATATTAATAGATCATTTATAGGTAGTGGTTATTGTTATGTTTGATTATCAGTAACAAGCGAAAAAGCGTCTTAGACCTTTCAATTCTAAGACGCTTTTTAAACTTAATTATTACTTTTAAATTAAGATAATCGCTATGAGCTCGTGAAATTTTGGGTCATTTGTGGTAAAATGTAGCAGATACGTCGTTTGATACAAAGAAGAGTCTGTAAAGGGCTTATGGATTGTTCTTTGTAGCAAAACAACGTATAACACTAACGAAATTGTCACGCACCCTCAGCAGATTAGCTACTAGCACAAGATAGTCTGCTGACGGTGCTGTCTGATGCTAAGGAGAATTTATGTCAAAACAAACATTTACAACAAGCTTTGCAGGAAAACCCCTTGTTGTTGAGGTTGGTCAAATCGCTAAGCAAGCCAATGGTGCCACTGTGGTCCGTTATGGAGAGTCGACTGTTCTGACAGCAGCGGTGATGTCTAAAAAAATGGCAACGGGTGATTTTTTCCCCCTCCAAGTAAACTATGAAGAAAAAATGTATGCTGCAGGGAAATTTCCTGGAGGTTTCATGAAGCGTGAGGGACGTCCCTCAACAGATGCGACCCTGACAGCACGTCTGATTGACCGCCCGATTCGTCCGATGTTTGCTGAAGGCTTTCGTAACGATGTCCAAGTCATCAACACCGTTCTTTCTTATGACGAAAACGCTAGCGCCCCAATGGCAGCGATGTTTGGGTCTTCACTTGCTCTATCCATTTCAGATATTCCCTTTAACGGTCCAATCGCTGGTGTACAAGTTGGCTATGTTGATGGCGAGTTCATCATCAACCCGACCCAAGAGCAAATGGCAGCTTCTCTTTTGGAATTAACCGTTGCTGGTAGCAAAGAGGCTATCAACATGGTTGAGTCTGGTGCTAAAGAACTATCAGAAGACATCATGTTGGAAGCTCTCTTAAAAGGTCACCAGGCTATTCAAGAATTGATTGCCTTTCAAGAACAAATCGTAGCCGCAGTCGGCAAAGAAAAAGCAGATGTTGAGCTATTACAGGTTGATGCTGACTTGCAGGCTGATATTATCAGCAAATACAACCCTCAATTGCAAAAAGCTGTCCAAGTCGAAGAAAAAAAAGCTCGCGAAGCAGCTACTGAAGCGGTCAAAGACATGGTAAAGGCTGAATATGAAGAGCGTTATGCAGAAGATGATAATCTTAGCACAATCATGCGTGATGTCTCAGAAATCCTTGAGCAAATGGAACATGCTGAAGTTCGTCGTCTAATCACAGAAGACAAAATCCGTCCTGACGGTCGTCAAATTGACGAGATCCGCCCTCTCGAAGCTCTTGTTGATTTTTTACCAAAAGTTCATGGGTCAGGTCTATTTACTCGTGGACAAACCCAGGCACTATCCGTACTAACATTAGCCCCTATGGGTGAAACACAAATCATTGATGGGCTTGCTCCAGAATACAAAAAACGCTTCTTACATCATTACAATTTCCCACAGTATTCCGTTGGAGAAACGGGTCGTTATGGCGCAGCAGGTCGTCGTGAGATCGGACATGGAGCGCTCGGAGAGCGTGCGCTTGAGCAGGTATTGCCTAGCTTAGAAGACTTCCCCTACGCGATTCGCTTGGTTGCCGAGGTCTTAGAGTCAAACGGGTCTTCTTCACAGGCTTCTATCTGTGCAGGGACTCTTGCGCTAATGGCTGGTGGTGTTCCAATTAAAGCACCTGTTGCCGGTATTGCCATGGGACTGATTTCAGATGGCACCAACTACACAGTTTTGACAGATATCCAAGGGCTTGAGGATCACTTTGGCGACATGGACTTTAAGGTTGCAGGTACTCGTGAAGGGATCACCGCACTTCAAATGGATATCAAAATTGCAGGAATTACGCCTCAAATTCTCAAAGAGGCGTTAGCCCAAGCCAAGAAAGCTCGCTTTGAAATCCTTGATGTGATTGAAGCAACTATTGCTGAACCACGCCCAGAATTAGCACCGACCGCACCAAAAATTGACACCATTAAAATCGATGTTGATAAAATCAAGGTGGTTATTGGTAAAGGTGGGGAGACAATTGATAAAATCATTGCTGAAACAGGCGTTAAGATTGATATTGACGAAGAAGGAATGGTGCAAATCTTCTCAAGTGACCAAGCAGCAATTAACCGTACCAAAGACATCATCTTATCACTTGTGCGCGAAGCCAAAGTAGGAGAAGTTTACCGCGCCAAGGTTGTTCGCATCGAGAAATTTGGTGCTTTTGTCAACTTATTTGATAAAACAGATGCCCTCGTGCATATTTCCGAAATCGCTTGGAGCCGCACCAATAATGTCTCAGATGTTCTCGAAGTTGGTGAAGACGTTGATGTCAAGGTCATCAAAGTTGATGATAAAGGACGTGTCGACGCATCAATGAAAGCTTTACTGCCGCGTCCGCCAAAAGTAGAAATGAAAAAAGAAGAAAAACATGACTAATACAAACGAATTAGATACGAGACTTAGGGCTTTTATCAACGCACCAGACAATTTCTTGGATGGTGTTGCTCTTGTCAATGCCTTTCACAATTTCCCAGTTTGGGGAACCAAGGAACAATACGCCATTGAGGTTGAAGGTCTCAAGCTCATTCCAGTATTTACAGACAAGCAAGACATGGCGTTTTTTAAAGAAGAACAGCCTAGTGCCCAGGCGCATTACTGGCTCGAACGATCTGCCATAGCTGTTTTGGAAGAGGCTATCAATGCAGGCATATCAGGTTTAGGCTTTAACCTTAAAAAAACAGGGGACTTTGGAAACTCAACAGTCTTTACGAGCAGTGACATGATTCAGTTCATGAACAATTACACCACAATTTTAAATGCTGTTATGGGCGAAGAGAACATGGCAGCTGCCACTAAGGATAAACTGTATTTGGTTCCAGCCTTTGTTTACCCTAAAGAAGGCAATCAATATGACAGGCTATTTCCAACCATGTCAACTCCAGAAAGCAAAAGCTATATTCCTGCTTTTTCTAATCTTCAGAGTTTTGCCAAGTGGTACAACAACGAGCAATTTGGTGGCCTTTTCCGAAAAGCTGAAGGGGTTATCTTGACTTGGAAACTAGACGATATCTATCAGCCTAAAAACGGTGATAATGAATTAGACGGCACTGTTGGCGTGGCAATTGATCCTTTTGATGACCAGCAAATCCTTTTGGACTGGTCTGAGCTTGATAATTAAAAGGAGCTGGTATGGGATGGTGGAAAGAAAGTATTGATATCGTCAAACGGTTAGACCCAGCAGCTCGTAGCTCCCTTGAAATTATCTTGACCTATCCTGGTCTAAAAGCCCTGGCAGCTCATCGGCTATCACATTTTCTATGGCAAAAGCAGTTCAAGCTATTGGCTAGAATGCATAGCCAGTTTTGGCGCTTTTGGACTCACATTGAGATTCATCCAGGCGCGACAATAGCTCCAGGCGTCTTTATTGATCATGGGTCAGGCTTGGTGATTGGAGAGACTGCTATCGTGGAAAAAGGAGCCATGCTTTACCATGGTGTCACGCTAGGGGGCACAGGAAAAGATAGAGGCAAGCGCCATCCAACCATTCGAGCAGGTGCTTTGATATCGGCTCATGCACAAATTATTGGGCCGATTGAGGTTGGTGAAAATGCCAAGGTTGGTGCCGCAGCAGTGGTGTTAACAGATGTTCCAGCAGATGTAACAGTTGTAGGAGTTCCTGCCAAGGTGGTGCGTGTTCATGGTGAAAAAAATCGCGTGCAGATTCAAACCATTGAGCACCAAAGAGAGGCTTCTTATCACTCCTCAAAACTTTAGCAACCTTCAAGAATTTTTGGTTGTGAGCCTGAGACAAGCCTTTTATAGGCTTTTTGAGCAGTGATGTGATTTGCCTAGTCCGTACAAGACGACTTGCCTTCACCGGTTGGTGAAGGTTTTTCTTTATGATATAATAATGCAGAGAGGTAATAAATGAAAAAAATAATTGGAATACTGTATGTCTTGATTGTCTTTACAGCTCTGTTAGCATGTTTCATACTAGGATTCGCCGTGACCTTATACATGAACAATGAGGCAACCAAAGCACTGATCTATGGCATCGTGTCCATGTTTTGGGTTGCTGGTGGTTTGATTAATTATCGCATACTGAAAAAAATAAAGGATTTGGACAATGACCATTAAAATTTACGACACCATGACACGCTCCCTCAGGGATTTTGTACCAATAACAGAAAACATCGTTAACATGTACGTCTGTGGGCCAACGGTTTACAACTACATCCATATTGGAAATGCCCGCTCAGCGGTGGCTTTTGACACGATTCGCCGCTATTTTGAGTATGCCGGTTACACGGTCAATTATATTTCCAACTTTACCGATGTAGACGATAAAATCATCAAGGCTGCCTCAGCTGCCAATGTCACTCCAAAAGTATTATCTGATCAGTTTATTGCTGCTTTTATGGAGGATACCAAGGCTCTAGGCGTCAAGGTAGCAACTAAGCATCCTCGTGTGATGGACTATATTCCTGAGATTATCAGCTTTATCCAAGAGTTGATAGCTAAAGGCTATGCCTATGAATCTGCTGGGGACGTCTATTTCCGAGTGGCAAAGGCCAAAAATTATGCCAAATTAGCCAATAAAACCATAGCAGATTTGGCTGTTGGAGCTAGTGGTCGAACTGACTCAGAGACAGCTCTAAAAGAAAGTCCTTTAGATTTCGCCCTGTGGAAATCTGTCAAATCAGGAGAAGTTTCCTGGGAGAGCCCATGGGGAGCAGGTCGTCCAGGCTGGCATATTGAGTGCTCTGTCATGGCGACAGCCCTTTTAGGGGATACTATTGATATTCATGGTGGCGGTGCTGATTTAGAGTTTCCGCACCACACCAATGAAATTGCTCAGTCAGAGGCTAAAACAGGCAAACCCTTTGCCAATTACTGGATGCATAATGGTTTTGTTAATGTAGATAATGAAAAAATGTCGAAATCGCTAGGCAATTTCATCACTGTTCATGATATGTTAAAAACCGTTGACGGACAAGTGTTGCGCTTCTTTTTAGCCACCCAACAATATCGCAAGCCCATCAACTTTACAGAAAAAGCAATTCATGATGCAGAAGTAAATCTCAAGTATTTGAAAAATACATTTCTCCAACCGGTCCTTGCAGAAGCAGATGATCGCCAGTTGCCAGATTTTATCTCTGCCTTTACACAGGCGATGGATGATGATTTCAACACAGCTAATGGGATTACTGTTTTGTTTGATATGGCAAAATGGATTAATTCTGGAGCATATTCTCCAGCAGTTAAGCAAGAATTCACAAAACTACTAGCAGTATTTGGCATTGTTTTTGAAGAGGAAGTTCTTGATGCTCATATTGAACAATTGATTGCTGAGCGCCAAGAAGCACGAGCAAATCGTGATTTTAGCAAAGCAGATGCCATTCGTGACCAGCTAGCAGCTCAAGGCATCAAATTATTAGACACAAAAGATGGTGCGAGGTGGACACGTGACTAAGATTGTTGATGTCAATTTGATTAATGGAATTGCACTAGCCTTTGAAGGCGATGCAGTTTATTCTTACTATATTCGTCGCCACTTGATTTTTCAAGGGCAAACCAAGCCTAGCCAACTCCATCATTTAGCGACCAAATATGTTTCTGCCAGAGCTCAAGCAAGCTTGATCCAAGCCATGCTAGAAGCGCAGCTTTTGACCGAAAAGGAACAAGACATATACAAGCGAGGCCGTAATACCAACAGTCACACCAAGGCAAAAAATGCTGATGTGGTAACCTATCGGATGTCCACTGGTTTTGAAGCCATCATGGGGTACTTG
Source organism: Streptococcus phocae (assembly GCF_001302265.1). Lineage (GTDB taxonomy): Bacteria > Bacillota > Bacilli > Lactobacillales > Streptococcaceae > Streptococcus > Streptococcus phocae. The sequence continues at coordinate 21,557 of NZ_LHQM01000026.1, read as the reverse complement.
GACATGACAGGACAGACAGAACGCTTAGAAGAGCTAATCAATTGGTGTATTAAAACCATAGAATCTAATTAAATCGCAAAAGGATTGGTAAGTTTACCAGTCCTTTTTTGAAACACCGAGAAGTTGATGACACCATTCAGAAATCTATTTGTAACATAATTGAAATATTCTTAACAAAAAAGACACAAAACTATTGCAAAAATTTGCGAATGTACTATAATGAAAGAGTAAAAATATATGTGTAGGAGACATGTTATGACAAAGAAAAAAATGATTATTGCAATGGCATCAGCAGCTCTAGTATTAGGAGGGGGTGCTCCTCTCCAACCGGTTTGGGCTGAAGAAACTAGTCCGACTATTACAACATCAGACAATTCAGTGGGCCAAAGCCAAGTTGATGCGCGCTTGCGTTCAGGTGAAGCTGTGATAGAAGCAACAATCTCAACAGACCAACCTGTTAGCCAAAAATCACAGGCCCTTGTTGTTTTACAAGATGCTCAAGGAAATACGGTCAATAGTTACACCTACAGCATGAAACCAGGTCAGCAACAATTTTCAGTTTGGTTTAACCTTCCGAGTCACAAGGCTTCGGATTATACCATGTCTGTTAAAGTTGCCGATAAGGATAAAACCTATAGTGGTAGTTCAGTTCCTGTTCATTTTGAACGTCAAGCAAAGCCATCAGCTCCATCTCAAGCAAAGCCATCAGAACAACCACATTCACCCCAAGGAAACACTAACAAAGCGACCACAGAAACTACTAGACCCGCTCAAACCAGTCCAGTTGACTCTAGCACTGAAAATCACAAAACAATTACTCCAGTGACTAAGAGTGACACACCAACCAAAAACAGCATGGCTAAAGACAAAAAAACACCGATTGTCGCTGAAAAACCAGCAAAAAAATCAACTGTGGCAGTTGAGGATAACAAAGATAAAATGCTCTCAGACGGTATTGATGAGGAAACTCAACCATCAAAAGGCTTTCCTTGGTTGATGGCATCAATAGGTGCCGTATCTGCTCTGGGTGTCTTTTGGGGACTAGTAGCTTTCTTCCGCCGAAAATAAGTAGACAGGCCTCATTATTTTCTTTCTTTCGTGTTATAATAGAAAACATGAAAGATAAAGAACTAAAAGATATTAATGAAACAACTGATATGGTCTATGGGGTCCATGCCGTTACGGAGAGCCTCCTAGCCAATACAGGTAACAAACTTTACATTCAAGAAGATCTTAGAGGCAAGAATGTCGACACTATCAAAGAACTGGCTACTGATAAAAAGGTGTCTATTTCTTGGACTCCTAAAAAATCCTTGTCAGAAATGACCGATGGTGCGGTGCATCAGGGGTTTGTTCTGCGCGTGTCAGAGTTTGCGTATACCGAGTTAGATGATTTGTTGGCTGAGGCTGACAAGCAGGATAATCCCCTCATTTTGATTCTTGATGGGCTAACAGATCCCCACAATTTCGGTTCTATTTTGAGAACAGCCGATGCAACTAAGGTTGCAGGAGTTATTATCCCGAAACACCGCGCTGTCGGTGTGACCCCTGTTGTGTCAAAAACGTCAACAGGGGCTGTCGAGCATGTTGCGATTGCTCGTGTCACCAATCTTAGCCAAACCCTGGACAAGCTCAAAGAAAAAGGGTACTGGACATTTGGTACAGATATGGAAGGGACACCAGTTCATCGGTGGAACACTAAAGGTAAACTAGCCTTGATTATTGGCAGCGAGGGCAAAGGCATCTCTGTTAACATCAAAAAGCAGGTAGATGAAATGGTTACCATTCCAATGGATGGCCACGTGCAAAGCTTAAATGCGAGCGTTGCGGCTGCCATTTTGATGTATGAAGTTTTTAGAAATAAGCTGTAAAAATGAAAAAAAGAATTTTGTTGGTTGATGGCTACAACATGATTGCCTTTTGGCAAGCCACGCGCCAACTGTTTAAGCTAAATCAATTGGAGCAGGCACGTAACACGCTACTTAGCAAGCTTAATAATTATGCTCATTTTGAAAATATTGACATCATCTGTGTTTTTGATGCCCAATATGTCCCAGGTCTTAGGCAGCGATATGACCAATATAAAATGACGGTTATTTTTACCGAAGAAGACCAGACAGCAGATAGCTACATCGAGCGTGCAGCAGCAGACTTAAATACCAGTCTGTATATGGTAGAGGTAGCAACTAGTGATTTAAACGAACAGTGGACGATATTTTCCCAAGGTGCTTTGCGGGTTACGGCTAGGGAGTTAGAGCAACGAGTAAATGCGGTGAAGGCTGATTTGGATCAAATGTCCCAGGCTATTGATCTTAAAAAACCAAAGTTACGGTCCTTTGATCAAGAACAAATAGATCAGTTGAAACACCTCATGGATAACCTTGACTAGTACGGTTTGGAGTCGCTTGGAGTAACTTTTTTTGATACAATATACAAATGGTAGTATAATACTCAAATATAGCAATAAACAAATAGATTAGGAGAGTAGATGACATTTGTATTAATGACCGACTCAACAGCAGACCTCGATGCTTCATGGATAGAAGAGCATGATATAGAAGTAGTCGGGTTAACGATTGAGTGTAACGGCAGAGTCTATGACACTGTAGGACCCAATAGACTTACTAGTCATGACTTATTGCAAAAAATGAAAAATGGCAGCCAGCCTACAACTAGTCAAATCAATGTAGGTCAATTTGAAACGGTTTTTCGTGCTTATGCAGAACAAAAAAGAGACCTGCTGTATCTTGCTTTTTCATCAGTTTTGTCAGGTACCTACCAAAGTGCCGTCATGGCAAGAGAGATTGTCTTGGAAGATTATCCAGAAGCAGTCATTGAAATCGTGGACACTCTAGCAGCTGCAGGAGGAGAAGGGTATCTGACTATCTTAGCCGCTGAGGCTAGAGATACTGGCAAAAGCTTGCATCATACAAAAACCATGATTGAAGACTTGTTGCCGCGTTTGCGCACTTATTTTTTGGTGGATGATCTCTTTCATCTAATGAGGGATGGTCGCTTGTCAAAAAGTTCGGCATTGCTTGGCAGTTTAGCAAGCATCAAACCCCTTTTATGGCTTAATGCTGAGGGGAAATTGGTACCGATTGCTAAGATTCGTGGTCGTAAAAAAGCCATCAAAGAAATGGTTACGCAGGTCCAAAAAGACATCGCCGACTCAACCCTTATTGTTTCTTACACTGGGGATCAAAGCGAAGCAAATCAGCTACGCGATCAATTGTTGTTACAAGAAAAGGTCAGTGATGTCCTTATGATGCCACTTGGACCAGTTATTTCAGCTCATGTCGGACCAAATACATTGGCAGTGTTTGTTATTGGTCATAAAACTCGCTCATAATCGTTGAAGGATTGAAAGATAATTCAATCCTTTTTGTGTTTTCTAAACAAGTAGATATCTAAAATCATTTATAATAAGTAAAACTGTCATCGGAGAACTATCATAGCGACCACGATTGTGGATAACCTTATTATTGGAGCTGCTCTTCACAGTCAGAAGCTTAGCTATTTTCCTAAATGAAAGAAAAGATAATGATACCCCTGATAGTTTAAAAGTTAGCGGGGCAGTGCATCTGCGAAATTATTAAGGAAATAAACAAATAAAAACAGCTAAAGCACTTGACTAGAGGCCACTAAATTTGATATTATAGTAGACGGTATTGTTTACCCCATTTGAAAGGCCCCGGAACCTTCCAAATACCTCGTGGACCGGAACATCCACACCTGTAAACAAAAACGAATTCGTATAGGAGAAATCATGAACAAAACAACTTTTATGGCTAAAACTGGCCAAGTTGAGCGCAAATGGTACGTTGTTGACGCAACAGATGTACCTCTTGGACGTCTTTCTGCAGTAGTTGCTAGCGTACTACGCGGAAAACACAAACCAACATTCACACCTCATACTGACACAGGTGACTTTGTAATTGTTATCAATGCTGAAAAAATCAAATTAACTGGTAAAAAAGCAACTGATAAAATTTACTACACTCACTCAATGTACCCAGGTGGTTTGAAACAAATCTCAGCAGGTGAACTTCGTTCTAAAAATGCTGTTCGTTTGATTGAAAAATCAGTTAAAGGCATGCTTCCACATAACACTCTTGGACGTGCACAAGGTATGAAATTGAAAGTCTTCGTTGGCGCTGAACATACACATGAAGCACAACAACCAGAAGTACTTGACATCTCAGGACTTATCTAAGAGGAAAGGAGCATTAAATAATGGCACAAGCACAATATGCAGGTACTGGCCGTCGTAAAAACGCTGTAGCACGCGTTCGTTTGGTTCCAGGTACTGGTAAAATCACTGTTAACAAAAAAGATGTTGAAGAATACATCCCACATGCTGACCTACGTTTAATCATCAACCAACCTTTTGCAGTTACATCAACTGAAGGTTCATACGACGTTTTCGTAAACGTTGTTGGTGGTGGTTACGGCGGACAATCAGGAGCGATTCGTCACGGTATCGCACGTGCACTTTTGCAAGTAGACCCAGACTTCCGCGATTCATTGAAACGCGCTGGCCTTCTTACACGTGACGCACGTATGGTTGAACGTAAAAAACCAGGTCTTAAGAAAGCTCGTAAAGCTTCACAATTCTCAAAACGTTAATCAAAACCTTATTATACCAAAGATTATGGCACCTTTTTGGTGTCAGTTGGTGTTAATGATAATGATAAGTCGTTTAAGAGACTTAAAGCATCGGCATCTTGCTGGTGCTTTTTTCTGGCATGAGTTCAAGATAATATTGTTGAGTGGTTAAAATTGAATTGTGACCGAGACGGCGTGAGATATAATCGATACTAATATCTTTAGAAAAAAGAAATGAAGCGTGAGTATCACGGAGACCGTGATATGATATAATTCAGTCGCTGTATTAAATAATGTAAAGTGAATGGAGTACAAAGTTTTGGAAAAAGGAAAAGTTCAATCAGTTGAACCTATGGTAGCGGACTTAGTAAATGGTTGGCTCAAGTCCTATGGTTTGGACTATAAATTAGAACAAGAAACATTAAATTCAGAAATTGATAAAGCACTAAATGAATATGCCTCTAAAAGTGGTGGTATGGGTGGTAATCGCCCTGATGCAAAACTGTTGCTTCAAGATAAGCACACAGACTTCTGGCCAATTCTTATTGAATATAAAGGTTATAAGGATAAATTAGAAAAATTAGATATTGAAGGTCAGGTTGATAATCGTAAATCAAAGAATGAGCCAAATTATACTAATATCAATTCTTTTGCAGTAAATGGTGCAGTCCATTATGCCAATGCTCTGTTACACTATACCAGCTACACCAATATTATTTCAATTGGTGTAACAGGTTATAAGGATGAATTTGGAGAGCTTCAAACTCAAATTGGTGTTTATTTTGTATCAAAGGATAATTTTGGTATAGGACAAAAGGTTAATGATTATACCGATTTATCTTTTTTGAAATCTACTAATTTTGATGCTTTTATTGAAAAAGTAAAAAGTTTAGAGCTAACGGCTGATGAAGCAGAACGATTAAAAGAACAACGTGAAAAAGAAATCGATGCTAGCTTAACTAAGTTAAATAATGATATTTATCAAAGTGAAAAGGGTTTAGGTGAAAATGACCGTGTTTACCTTGTGGCGGCTTCTATCATTGCGACTCTTGGTGTGGCTGGTAAAGTTAAGCCTTTAGACAAGGAGGATTTAAAATCATCAACCGAAGAAGACAATCGAGATGGTGATATTGTTATCCGAAAGGTTAACTCTTTCTTGAATGAGAAAAAGATTCCTAAAGCTAAAAAAGACTTGATCATCCGTACTCTCAAGAATACATTGACGACGGATAATATCAATAAGCCAGTCAATGGCGAAAGTCAGCTTAAGCGAGTGTTTAGCAAGATTGTAGATGACCTTGGAATTTACTACAAAATTGGCTTGAATACAGATTTTACAGGAAAGCTCTTCAATGAAATGTATTCATGGCTTGGATTCACACAGGATAAGCTAAATGATGTTGTCTTGACGCCATCTTATGTAGCAACCTTATTAGTCAAACTAGCACGAGTGGATAAAGATTCTTATGTTTGGGACTTTGCGACTGGTTCGGCAGGGTTATTAGTTTCAGCAATGAATGAGATGCTCAATGACGCTAAAGAGAAAATCACCTCACCTGATGAACTTTACAAGAAGGAAGCTGAAATCAAGGCAAATCAATTGTTGGGGCTTGAAATCCTTTCATCAGTCTATATGCTTGCAGTCTTGAACATGATTATGATGGGAGATGGCTCATCAAATATTATTAATGAAGATTCTTTGACACAATTTAACGGAAAATACGGATATGGTAAAACTAACGAAAAATTTCCTGCTACAGCATTTGTTCTAAATCCGCCATATTCGGCAGAAGGAAATGGCATGGTCTTTGTCAAGCGTGCCCTTTCAATGATGGATAAAGGTTATGCTTCTGTCATTATTCAAGGTTCAGCTGGAAGCGGTAAAGCAAAAGACATTAACACAGAAATCTTAAAATCAAATCGTTTGTTGGCAAGTATCAAGATGCCGATTGATTTGTTTGTAGGTAAGTCAAGTGTCCAGACCTATATTTATGTTTTTAGAGTTGGTGAAGCTCATGAAGATGACTACATTGTTAAATTTATTGATTTTACCAATGACGGTTATGCAAGAAGTAACCGAAAGAAATCAAGTAGTAATCTTAGAGATATAGACCATGCCAAAGAAAAATATCAAGAAGTTGTTGATTTGGTTAAATATGGGAGAAACAAACTGAACTATCTAACTGAAGCAGAATATTATGAGGGTTATATTGATGTTACCAAAGGAGATGACTGGAATCAAACCGCACCAATTGACCTTAAGCCAAGTCTTGATGATTTCAAAAAAACCATCGGTGATTATTTAGCTTGGGAAGTATCTAACCTATTAAAAAATAGTAGTTTAGGAGATGATAAACTGGGAAAATAGATGCCTCACTCAATAAACAATTACAAGAAGTTGAGTGGGGCAAGTTTAGATTGAATAAATTATTCACCATCAAAACCACTAAAGGATATGATGCAGGGAAAATGGATTTCCTATCTAACAAAAAGGGTACATATGAATTCATTGGACGCACACAGACTAATTATGGTCTTCAAGGATACGTTAGAAAATTAGATACTGAACCTAATACAGCTAATTGTATTTCAATAAGTCAAATAGGAGCCATTCATGCACAAATCAGGAAACAGAAGTGGTATTCTAGTCAAAATATGTTTATTTTAATTCCAACAATGGAAAAATTAATTAATCAATGGCTAATTGTAGCAATTAATAGAATGTTAGCAAAATATAGTGGCTATTCAAGTTACCCCACTTTATCTTCGTTGAAGGAAGAATCTATTTTACTTCCAATAAAACATAATCAGATTGATTTTTATTTTATGGAAATCTTCGTAGCGGAGCTGGAGGCAGAGCGGATAGCGGAGCTATCCGCTTACCTAAAGGTAAGCGGATTGGACAATTATGAATTGTCCGATGAAGAGCTAAAAGCTCTTCAGGATTATAACACTATGCAGTGGCGAGAATATCGGATTGGCAGTCTCTTCAGCCGTGTCAGTACCAAAAAGTTACCCTACAAGGCAAAGGATTTACCAACTGAAGCGATTGATGGCTATGACCTTCCGTGTCTGACCTCTAGCTTTAGAAATCAGGGTCTTAACTACTTTGTCCCTAGAGAGGGTGCAACTGTCTTAAAAGATGTGATTTCTATCCCGTCAAATAGCGATGTTTACAGAGCTTACTTTCAATCACGAGAGTTTACCGTTTTGTCAGATGCTTACGCTATAAAATGGACTGATGAAGACAGGATTTTGACAAGTTATCAGTACCTCTTCATGGTTAGAGCTATCAACAAAGTAACTGATCTACCGATTTACTCCTATAAAATGAAGTTGGGTGGTTGGAATGTTGTCAAAGACAAGACGATTTTGTTGCCAGTAGTTGACGATGAAATTGCCTTTGATTTCATGAATGACTATACTAGGGCCATTTCGAAATTAGCTATCAAAGAGGTAGTCCAATACACTGATAGACGGATTGAAGCAACAAAAGAGGTGGTGGAAAGTCATAATAAATAAGTGAAAAGACAGGTGCAAGCACCTGTCTTTTGAATTCTTCTGTTCAATCGGAAAGACTCCGCTTTTCCGACTGTTTAGAGGAATGAAATTTGATGAATTGACTAGTCCATTTTATGGTGTTAATTTTATCCAGTTTGAAGGATTTTTGTGTGTTTGCATGAAAAATTCAAAAGCAATAATGTTGATATAAAGGGATTTGTAAGGTATGAAGATTCCTCGTTTTCAATAATAGAATTCTCAAAACGTTAATCAAAAATTGATTATACAACATTTACAGCCACTTTTTGGTTTTAGTTAGTGTTAATTATAATGATAAGTCGTTTAAAACCTTTAAAGCATAAGCCTCTTGCTAGTGCTTTTTTTGGCATTAAATCAAGATAATAGTTTTGCGTTATTAGTATTGAATTATGCCCTAATCTTCTAGATATGTAGTTAATACTAATATCTTTAGAAAATAAAAAAGATGCGTGAGTATTTCTCAAATCGTGAAATATTGTTTTAGTAATATCTACTCGTTGTGCTAGTTAATTCTCGCCAAACAAAAAAACTTTGCGTATCATAAACTCAAAACAACCACGAAATGAGGGAATGATATGCAAAGCCAAGTTTATTATCTCGCAGCCCCCAAACAAACACAAGTCATTTTTTCAAAAATCTTTAACAGAGTCATCACTTTATATCATCGTTTTGTCCCAACTGAAGTTAGAAATAGACGAAATATCCACTTACAAAAGCAGCCTGCTGCGGTTCTTATTGCTAGCTATCTCTGGGCAATTCAAGAAGGATGTCGAACTGTGAGTGCTATTTACCGTTCTATTCGCCACAATCTCTTCCCTGACAATTTCCCGGAGCGCTCTCGGTTTTGCCGTATCTGCCAAAACCTTGCTCAAAGCCTTCAACGTATGCGCTATTTTATGGTCTTAGACCTGTGTCAAACTTGCTCTTTCGGCTTGATTGACAGTTTTCCTTGTACTTTGTGCCATCCCATTCTTATGTTTAATTAACTAGCACAACGGGTTAATATTGTTATTTTGGAAGGAATTCTGAACTCGGAATGGTATAAGGATTTATTTAAACTTGCAGTTCAATTATACGGAGATGCTATAGCTGCATATTATTTTGATTTACCATTTGAAGAAACTATAAAACGTCATAAGACTAGAGTTAAAAGTAATGAGTTTGGAGAAGCAGAAATGAGATGTTGGTGGATTGAGAAAGACTATGCCAGTGTGTTAAAGGAAGAAAAAATAACATCTATTGAAAGTAAAGAATTCATTGTGGGCAAATTTTATAAACGGGTGACAGCAATGGTAATAAAGATGCTTTATCTATTATGAAAAAATGTGCTAAATTTCTTGATTTTATAGATTGTGAAGAACTTTATTTGTCTTTAGAAGATGAAATAGCGACTTTGGAATCTTGATGAGATCACTACGCTTCTTCCTACATTGTGATGGTCAACGCTCTGTAAATTGGCGATCTATTTCTCTAGGCTAAAACTTCTTCTGATTTTCTTTAGTGTAACCTATTCAGAAAGAAAGCTAAAAAAACAAAAACAACCGCTAGGAGGTAAAAAACTGGCGGTTGTATTATTTTATGGACTTTAGAAAAGTTCTTTTCCTGTCCTATTTAGCTTGTGGCAGTGATAAGTAAAGGCTTTGACAAATTGTGAGTAATAGGTTATCAAAATTGATTTCCAAGACATTATTTTTTGAATTGACATATTTGACTTTCAGTAGTAAGATAATCTTGAAACAAATCAATTTTTTTTGATGTGAGGTGTTTTTTATAAAAAATTTTAAAAATGTCGCTCAGATTTTTAAAGCGTTAGCAGACGAAAAACGATTGCTAATTCTGGATTATTTAAAAAATGGGGAGAAATGTGCCTGTGTTTTGACTGATGAGTTAGGCATTGCGCAGTCAGCCTTATCTTACCATATGAAAATTTTATGTCAGTCAGGTATTGTCTCTAGTCGTCAAGAGGGCAAATGGAAACACTACTGTCTGAGTGATCGAGGAAGGCATGTTGCTGTGGAACGCTTAAAGATATTAACGGATATTAAATGTGAATATAAGGACAATTGTGCCTGTTCTAGAAAGTCATCTTAGTTGTGACTTTTCATATTAACATACATATCAAAACTATTTGATATGTATAAAGGAATTATCATGTGGTCGTTTATTCAGGAACAAATACTTGGCATGAAGTGGTTAAATGAAATAGTTGGGTGGTTACTCTCAATAGTGGGGATAGATTTGACTTCACGATTAGGAGGCAGTTTACAATTCTTCTTTTATGACGTGATTAAAATTACGGTGTTACTTTGCGTATTGATTTTCATGATTTCTTACATTCAGAGTTATTTCCCACCAGAACGGAGTCGAACCATTTTAAGTCGTTTTCATGGGGTTTCTGCCAATGTTGTATCAGCTCTACTTGGAACGGTAACGCCATTTTGTTCTTGCTCATCTATTCCGCTTTTTATGGGCTTTACGAGTGCAGGACTGCCTATTGGAGTAACCTTCTCTTTCTTAATTTCCTCTCCCATGGTTGATTTGGGGAGTTTGATTCTCTTGATGAGTATTTTCGGAACTAAGGTTGCACTTATTTATGTTATTTTGGGCTTGGTTATTGCGGTTTTAGGCGGTGGTCTCATTGAGAAGTTAGGCATGGAAACATACGTCGAGGATTTTGTGAAACACTCTCAAATACCTATCTTAGAAAACAAACAGCTATCTCATCAGGACAGGCTAGCGTTTGCTAGGGAACAGGTTAGCGATACGTTTAAAAAAGTCTTTCCCTACATATTGATAGGTGTTGGAATTGGTGCAGTGATCCATAATTGGATACCAGAACATTGGGTCACAGCTACTCTAGGTCGTCACAATCCTTTCGGGGTCATCCTAGCAACACTCATTGGAATCCCTATGTATGCAGATATTTTTGGCTCAATCCCTGTGGCAGAAGCTTTGTTAAGTAAAGGTGCACAATTAGGGACGGTTTTATCCTTTATGATGGCAGTAACAACTCTCAGCCTCCCTTCGCTCATTATGCTAAAAAGGGCCATAAAGCCACGTTTACTTGCTACATTTATCGCCATTTGCTCTATTGGCATTATTGTAGTTGGTTACTTATTCAATGTGTTACAAACTTTTATTTTCTAGGAGGAAACAACGATGTCACAAGTTTCAGCAACTCAACATGTGTTTAAAGTGTTAGGTTCTGGTTGTAAAAAATGCAATCTTTTAGAAGAACATGTTCTTCAAGCTTGTCAAGATGAAGGCTTAGACATAATCATCGAACATGAAAAAGATTTTGTCAAAATCTCTAGCTATGGTGTTATGTTTACACCTGCTTTAGTTCTTAATGAGAAAGTTGTGTCTTCAGGAAAAGTGTTGACAGTGGATGAAGTGAAGAATATTATTCAGGAAAAGATTTATGACTCAAAAGCCTAAAGTAGCCTTTGTTTGTGTTCATAATTCTTGTAGAAGTCAGATGGCAGAAGCACTTGCGACAAAAGATTATTCAGACAGTTTTGAAGCCTACTCTGCTGGCACAGAAACGAAGTTGCAAATCAATCAAGATGCGGTTCGTATCATGAAAGAAAGGTTTGATATTGATATGGAAGTAAGTCAATACCCTAAATTGATCGAGGAGCTTCCCCCTATTGATATCGTCATCACAATGGGCTGTAATGTCGACTGTCCTTATCTTCCTTGTCAGCATAGAGAAGATTGGGGACTAGATGACCCGAGTGGCAAAGGTCAAGAAGCCTTTTTGACTACTATTAACCATATTCAAGAAAAATTAAAGCTATTGTCAGATAGCCTTTGACAAATAACTAAAAGCCTTGATTTGCTATCAAGGCTTTTAAAGTGGGTGGAATCATGCATGTGTTTACTCGTATAAGGAGTTAATAGGGAATCGAATTTCTAGGGTGGTTGGCTGGAAGATTTAAGAAGCCTGTTAAAGATGCTTGCCCTAGAGAATGACTATTATAAATGTCAAAATTCTAAAAATGTTTCAGAGGTTAGGGACTGTTAATGTTTTTGAGTAGGTGAGTCAGGAGGTGTCACTAGTTGACAGGTTTTTCTTTGTAAACACCCGATATAATAGCAACTAAGTTGCAGAATCAATTTTTAGTTCAATTTTTTGCGCAGTTTTTTTTAAAAGGCTTTCTAAGGCAAGAAAATCTTTCACTTTTAGTCGAGTCGTTGGTCCAGACACACTAATTGCTGCAATGACCTTACCTTTTCTTTTGATAGGTGTGGCCAAGCATGTTAAGCCGTATTCATACTCTTCATTATCATAAGCGATGCGTCCTGAAAGGATGCGTTTTTTTTCAGTGACAAATGTTTCGTAGTCGATAATGGTATTAATGGTACGTTTATCAAGGGGCTGTGAAAAGTAGTCTTTCAATGCTGTCTCGTCCATCTCTGTCAGAAAAATTTTTCCTGTACTAGAACAGTAAAAATGAGATTCGGGTAGTATGTTGGATTGTAAGGTATAGTATTCGCCTTCTTCTGAATGAATGACAAAGGATTTATTGTTTTTAGGAATGGCTAAGTTAATCGTTTCTTGAGTGGTTTTTGCAAATTCTTTTAGAAAAGGTGCAGCATAGGAAACTAAATTTTGCTCCTTTTGAGCACCAACACGATAATTCAAAATTTTATATCCGATGGCATACTCTTCTTGATTGGTGCTAATTAAGAAATTTTGACTCTCTAATGTTTTTAAAATTCGGAAAACAGTTGATTTAGGTATGTCTAACATTTTTGAGATTTCCCGAGTGCCGATAGTGCCTTTTTCATTAATTAAATCCATAATTTTAATCGCGTTTACAATCGCTTGAATTGGTTCATTTTTATCAGCCATGACAACCTCCATTTGTTTTTTCTATTATACAACAATTGTTTGATATTTTGAGTAAAACTGACTATTAAAATTGACAAATAATGTGTTGCTTTTCACAAGCAAAAAGGCTATAATTTAATTAAAGAAATAATTCGGGACATCGTCCCGAAAAAGAAGGGAGACGTCATGAAAAATGAACGTGATGGAAAAAATCTTATAAAATTTATTTTGGGCACCCTTTTTGGAGTTGGTTTTGTCCTGATTCCATTTAATTTTAACGGAACGGTAGATACTGTTTTGTTTTATTATGTTAAATTGTTTGTCAAACAATTTAATGGGCCCTTAACAGCTCTTTTAGTGATTTTTATTGTTGCTAGTGCCTTGCTGTCTTTGGTTAATCTATTTTATCAACAAAGCATTTTTTACACTCACCGATTGATGAAGAAATTATTTGTTACGAGTCCATTTTATGTTGTTAACCGACTCATAGGTGCCTTGCTAGCCGTTATGATTTATTTTCAGGTTGGTCCAGCCATGCTTACCTCTCCGGATACAGGAGGCTCTATGCTGTCATTAGCAACTCAGTTATCTGTCATTGTTCCAGCCATGCTCTTATTCCAAACCTTTATTCTTGAATTTGGCGCTATGGAATTTATAGGAGCTTTTGTTGGTAAATTGGTCAAACCACTTTTTAAGGTGTCGGAGATTTGTGCCACAAATATTATCAGTGCTTGGGTAGGTCCAGGTAATGCAGCTATTATGGGAACAAAAGAATTATTTGAGCAAGGATATTTTACGCTTAGAGAAGCAGCGATTATTTCAACGCAATTTACCACAGGAAGCATTGGCTGGGTAGTGGTTGTTTCATCGGTCCTTGGTGTTATGGACTATTTTGGTTATATTTTGCTTGGTCTGTTGCTTGTATCTATTATTGTGGCATTTATTTCTGTGCGAATCCCAATAGTCTCTACATATGAAGATACTTATGTAGATGGCTCCAAAACGTTTAAGCATACCATTCAACACAACGGAAGTGCCTTTAACCGTGGACTGACCAGCGCGGTTAGGCGCGCATCAGAAGTGACCGGCAAAAACTTTATTAACAAGATAGATAACATGACTTTCTATGTGTTTTGGTTAACTCCTATTATTGTTTTTTGGGGAACAGCTGCCCTAATCACTGCCTTATACACACCGATTCTTGGGTGGATCTCGCTACCTCTTGAGTGGATTATGACCTTAATGGGGGTGTCTGAAGCAAATATCGCAGCAAGTGCTATTATGTCTGGCCTTGCAGATAACTACCTACCAGTTATTATTGGTAGTGGTATTACAGATGTTTCAACGAAACTTATTGTTGCGATGATGAGCATCCTTTCAATTATTTACCTCTCAGAAACAGCGACGTTACTAACATCAACCAAAACTGTCCCTCGTTTTATCGATGTGATCATTATTTTCCTTGAAAGGACTTACCTTTCATTACCGTTTGTTATTCTTTTTGTAAAATTGATTGCCTGAGGAGTTTACCATGAAAATTGTAAGACTTTTTGAAGATGACATGCTCTCTGTTGAGCAAGAATGCATCAAACATTTAGGAATGGCTGTTGAATTTGAGGTGAAACCATCTACAACTGAAGCAGAGGTCATTGAAAATGCCAAAGATGCCGATATTATCATTACTGTTTATGAACCTCTGACACGGCACGTGTTGGAAAATTTACCGAAGTTGAAACTAGTTATTTATCGCTCGATTGGCTTTAATACTATTGATATGGATTATGCCAATCAAATCAACCTCCCAGTTTCTCACATCAGCAAGTATTGCGTTGATGAAGTAGCCAATTATGTGGTTGCTGCAATATTATCTCACAATAGACGGTTGATTGATTTTAACCACTCGGTCAAGGTTGATCGCAAATGGGACTATGAATTGTTCCCAGATATTCGCAGACTATCTACTCAGACCATTGGATTAATCGGCTTAGGTAATATTCCAAAGCTGGTAGCAGAGCGATTAAAGGTTTTTGGGCCTCGAGTTATTGCCTATGATCCTTTTGTCGAAGACGCAGTCTTTGAAAAGCATGGGATTGAAAAGGTCTCCCTAAAAGAAATATTCCTAAACAGTGATTATATTTCTTCTCACCTTCCCTTGAATGACTCAACTAGCGGTATTTTAAATAAGGAGTTATTTGAGCAGGTCAAACCTGGCGCAGTCTTTATCAATTCTTCTCGTGGAGGTGTTGTGAATGAAGATGATTTATACCAAGCGCTAACACAAGGAAATCTGGCTTATGCCATTTTAGACGTTCTTTCTACAGAAACACCGAATCTCGATGAGACTTCTTTAGTAAACCTCAATAATGTTGTTGTGACCCCTCATATTGCTTTTTACTCACAAGATGCCTTTGTACAAGCTGCACAAGATACTTTAAAGAATATTGATTCGTTCTTAAAAGGTAATGTCAAAGATGCTGAAATAGTCAATCTAAAACACCTTGACTTATAAAAGGTATCACAAATCAAAACGTTCAAGAAAATTTTTCTTGAACGTTTTTTATGGGATAGGAGATGAGGGACAACGATGCAAAAGGAATCTCAGAATAGGAGCGGTGAGCAATTTAATTAGAAAAGCAAAACGGTTAAGAAGTTGTTTAAAGCACCTGTCTTTATAGGCAAAGATTTGTTCACTAACAATAAAAATTAGCTTGCAAATTTGAGGAATATTAAAAAAACTATATTAAAAATGGGGAATTATGGACTACCATAAAATAATTTAAAATAGAGAAAAGCAGCTATCAGCACTCTGATAGCTGCTTTTTTTTGATAATTTTTTATTAACTTAGCTTAACTGCCAACGATTAATTAGCTATTTGTTTACTCAGAGAAGCTCTATATGTTTATTAAATAATAGACTATCGATATATATATATGGAAAATCAGATGTGAGATTGTTACTAAGGTTACTTTTTAAAGAATGATAGTTAATGAAACGTATATTGTTATCGTTTTTGACGTAACCACTTATTCGTTAAACATTGATAGCATTCATCAGTGCAGTTTGCAATTCCTCGTCCACAGCAAAAAGATACAGACCATTCACCCCTCGAGTGAGTAAAACATTTAATTCATTCCGTAGAAGCATCTCTCCAAATTTAGCTTTGTTGCCATCTGATAAGGTTCGATTTTCAGTAGCTTTTTATTAAAACTTTTATCAGGGTTGAATTCAATTTTTCCGTTTCGGTATGTCACAGAAGGTCCTATGATGACTGCAGCATAATTTAAATCGAACCCTTGAATTGTAAAGGTTGATCCGACTTCTTTGATAGATTGTTCTTGTTCAGCCCAAGATAAATCAGACCCTTTTTTTTTCTTTGGGGAGTTGTAAATTCCAAGGCATGCAAAAATTATCAATCTCAACAGACCAATAATCTTTATTTGAGGGTTTTTTTCCTTGAATAAATTTCCAATCATAAGTCGCAATTATACGAGAGATTCCATTTTCCCGATTTTCCGATTTTTTCTTAATAGCATCGTACATAGCTGTGGGAGATTCAAATACTTTTAAGTCGTACTTATCATCTGGAGTAAATATATCAACTACCCCATTATCTATCAAATTGCGAATCCAATCTACAGTATTTTTACTTGAGTTAATGCGCATTTGATTTTTTAGCGTAATAACTTCTTTTGCATCTAATTTCATTTCTGCAAATTGGGCCGGCTCCCAAATTTGTTCTGTTGAAAGTATCTGATTTTCATCAAATACTGCGACTACGACTTTAGCATTGGCAAGTAAATCTTTCAAGTGATTTTTACCTTGGTAAGATTGCTTTCCTCGGGTGAGCAGTAGATGAGCCTCATCTACAATAACGATATCTGCCTTCTCACCCTTTTTCGCCTGCGAATTTATAAAACTAGTTGGCTTATTAATGACATCAGAATAATTATAATTTTTAAAGCCTAATTTTTTAGCAAGTTGCTTGTAGACAACTAACTGTTGTTCATGATTTACAAGAAGATGGATAGATAGCTTTTCTTTATTTATTGGCAAGTCGTCTGAATAGAACAAGTCGTAAAGGAGATTACTCATAAGAACGGTTTTTCCAGAACCAGCTTCTCCCTCGACTAAAAGTAATTGCCCCTCTAAATTTTGACCGAGAATAGATATAATATGAGTAATAATCATATCTTTTGCTGAAATTTGTTCGTTGGTTAATTTGTGAAAAGGGGAAGCTTTGAATAGAGCAGAGTCACGAATAACTGATTCTGCTGGGAAGAGGTTTGAATTTTCTTTGTTAAGTTTTCTCCAAATCTTAGAGAAAATATTCTCCATAGCTTCTGAAGTATAGTAGTCTTTTTGGGGATTTCCGCGGCGATTATTAACCTTTGATACTTTATCTATACTTGATAAATAATGCAAAAATTTATTTTCAATGTCTAACGTGAGAGACTTATTGAAAAATTTATGTCCTATGATGTACATCTCAGATGTAATTGATTCACTCAATTTTTGAAAATCATCACGCCCATTTTTAATATCGTCTTTTAAGTGTTGCTTAGTTCGGCGAATAATATCAGCCGTTTCACCGACATAGACAGTATAATTGTGTTTATCCGATGGATCGCGGTCTTTAATAATGTATACTGTGGGGTAATCTAATATTAACTTTTCTTGTGGGATAGACTCTATTTCCACTAAATTATAGCCTATTTTTTTAATAATTGGTGCATCAATATCGTGAAGTGCCATAATAACTCCTCTCCTCAGTTACTTTATTGTAGCATAAAAATATTATTATATGAGTGAATAATTGTGATAAACTAAGACAAAGGAGGTAACGAATTGTGATGAAAATTATGGATAAAATAAATAAATTTAGAGATGATAGAAACTGGCGCCAATTTCACACTGAAAAAGATTTAGCAATTTCAATTTCACTTGAAGCAAATGAATTGTTAGAATTATTCCAATGGAGAACTAGTGAAGAGGTTGTAAAAGATAAGCAAGAGGAGTTGAAAGAAGAAATAGCAGATGTAATGATTTATGCGTATATGTTGGCGAATAATCTTGGGCTTGATATGGATACTATTATTCAAGAAAAACTGAAAAAAAACGAAAAAAAATATCCGGTAGAAAAAAGCAAAGGAAAGAAAAATAAGTACACTGAACTTTAGAAATGTTTCAACTTGACATGCTAATATCAAAATTTAGTAAAACTATTTTCTAAAAATAGACTTACTAGTGTAGAATCTTTTGAAAAGTGTTATCTTTTTAAGAAACAAATTTAGAGCATTTTTGAAGGTCAGTGATTTGTTGGCTGTAAAACAATACATCTTGTGAGAAAAACTCTTGCTTTTTAGGATATATTTTCGTATAATGGTATTCTGTGAGCATACCTCACTTACCTAGGCTAGAAGGCCTAGGTCATTAGACCAAAAGGAGGAAAATATCAATGGCTAAATACGAAATTCTTTATATCATTCGTCCAAACATTGAAGAAGAAGCTAAAAACGCTTTGGTAGCACGCTTTGACTCTATCTTGACAGACAACGGTGCAACTGTTGTTGAATCAAAAGACTGGGAAAAACGTCGTCTTGCATACGAAATCAATGATTTCCGCGAAGGACTTTACCATATCGTTAACATTGAAGCGACTGACGCTGTAGCTCTTAGTGAGTTTGACCGTCTGTCAAAAATCAATGGTGACATTCTTCGTCATATGATCGTTAAACTTGACGCTTAATTCCAAGTAAGAAGGTAGTTTATGATTAATAATGTAGTACTAGTTGGTCGTATGACCAAAGATGCAGAACTTCGTTACACACCAAGTCAAGTGGCAGTTGCCACATTTACACTTGCTGTTAATCGCACATTCAAAAGCCAAAATGGTGAACGCGAGGCAGATTTCATTAACTGTGTGATCTGGCGTCAACCAGCTGAAAATTTAGCCAATTGGGCTAAAAAAGGCGCTTTGATTGGGGTTACAGGTCGTATTCAGACTCGTAATTACGAAAATCAGCAAGGACAGCGTGTTTATGTGACTGAAGTTGTTGCAGACAATTTCCAAATGTTGGAAAGTCGTGCTACACGTGAAGGTGGCGCTGCTGGTTCATTTAATGGTGGTGGCATGAAGGCACCATCAGCAAATAATAGCTACTCTGCACCATCGCAACAAACACCTAACTTTGGGAGAGATGAAAGTCCATTTGGGAATGCAAATCCTGTGGATATTTCAGATGACGATCTGCCATTCTAAAGAGTGGTAATTGGATTACATGAATTGGATAGATTTGCTGAAAGCTTATGAAATCAACAAGTTGCTGATAAAACAAATGTTTTTAAGAACTTTCTTCATTTCGCATAGCTTTGTTATCGCAAATGTATACCTGAATACTATAAAGGAGATTAAACATGGCTCAACAACGTCGTGGCGGATTCAAACGCCGTAAAAAAGTTGACTTCATCGCAGCTAATAAAATTGAATATGTTGATTACAAAGATACTGAACTTTTAGGCCGTTTCGTTTCAGAACGTGGGAAAATTCTTCCTCGTCGTGTAACAGGAACTTCAGCTAAAAACCAACGTAAAGTAACAGCAGCAATCAAACGTGCTCGCGTTATGGCACTTATGCCTTACGTAAACGAAGACTAATTGTAACTAGGCAGCCCCTGGGCTGCTTTTTTCGTGCCTTTAATGTGGTTGAATCAACAATAAGGAGTTTTTTTGAGGCTCTATAATATCTGTAGTGGGTAGCTCCTTTTAATTATTCACTCCAAAGATCCATAGTATCTAAAAAATTATCTGATATGTCAACATTAGGTATAAGTGGTTCTAAGGGGTCAGGGTGTTCCGATAGCTGTTCTTTAGTCTTAATGCCTTCTTTCAGCCAGTTATCTAAGATACCCTTGATATATTTCCAATTTTTCTTATCTGAGTCGTTTTGGAAAGTAACTTCTCTAATTGCTGCAATCACAACTTCAACAGTCATCTTCTTATGAGTGACATAGTTTTCGACATCTTCATTGAGGTACTAGCTACGCGCGTGACGTGCCTTTAATTAAGTGAAACTCTCGAAGGAGAAGTACCGTCAACAATACCAAACACATTTCATAAATCCTTACAGCTATATGCCATCTATCAACCAACGATTACTTAACATGCCTAGGTTATGGTCTTGGCCAAAAGGGTAGATACCACTGTTTTAAGTAAGTTTATTTTAACTTAAATTAACCATTTTGATATTCCGATCATTTCAAAAAATCATTTATTCCTATAAAGTAACTCTTTTAAACATAAAAGGACAAACCATCTGAAAATGTGGTTTGTCCTTTATCTCTCATCTCTTAAGAAAGAGGCGGAATTTTATGGAATCAATTTTTTATCACTATAAATAATAAGCAAAACGACTACTAAAAGTGCTTTTATCGAACCAACGATAAAATGTCCATTTAAAAAATTTTTTATTGCAAATACAAATATAATAATACAACATATTATTAAAAAGAATTGCTTTAGTTTACTTTTATTCATATCTTCACTATAACGCTATAAGAGTAAGGGCTTTAGCCACAGTCCAAGCCATCCAATCAGGCATTCCTGCATTTTTACATGCTTGATAAATACCATCTTCAATCCAACCAGTAAAATGATCAATCGTTCCTAAGATGGCTTCTAAACCAATAAATTTATTAATATACCCTTTTACTTTAGAAGGAACTTTTGAATACCCTTTCCTTATAGCTTTAACTGCTGCACTCCATTTTCCACGCTGCTGTTTCATAGCTATTATCTGTTCTGGCGTTGGATCTGGAGAATCAACTGGCAATTCAAAGATTTTACCGTCAATTAAAAATACCCTGACCCCATCTTTACTAACCTTATAATGGTTGTTTGTAACGGTTACATCCTCTGCTGATTCTCCTATCGCATTTTAATTGTTAACTGGTTAACAATTAAAATATACCTTAAAAAAAATAAATACAAGTTCATTTTTGAAAAAATTTTTTATAATATTTTTAAACGGTTGTGGTTCCACCAGTGCGCATAGTTGCACGATAATCACTGCCACTTGCTTTAGGATATCCAATTGCATTTTTAGTTCTTTGTTGCATTTTCTAAGGGCTGTCAGATCACTCTGGTCTTCTGTTATATTATCAACAGATTTCAAGGAATCAGTTGTTTTGGGTTGTCTAATTCACTTATCGAAGGTTGAAGGATTTCATATTCTTCGATAGAAGTTCTTTTATAACGAATCAGACTCTACTCTAATGGACTAGAATAGCAGCAGCAACCCTTTGCCATTTATGGGAATCAAAAAAGGAGTAACCTTTTAAGGGCTTACTCCTTTTAATTATTCGCTCCAAAGATCCATAGCATCTAAACAATTATCTGATACGTCAACATTAGGTATAAGTGGTTCTAGGGGGTCAGGGTGTTCCGATAGCTGTTCTTTAGTCTTAATGCCTTCTTTCAGCCAGTTATCTAAGATACCCTTGATATATTTCCAATTTTTCTTATCTGAGTCGTTTTGGAAAGTAACTTCTCTAATTGCTGCAATCACAACTTCAA
>NZ_LHQM01000025.1 GCF_001302265.1 Streptococcus phocae | reverse complement strand
TTTGGGGGTCAGTACATTAGGATGTGGTCTTTTTTAGCTTCTAGCCCAAATTGGCAATAGTGCATCCTGAGCCACCTGCATTTTGCGGCGCATATGCAAAGCTTTTAACGTGCTTATTTCGGCGAAGATATTTAGTGACTGCTTCGCGAATAACACCTGTGCCAATACCATGGATGATATCGACCTGTCCCATATTATTTAGCAAAGCTTGGTCAATAAAGGCATCCAGTTCTTGCATAGCTTCTTCGTAACGTTTGCCTCGGAGGTCCAAACGAGCCCTAGGACCATTACTTGCTGCTGCTTTTTTCACAATATGAACCGTCTTTTTCTTTGGTTTTTGATCTTCTTCTGCTACTTTAACTAAATTAAACTCATCTTCTTTGATGGTCATCTTAATCAGACCTACTTGAGCTTCCCACTTGTTGTCTTTGAGGTGGTTAATCAAAGTCCCTCTCTGGCCGTAGGCTATCACAATAATATCATCCCCAACGCGAGGAGCTCTTGCTTGTTTTGCTTTTTTGAGAACCTTGTTTTTAGATAGGTCAACATCAGGAACTAATTCCTTTAATTGATGCTTAGCTTCGATGATTTCATGAGGTTTTAGCTCCGCTTTGTCGTGCAAGCGACTTAAGATACTCTCACTTTCAGCCAAAGCCAAGTCAACAATCTCTCTTGCTTCAAGAGCTGCTTTTTCAAGCTCTTTGTCTTTTACCTGTGAAAAATCATTGTAAAGTTTTTTCACCGCGCGGTTGAATTTGAGGTTATCTTGTTCGACATCTTTGATGCGCTCTAGGCGTTTTCTGCTTTCCAGTGTTTGTTTTTCTAATTGTTCAATGATTCGATTAACATCGCTATCTGTATTCGTCATTTGTTGCGCTTCTGAAATGATGTGTTCAGATAAGCCTAGTTTTCTAGCGATTTCAAAGGCATTAGAGCGCCCTGGGACGCCTTGCATAAAACGATAAGTCGGCTTTAAGCTGTCTGTGTCAAACTCCATACTGGCATTTTCAACATAGGCAGTCTCAATGCCGTAGGCTTTTAACTCTGGATAATGGGTAGTCGCCATTGTTTTGATCTCTGTCAAACGCAATTGCTCTAAAATCGCCATCGCAAGGCTAGCGCCTTCTTGAGGATCCGTTCCTGCCCCGAGTTCGTCAAAAAGCACAAGACTGTCGGCATCTGCCTGGTTTAGTATCTCAACAATGTGAGTCATGTGACTCGAAAAAGTTGATAAGCTTTGCTCGATAGACTGTTCATCTCCGATATCTGCGTAAATGCCGTTAAAAATCGTAATCTGCGACCCCTTGTCAGCCAGAATCGGCAGACCCGATTGCGCCATCAGCTGAACCAGTCCCAGAGTTTTTAGTATGATGGTCTTACCACCTGTGTTAGGCCCGGTAATGACAATTACTGTTAAATCTTTTGTAAATCTCAAATCATTCCCTACAGGATCTATCAAAAGCGGATGTCTAGCATTCAACAGCTGCAAGGTTTTATCCGTCGATAGGGTTGGTATGATGGCTTTTTTGTCTTGCATGTAGAGGTATTTAGCCCTAACAAAGTCAAGATGCCCCAAGAGCCAAGCATTATTTCTCAAAGCATCACTACAAGGTCTTAACATGGCAGATAACTCTCTCAAGACACGCGTCACCTCATGACGCTCATCAGCTTGGAGTTGAGTGATTTCTTCGTTAAGTTGCACTAATGCTCTTGGCTCGATATAAACAGTGTTCCCAGAAGCTGAAATATCGTGCACAACTCCAGAAACCTTATTTCGGTGCGTATTTTTGACCGGTAGGACACTGCGCCCGTTTCGGCTAGCAATCAGGGACTCAGACAAATAATCAGCCTGCTTTTTCAGCAAATCCTGAAGCATTTGACGACTAGTTTGTTCTGAGGCTGATATCCGCTTGCGAATATTTTCCAACTCTGGACTGGCAAAGTTCTCGACAAAGCCACCATCATTGATGGCCTGAAGACTTCCTTGCAGGCTAGGAAAAACCTCTATCTTTTCAAATAAGGTTTTTAAAGCAACTAAGGTAACATTTTCTAAATCAACATAGAATCGATGAGCTTCGGCGGATACTTGCAGTAGTTTTTTAATGGCAATCAACTCTTGAATATTGAGGTCTGCCTCTAATTCTAGACGTCGCATGCTTTCTGAAACATCTGACAAGGAGCCTAACGCAAAATGATGACGCTCTACAAATATGGCTGTCATGTCCATCATTTCCGCGAAATAGTCTTGAATCTTACTTCTATTATTGGTTGGCTCTAAATGGTCAAGTTCTTGCTTGGCCTGTTGCGTTTGCAAATAGGGTCTAAATTGGTCTTTGACCTTATCAAACTCTAATTGTTCTAAAATCTTTTTATCCATAGTTCTTATTATACCTAAAAAGCATCTAAAGTGCTAAATTTAATCTATCAAAAAAGATCAGAACATTCTGATCTTAACTATGCAACAGTTATCCACAGCTGCCTAAGGGCATCTGATAATATCGGGGTGTGGTTAATGATTAACCGAGACAAGGCACTTGCATGCAACTGATTTTGAACAAACGGCATCGGCACTGTCGCAAGAATTATCAGCGTCATTGTAAGAAAAACCAGGCTAACAATCATGCCTAAAAAACCACTCATAAGCTTGGTAGAAGGTTGATCAAAATGGTCAATCGGAAAAATATGAACCAACACTCCTAGCAGTCTGACCATGGTGTAGACCACCAAAAATAAGACGAAAAAGCCTATCCCAGCATAATAGACCGCACTTAATTTAAAAATATTCACATCTGTAAAAAAAAGCGTGCTTACGCCTTCAGCTGGGTTGGAATAGGGTACCCACAACGTTAACTTATCTGCTAAAAATTGGTACCATTGGCTAGCAAGTACAAAAGACAACACCGCTCCAATACTATAAAATAACTGAAGAATAATTCCTCTGTTATAGCCAATATAAAAATGCCAAGCCAATAAAATAAGAATCACAACAGATAACATCGCTATACCTCGTCTGTAACTGCTTGATTAGCTTTTTCTTGAATATCTAGCACTTTTTTTTGGCGCAATTGCAGCATCTCTGCCTCAATTTTTTCAATCTCGATCTCTCTGCTCAGCTGAGTCGACAACGTGTTAATTGCCATCAAAATCGCAATCGTCTCATCGTCAGCGTCTGGCAATTGCTCTTTAATTGCCTTGTATTTTTCTTTGGCTACTCGGTCAACCTCTTCCATAAAAAGATTGTCCTTGTCTGTTGTTAATGTGAGGGTTTTCTCCCCAAAGGTAAATTTGTAACGATTAATACTTTTCATAGGTCACCTCTTTTAAGCATTATACCTTAAAACTAAACTTTCGTAAAATGTTCTTTATTAATTAGAAAATTGTTAAGCTAGAGCTTTCCTCAAATAAGGTTTTATGGTAAAATATCGTTTATGGATACCTTGGTTTTTAAATTAGATGCTCACACTAGCAAGGCCCTATCTAACAAGCTAGGGCCCTATCAAATAAGCAACGCCAACCCCTATGTCACCTTTGCGGCAAAAAAAAATGGGACGACTTTGCTATTTTATACTTCTGGCAAGCTCGTCTTACAAGGGAAAACAGCCCTATCTTTGGCTGAAGAACTTGGATTACAAACAAGTAAACCACAAAAGGAAAGAGAAACAGACACAACATCTCAATCTATGCCTTTAATTGGTAGTGATGAGGTGGGAAACGGTTCTTATTTTGGCGGAATCGCTGCCGTGGCAAGCTTTGTCACCCCAGACCAGCATAGTTGGCTCAAAAAACTAGGAGTTGGTGATTCTAAGACCTTAACGGATACAAAAATCCGGCAATTGGCTCCAATACTGGAAAAAGACATTAAACACCGTGCGCTTTTATTATCTCCTAAAAAATATAATGAGATGGTAGGAGATGGCAAACCTTACAATGCTGTTTCTATAAAAGTAGCGCTACATAATCAAGCCATTTTTTTGCTGCTAAATGACGGGGTTAAACCCGACAAGATCGTCATTGACGCTTTCACTAGCCAGCATAATTATGAAAAGCATTTAAAAAAAGAAAAAAATCAGTTCACTAATCCTTTGACCTTTCAAGAAAAAGCTGAGGGCCAGTACCTAGCCGTTGCCATCAGTTCAATTATTGCTAGGAATCTTTTTTTGGAAAACCTAGACACTCTAGGTAAAGACCTTGGTTACAAACTTCCTAGTGGGGCTGGCAAACAGTCCGACCAAGTTGCCAGCCAAATTTTAGCAGCCTATGGCATGCCTGGTCTAGAACATTGCGCTAAATTACATTTTGCTAACACTCAAAAAGCCCAACGGCTTTCTAATCAATCATTTAGATAAAGGACTATTATGAAATACTATCTTAAAGAATGGGGTCCCTTAACCCTTTTTATCCTACTACTACTTATTTCTCGACTGTTTTTTTGGCAAGCTGTTAAGGTAGATGGCCATTCAATGGACCCAACCTTGGCTCATAAAGAGCGTTTGATTATCTTGAAGCACACTCGTATTAACCGCTTTGACATTGTCGTAGCCCAAGAAGAAGAACATGGGAAGAAAAAAGAAATTGTCAAACGAGTTGTTGGCATGCCCGGCGATAACATCAAATACAAGGATGACACTTTGTACATCAACGGGAAAAAGACTAAAGAACCTTACTTGGTCAAATATTTAACCGAGTTTAAAAAGGATAAACTAGCTTCTACGTATTCTTACAATAACATCTTCCAACAACTGGCTGAATACTCTGAAGCCTTCACTACTGACACTGATGGTCATACCGAATTTGAGGTCAATGTACCAAAAGGCGAGTATTTCTTGTTAGGCGATGACCGTATCGTCTCTCGTGATAGTCGTGAAGTCGGCACCTTCAAAGAAAAAGACCTTATTGGTGAGGTTAAATTCCGCTTTTGGCCCATCCTTAAAACACATCTCTTTTAGTCATAAAAACCTGCCAATTGGCAGGTTTTCGACTATCTAACCAATAGAAAGGTCGCCTTATGGATTATTTTTTTACCGGGACTGTTGACCGTGTGATTTTTGAGAGCACTTCAAATTTTTTTAAAATCCTTTTATTAATATTAGAAGATACTGATAGTGAATTTGACGAGAGCGAGATTATCATAACTGGTACCATGGCTGAAATTATGGAAGGCGAGGACTACACTTTTTGGGGAGAAATCAGTCAACACCCTAAGTATGGGCCTCAGGTGAAAGCAAGTCGCTACCAAAGAGCCAAACCATCTGCCTCAGGGCTAATCAATTACTTTTCTAGTGATCATTTTAAAGGGATTGGAAAAAAAACAGCTGAAAAAATTCTATCCCTCTACGGTACTGATACTATTGACAAAATCTTAGCCGACCCCAGTGCACTAAACAGTATTTCTGGTTTGTCAAAAGCCAATCGAGAGGCTTTTGTTGCTAAACTAAAGGCTAACTATGGGACAGAACAAATGATTGCTGCTTTAGCCGAACTAGGCTTGGCAAATCGCTTTGCGTTTCAAATTGTTGACACCTATAAAGACGATGCCATTACGGTGGTTAAAGAAAACCCATACCGTTTGGTCGAAGACATTCATGGTTTTGGTTTCAAAACAGCTGATAGCCTAGCGGAACAAGTCGGTATCGAAAACGACTCTCCAAAACGTTTTCGAGCAGCCCTGCTACATTGCCTTTTAGAAAAATCGATCAGTCAAGGAGATACCTACGTTGAGGCTCGTGACCTTTTAGCCTTTGCTATTGAGCTTCTAGAAGAGTCCCGACAAGTTGAATGCGATCCCACTATCGTGGCACAACAGCTGACGCAACTGATTGACGATGGAAAAGTTAATACCATTGATACTAAGGTTTTTGATAATCGTCTATATCAGGCTGAGGCAGGTATTCACAAAAATCTATCTCGTCTCCTTGACACCCCAATGGCTAATACCTTTACCAAAGACGATGTCATGCAAGCCATCATAAAAACAGAAAAAGCACTAGACATTACATACGATAGCATCCAAAAAGAAGCTATCGTACAGGCTCTTACCAATAATGTGTTTATTCTCACCGGTGGCCCTGGAACAGGTAAGACAACTGTGATTAAGGGTATTTTGCAAGTCTATGCAGATTTGCATAACGTTGATTTGGATAAAAAAAATATTCCAATTATTTTAGCGGCGCCAACCGGTCGAGCTGCTAGGCGCATGAATGAATTAACCGGACTAGCTAGCGCTACTATTCATCGCCATTTGGGATTAAATGGTGACAATGATTACCAGGCCATGGACGACTATCTCGACTGTGACTTATTGATTGTGGATGAATTTTCCATGGTAGACACTTGGCTAGCCAATCAACTATTGAGTGCCGTTGCTTCAAATACACAACTTATCATCGTCGGTGACAGCGACCAACTCCCGTCTGTTGGCCCTGGGCAAGTTTTAGCTGATTTGCTAAAGGTTGACTTGCTGCCACAAATTGCCTTACGCAAAATTTTTCGTCAATCCCAAGATTCTACCATCGTGGACCTTGCTAATCAAATGAGACAGGGCATCTTGAGCACTGATTTCCAGGACAAAAAGGCAGACCGTTCTTATTTCGAAGCTCAAGCTGCAAACATTCCTGAAATGATAAAAAAAATTGTTGCAACTGCCATAAAAAGTGGTATCCCTGCTGAAGAAATTCAGATTCTAGCACCAATGTATAAAGGACTGGCTGGCATCAATAACCTGAATCAGCTAATGCAAGAATTGCTCAATCCATTGACTGACGGGCTTGAATTTTTACTCAAAGACACTCATTTTCGCAAGGGTGATAAGATTTTACATCTGGTCAACGATACTCAACTCAACGTGTTTAACGGTGACATTGGCTACATCACAGACTTGATTCCAGCGAAATATACCGAATCAAAACAAGATGAAATCATCATGGACTTTGATGGTAGTCAGGTCACTTACCCTCGTAATGAGTGGCTTAAAATCACCCTTGCCTATGCCATGAGCATACACAAATCACAAGGGAGTGAATTTCAAGTTGTCATTTTGCCCATCACACGCCAAAGTGGCAGGCTCTTGCAACGAAACTTAATCTACACAGCCATCACGAGGTCAAAAAGTAAGCTGATTTTACTAGGCGAATTCGCTGCATTTGACTACGCCGTCAAAAACGAAGGTGACAAGCGAAAAACCTATCTGGTTGAACGCTTTCAGTCTGACCCTCATTCAGAAACCATCTCCAAAACATCACCTATTAACAAGACAACAGCTCAAGAACCTGAGATAAATCCACATGAGTTATCTGAAAATGCCACTGCTCAAAAAATATTGACCCCTCAAAACATATTTAATATTGATCCTATGATAGGAATCTCAGAGGAAGACCTTAGTCTCTTTTTCAAAAAAAATTGCTAAAAAAACCTTCTTAAATCCTAAGGCTATGGTATACTATATTTGTACTAACAAAAAAATACAATTTAGCCCCATCAAGGAGGATGCTATGATTTCTTATGAGAAAGTGCGCCAAGCACTTAGAACTTCAACTATCGTTATTATTATCTTAAACATCATTGGTGTTTTGTTATCAGTGATTGGATTTGTCGCTGTACTCTACGTATCTACTCAGTTTGACAACGAGGAATTTCGAGCAACCTTGCCACCAGAGCAACTTTCAAACCTTGAAAATGGTATCCTCTTAGGTCCTTTTGCTATTTTTATCTTTGTATTGAGTTTTATTGTGCTAATCACAATCGTGGGCTTATCATTCAGGAATTTGTCAAAAATCAAACAACAACTCCCTGTTAGCCTAGTACCATACATCCTTGGAATTGTCTATTGTACCTTTAATTTTGTTAATCAATTCTTCTCAGAATATTCTCTTTGGGCTGTTATAATCCTACTTGCTCAACTAGCCCTTTATGGCTTTGCCCTATACAAAGCAAAAGTGCTTAATGATGGTCAAAAACAAAATGATTTATTCGTATAAACTCCTTAACAAAACAGGAAGCCTGAGAAGGCTTCCTGTTTTTAAATGTCCAAAAAAATATTATCGCGTTTGTCTTCTAGTCCCGTTACCGTAACGCCCAATAGCCGAATTCCTGTATTGTTTTCGTCCAAGCTATCAAAAAGAACTTGAGCTGTTTGATTGATAACTCGTGAATCACGAGTTAAATCTGGTAAACTCGTTCGCTTCGTTAAGGTTGTGAAATCAGCATAGCGCACTTTTAATACAATGGTTTTAGCTAATTTTTTATTACTTGCTAATAAATTCCCCACTCGATTAGCCTGCTTAGCAATTTCGGCTTTAATATCTGCTTCTTGGTAAAGTAGTTTGGCATAAGTGTGCTCACTGCCTATGGATTTACGGATACGATTGGGTTTAACTGGTGAATTACTAATGCCTCTCGCCTTTCGATAAAGGTCAAAACCAAATCGCCCGAATTGATCGATGAGTTTGCTTTCAGAGATTTCTAAGAGATCTTTACCTGTAAAAATCCCCATATCATGTAGCTTTTCAACCGATTTTTTCCCAACACCATGAAATTTCTCAATCGGTAATGTCTCCAAAAAAGAAGGGACATCTTCTGGTAATAAAAGTGTTAAGCCTCTTGGCTTTTGGAAATCACTTGCCAGCTTGGCCAGAAATTTATTATAAGACACCCCAGCTGAGCACGTCAAGTGCAGCTCATGCCAAATGTCATACTGTATCATTTTTGCGATTTTAACAGCTGACTTACTCTGTAATTTATTTTCCGTAACATCCAAGTAAGCCTCGTCAATAGAAACTGGCTCCACCAGATCTGTATAACGTTTAAAAATCTCGCGAATTTCTTGACCAATAGCTTTGTACCTAGCGTGATTTCCCGAAATAAAAATAGCATGCGGACAAAGGTCGTAGGCTTCTTTTGAGCTCATGGCCGAATGAATCCCATATTTTCTAGCCTCATAATTACATGTGGAAACCACTCCTCGCCATCCTGTCGTTCTAGGATCTTTTGCAATCACGATAGGTTTCCCTTGCAATTCTGGACGATCCCTTTCTTCAACAGCGGCATAAAAAGCGTCCATATCGATGTGGATAATTTTTCGCGAGGTATCGTTAATTAATGGAAAAATAAGCATGGCTACCTCCTCTTTTATTATACCGATTAAGCTCTTTAAAACCAAGAAAAGACCTTATAACACAGTTTGAAAACGCTATAAAAAACTGTATTACAATAGAATGTTAACAATGTCAAGAAAATTGCTTGCGAAAACGCTTCCTTTGTGCTAAACTTAACAATGTAAACGTAATGATTTGCATTACTAAAAAATAAAGGAGACTGTTATGGCAACTGTTAAGACTAATACAGACGTTTTTGAAAAAGCTTGGGAAGGCTTCAAAGGAACTGACTGGAAAGAAAGAGCCAGTGTAGCACGCTTTGTACAAGCCAACTATACACCATATGATGGAGATGAATCTTTCTTGGCTGGTGTAACTGAACGTTCTCTTGCTATCAAGAAGATTATCGAAGACACAAAAGCTCACTACGAAGCTACTCGTTTCCCTTACGATAATCAACCTTCTTCAATCTCTGGTATCCCTGCTGGTTTCATTGACAAAGACAACGAACTAATCTATGGTATCCAACACGAAGAGTTGTTCAAATTGAACTTCTTACCTAAAGGTGGTATCCGCATGGCGGAAACTACATTGACTGAAAATGGATACGAGCCAGACCCAGCTGTTCATGAAATCTTTACGAAACATGTAACAACAGTTAACGACGGTATCTTCCGTGCTTACACTTCTAACATCCTTCGTGCACGTCACGCTCACACTGTTACTGGTCTTCCAGATGCATACTCACGTGGACGTATCATCGGTGTTTATGCTCGCCTTGCTCTTTACGGTGCAGACTTCTTGATGCAAGAAAAAGTTAACGACTGGAATGCAATCACTGAAATCGATGAAGATTCAATCCGTCTTCGCGAAGAAGTTAACCTTCAATACCAAGCACTTGGTGAAGTTGTAAAACTTGGTGACCTTTACGGTGTTGACGTTCGTCGCCCAGCAGAAAACGTTAAAGAAGCTATCCAATGGGTAAACATCGCTTTCATGGCTGTATGTCGTGTGATTAACGGTGCTGCTACTTCTCTTGGACGTGTGCCAATCGTTCTTGACATCTTTGCAGAACGTGACCTTGCAAGAGGAACATTTACCGAATCAGAAATCCAAGAATTTGTTGATGACTTCGTTCTTAAACTTCGTACTGTAAAATTTGCTCGTACAAAAGCTTACGACGCACTTTACTCAGGTGACCCAACATTCATCACAACTTCAATGGCTGGTATGGGTAACGACGGTCGTCACCGTGTAACTAAGATGGACTACCGCTTCTTGAACACTCTTGACAACATTGGTAACTCTCCAGAGCCAAACTTGACTGTTCTTTGGACTGACCAATTGCCAGATGCATTCCGTCGCTACTGTATGAAGATGAGCCACAAACACTCTTCAATCCAATACGAAGGTGTAACAACAATGGCTAAAGAAGGATACGGCGAAATGTCATGTATCTCATGTTGTGTATCTCCACTTGACCCAGAAAACGAAGAACAACGCCACAACATCCAATACTTCGGTGCACGTGTAAACGTTCTTA
Source organism: Streptococcus phocae (assembly GCF_001302265.1). GTDB lineage: Bacteria > Bacillota > Bacilli > Lactobacillales > Streptococcaceae > Streptococcus > Streptococcus phocae. The sequence goes on along the minus strand of NZ_LHQM01000025.1, from coordinate 4,656 downwards.
AAGCTCTTCTTACTGGTCTTAACGGTGGTTATGACGATGTTCATAAAGACTATAAAGTATTTAACGTTGTTGAACCAATCACTTCAGAAATCCTTGACTTCGATGAAGTTATGGCTAACTTTGAAAAATCTCTTGACTGGTTGACTGATACATACGTAGATGCTCTTAACATCATCCACTACATGACTGACAAGTACAACTACGAAGCAGTTCAAATGGCATTCTTGCCAACTCACCAACGCGCTAACATGGGATTCGGTATCTGTGGTTTCGCAAACACTGTCGACACTCTATCAGCTATCAAATACGCTACTGTTAAAACTATTCGTGATGAAGATGGTTACATCTACGACTACGAAGTAACTGGTGATTTCCCTCGCTACGGTGAAGATGATGACCGTGTTGATGACATCGCTAAATGGTTGATGGAAGCATACTACTCTCGTCTTGCTAGCCACAAACTTTACAAAGATTCTGAAGCAACTGTATCTCTTCTTACTATCACTTCAAACGTTGCATACTCTAAACAAACTGGTAACTCTCCAGTTCACCGTGGAGTATTCCTTAACGAAGATGGTTCTGTAAACACAAGCAAAGTTGAATTCTTCTCTCCAGGTGCAAACCCATCTAACAAGGCTAAAGGTGGTTGGTTGCAAAACCTTAACTCACTTGCAAAACTTGAATTCTCACACGCTAGCGATGGTATCTCATTGACTACTCAAGTATCTCCTCGTGCATTAGGTAAAACTTTTGACGAGCAAGTTGATAACTTGGTAACAGTTCTTGATGGTTACTTCGAAAACGGTGGTCAACACGTTAACTTGAACGTTATGGACCTTAACGACGTTTACGAAAAAATCATGTCTGGTGAAGATGTTATCGTTCGTATCTCTGGATACTGTGTAAACACTAAATACCTCACTCCAGAACAAAAATCTGAATTGACTCAACGTGTGTTCCACGAAGTCCTTTCAATGGATGAAGCTGCTGAAGCCGTTTCAGGCAAATAATGACACACCAAAAGAACATGGGAACTTTCCCATGTTCTTTTGTCTAGCATCAGTAAAAAGCAAGGATAACAGCTGTTATCCTTGCTTTTTAGATCTCAAACATTCTCTAATCGCCACTTGGAGTTTATCTCTCTTACTAATCCATAGGGCTCTGTTATCACCATAATAGGTTCTATTGGTTAAAAAGATAGCAGCTTGTTGTTGTGCTTTATTAATCATGAGAAAAGGCCCCGTGTAGGCAGTATGATCTATCCAAGAGCCTTCCAAGTTCCATCCTAGAGATCTGGTTTTAGGTTGCTGACTATAATTTTGAAAGAGGGCATCAGAAAACGGCTCTTTCAAATAGTGGTCACAAAACGCCTCTAAATCCTTCAAACTCGAAAACAACCCTGCTGAACCCGTGTGATGCCCTAATACTCTTGCCTTTGGATCATGTACCTGCCCATCTCTCACTCCTTTTACAGTAGGCACAGCATTTCTCCTTGGCCCAAAAGAGGTCTCCTTCATCCCAAAAGGGGCAAAGACCTCTTCTTTGAAAAGAGCATCCAGAGGTTTGCCACAAATATGCTCTAACATAAATCCAAGAAGTAGAAAATTGACATCCGTATAATGAAAAGTGCAATCAGCAGTCACCTGTAATTGGTTTATCGCCTGTCTCAGCTGCAAGGCATTGAGTTGGTCACGATTTGGAATATAAGGATCCAAGCCACTAGTGTGCGTCAATAATTGCCTCAGAGTCACGTCGCCATTGCCAAACTCAGGATAATAATATACCAGAGGAGCATCGAGTTTTAATAGGCCTTGAGTTATCATTTTGATGCAAACAGTCGACACACCAACAACTTTTGACACACTGGCTAAATCATAAAGGAGACCTGGCTTAGTCGGAGCGTGTCCATCAATTGTTCCAATATAGTCCTCCTGCCAACGACCAGAGTGAAAAAGAGCCAAACTGGCTCCAGGGTAATCATTTGCTTGCAAGTGTTGCTGTATTAGTTCTTCTAAACATAGGGTCATTTAACAAACCAGATTTCTATTTGACTTGGGTCAGACACTACTAATACCGTATTTTTCTTATCCAAATAGACCTGGTGTCCTTTTGCTTCAAGCGCTGACTTTAGATTAGGCAAATCAGCATCTGCTGGCAGCTGAAACTCTAAAATCTCCAAATCCCATGCAATGTGTGGGGCAATAGTTAAGTCAGAACCTGTTTTTGTCTCAAAATCTAGTGCTATTGGAAGGTTATTGCCAAAAATATCTTGGTAAAATGCCTGTGCGCGCACTTGGTCTGGAACATTTAAAACAATCCTATCAAATGTAAATTGGCTCAGACCTTTGAATGATGGGTCTTTATCAACGTCAGGCTTATCACTGATGGTTAAACGATCAAGGTTATCTTCGGCGTGCACCAAAAAACGGTCGCCTTCTGGTGATAAGGTCTCAAATGCGTACCCTTTTTCTCCTTTATATACTGTGACTGGCTCAGTAGCTCGTGCTAATAGCTGGACAATATCCTTAGGTTCCGTGGTTTTAACAACAATGGTATTGACCTTTTTCGGTCCGTTTACAGCCCTTGTTCTGTTGGCTGGAGACTCTTCAATGACAAAACGTTCTTTCCCTTGGCCCCATGATGAGAAGATTGCAATCGCATTTTCTTCTGAAACCAATCGAAAGCCTAACATGTTTTGATAAAAGGCAATGTTTAGGTCACGGTTGTTAACGCGTAATACTGGGGTTTTAAAGACAAGATGTTCAAATAAAGTCATAACTTCCTCCTAATTCTCTGTTATTATAGACAAAATTCTTTTTTTTGACAAGAAATTATATGTTTCAGAGGGTAAAATTGACGATTCAGGCTTTTTTTTGTAAACTAGTGATTATGAATGAAATGATTATCCTTAGACTAATACAAGCTTTGCTGGTCTTGGCAATGCTTTTTCTGTTCGGCTTGCTCGTCCGACACATCAAAACTCACAAAATTAACCCTTTCAAGCGCTTTTGGACAGGCTTTTGGATTGGCTTGGTGACAGATACTCTCGATACCCTTGGTATCGGGTCTTTTGCCACGACAACTACCTTTTTTAAGTTGACCAAACTCGTCACTGATGATCGCAAACTCCCCGGCACTATGACGGTTGCGCATGCTATTCCAGTTTTAATTCAATCGCTCTGCTTTATTTTTGTTGTTAGGGTAGAACCCTTGACCTTGATTAGCATGGCTGCTGCAGCCTTTATTGGTGCTTACTTTGGCACAAAAATTACAAAGAACTGGCATACACCAACCATTCAACGCTTCTTGGGCATTCTTTTAATTATAGCAGCTTTGATTATGGTCTTTCGCATGGTAACCAACCCAGGGGCTAATATCTCAGATTCTGCTCATGGACTTCACGGCATTTGGTTACTGGTAGGTATTGTCTTTAACTTTACCATCGGTGTTTTGATGACCATTGGTTTAGGAAACTATGCGCCAGAGTTAATCTTCTTTTCATTAATGGGGCTAAGCCCTGCGGTTGCCATGCCAGTCATGATGCTAGATGCAGCTATGATTATGACAGCATCTAGTAGCCAATTTATCTCCTCAGACAGAGTTAGCTGGGATGGCTTTGCTGGTATTGTGAGCGGGGGTGTTATTGGGGTCTTATTAGCCGTCTTCTTTTTAACCAATTTAGACATTAATAGCCTTAAAATGCTGGTTGTGGTCATTGTGATTTTGACAGGTGGCATGCTGATTCGCTCATCTTTTGCAAGCACAGGTCACAGTAGCAAACACTAAACTGTTCTGGACAAATAATAAAACATCTGATAAGATCATCAGGTGTTTTATTGTCTCTAAATCGTCATAGAAAGCGCTCTCTCAAGCTTTTAATGGCAACATGAATAAACAGATTACCAAGCTATAAAGACGCTTAAAACGCTCTATATGGCTTTAACAAGCTGAAGTACTAAGGATTATAATAGAAAATATCGACTTGGTTAATAAACTCGTTTCCATAGAAAGTAATATTAACCACTTCTGCTTGAGTGTATTTACCATAATCTACTTCTTTAAGTTTTTCATCATATCCATACTCATAATCAAGTTTTCTCCTATAAGTATTTCGACTTTCAGTTGTTGGCACGCCAATTTTTCCTTTCTTAATGTCATAGCCAACACTGATGTAGTATCTTCCATTGTGTTTTTTATAAGCTCTAGGCGTCTTTTCTTTAGATTCAACCCAGTGCTAGACATAATATCGTTTTTCCTTTACTGGAGCCGGTTTTTGAACCTCTGAAACGGTCGTTGGAGAGACCACATTCAGTGGCAATGCAGGAGTTCCCATTGCAAAAACTGCTAATAAGGGCAGTGTCTTTTTAAAAATACTTGTCATCATTATCTCTCCTTTAGGCAATAGAGTGTTAGCAAACGAAATAACATTACTATTCTATCTCTCTAAAATCACTTTATATAAATAGGGCGCCGTTTTTTGATAGAGTGATGAAACAAAACAGATCTGTATTCCTGTTATTTAGTTAATATTCATTTAATTAAATAATATATTTATTATATATTATTTAATTAAATTTGAAAATAGTTTTTGAAACTTTTTCTTAGATATTTTTTATATACCAAAAGTAGGAGATACGCAAAAGAAAGCAGGGAACC
>NZ_LHQM01000024.1 GCF_001302265.1 Streptococcus phocae | reverse complement strand
TTCTACCATTAGTCTATTTAATTAGACGCCAACTTTAACTATAATCGAACTTGTTATTTATTCCACTGACTGGACAGACCAGAGGTGGGTTGAGATGTGCATGAGATGGTAAAGGTTACGTAAGTAATATCGCAGGTTCGATTCCTGCCATCTCAATCAGCGTCGGAAGGGACGCGACCCCACACCCCCTAAGAAGGCAGATACGTTCTGATGTGTGGGTTTTTATTAGACTTAGCAACGCCTCTTTACAATGCGTACCAGAGCTAAGTCGATGTCGAGGTTGGACAAGACAGTGCTAACCGACATATTAACCACAAGTCCAAAACCAAGGGTCGCAACCTTGCTTGTGGTTAGTGGACCTAGTGATGCTAGCTGGCACTTATGCACGTTCGATTCGTGCAAGGTCTGTAGAAGAGCATTTTGTGAGAGGTCTTAGCTCTTCTAAAAAGTAGGAACATGAACCGTGATTGAAAAACGGTAAGGGTAGCGCCCTGCATGACGGCGAAGGTTCTAGAGAAAGTAGTCGTGTGCTGTGTCGGTTCGATTCCGACTGTTCCTATTAAATGACAGTCATCACTTAGTGGTGGCTTTTTATTATGGAGGAATAATATGAGACCAAAAAGATACCCGTACAGCAAACCACAATGGGAAAAAGAAGTAAGTAATATATACTTTGATAATGACTACACTATTCCATACACGACGTTAGTTCATTATATTAATAGGCTAACTGGCGAGGTTAGGACATGAGACCACAGAAGCTAACTATTTCAGGAGGTAGACGAACTACTGTTGACTACGACGATAGAGCGGCAGAGTATCGTGATTACAATCGTAATAGATGGAAGTATGATAGAAAGACTAAGCAGTTCTACAACTCTAAGATTTGGAGAGAGACAAGTAAGCAAGTCTTATTGCAAAGTGATTATGTCTGTGCGATGTGTGGAGGAGAAGCGACTATGACTGATCACATTGTCTCAGTCAAGAAAGATTGGAACAAAAGATTGGATTGGAACAACTTGCAAGCAAGCTGTAAAGCTTGTAATGATAGTAAAGCTATACGAGAAAGATATAAAAATAGTAGCGAATAAAAGTCTATAAAAACATAGTTTAGGGCTATAACATTCGTAATATCCCCCCTTAATTTTTGAACGGGGCTATATCGTTCGGAAACTTAAGAACGCGCCCTTTTCCGTGCAAAAAATTCCCTTTTTGAAATTTTCAAACTGTCAATATTCGTGTAAAGGAGGTCTTATGGGAAGAAACTTGAAACTAGTTGAAACGACAAAAAAACACCTTACAAAAGAAGAAAAAATAGTGAGAGAAACCGCTCAAAATAAGGCCTCCGACGGTCTTACAAAGTTACAGATAACACCGCCTGCACACTTCAATAATATAGCAAAATATGAGTACAGAAGAATCATAGGAGACCTCCAAAACCTACCACTAAGAAATCTCGACAGAGGGCTCTTAGAGCTGTATTGCACCTGGTACTCTATTTATAAAGAGACAAGTAAAAAGTTAGATGAGGTTGGATATTTCGTGAATGATCCAGACAAAGGTCTGATACCAAGTCCGTTAATATTAACACTTGAAAAAGCCACTACGAATATCAGGAGTAGCGCTAGTCAATTAGGTTTGACGGTAGATAGTCGTATGAAGATGTTTATTCCTAAAGATGAAGAAAAACCAAAAAGCATATTTGATAAATTTGGTGGTTAGATAGGGAGGAGGTCATGACAATAAAATACGATTATTCAGCTATTAGCGACATCTATAAAGATGACGCTTTTTATTATGCAAAAATGGTCGTTGATGAAGAAATTAAAGCGAGTAAGAAAGTTTTTAAGGCGTGCTTGAGACATTTGAATGATATCAAAAAAATAGATGATGACAACTTTAAATTTATCTATTTACCGAAGAAGGCAGTTGACCCTATCAATTTTATTGAGATTTTGCCAGATGTTAAAACGGGTAAGCCTTATCCTTTAGCGATGTTCCAAAAATTTATTATTGCGAATTTGTATGGATGGCGTAAAAAAACAGACCACTCTTTGAGACGTTTTAGAAAAGCTATGATTTCAGTTGCTCGTAAAAACGGGAAAACGATTTTGATAGCTGGCATCTTGCTTTATGAGTTTCTGTTTGGTCACAACCCTGCCATGAGTAGACAATTGTTTTGTACTGCAAACGATAGGACTCAAGCTAAGATTGCATGGGACATGGCTAAAAAGCAGTTGGATGCTTTAAGGGGTAAGGACGTCGATGTCAGGAAAGCAACGAAAATTGTTCGCGATGAACTTAAAAACTTGCATGATGAATCTTACATCAGAGCGCTTAGTCGAGATACTGGGGCTGTAGATGGTTTCGAGCCTTATGTAGGTGTATTAGATGAATTTGCAGCATCGAAAACAAACGAAATGTTAGAGCTTTTAGAATCCGGTCAAGGTCAACTTGATAATCCTTTTATACTAATCATTTCAACGGCAGGCATGGACTTAAACGTACCTATGCACACAATCGAGTATCCATACATCGCTAAAATTTTAGACGAAGAAATTGTAGATGACGGCTATTTTGGTTATGTTGCAGAGCAGGATAACGAAGAGGAAATCAAGGATGAATCTAATTGGATAAAATCTAATCCAATTCTTGAAGTAGAGGCCTTGCATGATAAAATCATGGATTATTTAAGAACACGTCGCAGAGTATCTCTTGAGACTGGCGAGATCAACAAAGTGTTAATCAAAAACTTTAATATGTGGCGACAGTCGAGCGAGGAATCCTATATTGATAAACAATCTTGGGAGCTTGCTCAGATTGATAAGCCAAACACACATAAGCGCAGAGTTTGGCTAGGCGTTGACGTTGGTCGCGTTAGTGACTTATTTGCCATCAGCCCTGTTATTATGATGGACGACTTTTGGTATATTGACAGTTTCTCTTTTGTCGCTACAAAGTACGGTTTAACAGCCAAGGAAAAGCGCGACGGCGTGTCTTATAGCAACCTTGAACGTCAAGGGCATTGCGAGATAACCACCCTAGAAAGTGGCGTTATAGATGATGAACGTGTGCTCGAAAAAATTGAAGAAATGGTTTACTCAAACGATTGGGAAGTTAATGGGATTTGTTTCGATCCTTACCAGTTTGGAACGTTGCTTACAATGATTGAAAAAAGGCATCCAGAATGGCCTCTCATCGAAGTTTCTCAGACGACAATGGTGTTGAATATGCCCACAAAACAATTCCGCGACGACCTCAAAAAAGGCAAAATAAAGCACTCTGGAAATCCATTGCTAACAATGGCTATCAATAACGCTTATATCAAAACTGACAATAACGGCATGAGGATTGACAAGAATAAGAATAGCAATAAGATTGATCCTCTTGATGCCGCGTTGGATGGTTACGCTGTGTGCTATCTAGAGCCATTTGATGGTTCTGGTTATTGGACAGATGAAAAAATATTGGGAGGTGAGACGCTATTTTGATTGGTTTTATTTTAAGGAACATTCATACATTGTTCTTATTGATTGGACTATGCTTGCTAATTTATGGCATGTTTTTGTTTGGCGATAAGGTTGGTTTTATCGCTAGTGGTATTATTTTAGTTATTTTGGCTATCTATGTCGATAGCATCGGAGGAAGAAAATGAGTAAACGGATCAAAAAGAAACGTAAATTGGAAACAGCAATTGTGATGCTGAACGCAGAAAATGCCATGCAAGCAGAAGCGATTAAGAATCAGAACGATAGAATCTCACATTTAGAGTCAACAGTTACAAATTTAAGTGCAAGATTGTCAGCTATTACTCTAGACAATCAAGTAGCTATCAAGTCTATCGGTGATGATGTTGATTATATTAAGAAAAACTACAAACGTAAGTGGGGGAAGAAATAATATGGAATATACAGAAAAAGCTAAAGAACTAGCATCACAAGAATTTACACGTCTTTCTGGTCGTGAAATCAAACCAGAAGACTGTTTTGTAGTCTGGTTTAGTAAGACGTTGCAAAATTGGAAAGCGTTAGTTGGTACAAATAAAATCAAATCAGATGAAGCATGCGGTGATTATGCAGAAGTAACACATAATGGCGATAAAAAAGAGACTTACGTAGATGTTTATGCTAAAGTCTCAAATCGAGCTATTTAAGAAAAACTACAAACGTAAGTGGGGGAAATAATATACAGTTCATATTGTTTGTTTCTTTTGAAAACGGTATAATAGCCTCATAACAAGGAGGAGATTATGAAAAAGAAACTTTGGAAACAATGGCGCTTTTGGCTTGAAGTTGGTTTAGGTTTGATTGCTCTTGTATTTTTATTTACAACTATTTCGCTAGCTTTAACAGTAAATGAAATGGAAACGGCGAAACAACCAGAAAGTGTAAGCAAGATTGAAGAAAATAATAGCAGTGAACAAAAAAGTAATTCTAAGATTTTAAAACCAGGAGATAGTTATACTTTTTCAAAAGAAGACTACACAAATTCAACTGGTCTAAAAATAACAGTAGATTCAATTACTGTTGATAAGAACTTGCAACTTAATTCGGAGTCTTCTTCTCAAGATTTTGGTAATTTGATTCCTGTTGTCGTTAAAACAACTTTTGAAAATACAACCGATAAATTTATAGATATAGGGAGTTTTGAATTACTATCTAATAACGGAGAAATGGGCCTGTGGAAGCCATATCAAGAGGGAGTTTCTTCGGGAATGCCAGACGGACTGAACGCCGGTCAAAAAGTAAACATGGTACAAGTTTTTGGTTCTCCAACCGAGAAAAATTTTGATTTGTCATATAGCGGTGTCACATGGAGATTTGAATAGGAAAATTATAGCTTAAGCACCTAATAGGTGCTTTTTTTATGCCCTTTTTAGAAAGGAGGTGAGAAATCTATGAGTTTTTTTCAACCTTTGGGAAGTTCAAAGGTGTCTTATGATGATTACATATCATCTGTTTTGGCCGGTGATGTTTCTCAAAAATATTTAGGTGTGTCCGCTTTAAAAAATAGCGATGTGTTAACAGCTACATCGATTATTGCTGGAGACATCGCCCGATTCCCACTTGTCAAAAAAGATGTTAATGGTGACATCATTCACGATGAAGACATTAATTATCTCTTAAACGTTAAATCAACGAAAAACGCTAGCGCACGAACTTGGAAGTTTGCAATGGCGGTTAATGCTATTTTGACGGGCAATTCGTTTTCTCGCATTCTGCGCGATCCAAAAACAGGTCAAGCACTGCAATTTCAGTTTTACAGACCATCCGAAACAACGGTTGAGGAAACGGATAGTCATGAAATCGTTTATACGTTCACTGATAGTTTGACAGGAAAACAAATAAAATGTTTCGCTCATGATGTTGTCCACTGGAAATTTTTTAGCCACGATACGATTTTAGGCAGGTCTCCTTTACTGTCTTTGGGTGATGAGATAGACCTGCAAAAAGGTGGTATAAATACCTTAATTAAGTTCTTCAAAGATGGTTTTTCGAGTGGTATTTTAAAAATGAAAGGCGCTCAATTAAGTGGTGAAGCACGTAAGAGAGCCAGAGTTGAATTTGAAAAAATGCGTGAGGGTGCAATTGGTGGTAGCCCTTTAGTATTCGATGATACGCAAGAATATACGCCGCTTCAAATCGATACTAACGTATTGCAATTAATTACAAGCAACAATTTTTCAACCGCTCAGATTGCTAAAGCTTTGCGAGTACCTAGTTACAAATTGGGAGTAAACAGCCCTAATCAGTCCGTGGCTCAATTAATGGAAGATTATGTCACGAACGACTTGCCGTTTTATTTTGATGCTATCACAAGTGAGATAGGTCTTAAGACGTTGAGTGATTCAGATAAACGAGTTTATCGTATCGAGTTCGACACACGGAGTGTTACTGGTCGTAATGTTGATGAGATTGTCAAACTGGTTAATAATCAAATATTGACGCCTAATCAAGGACTTATTGAGCTCGGTAAGCAAAAATCAACAGATCCAAATATGGACAGATATCAGTCGAGCCTGAACTACGTCTTTTTAGACAAAAAAGAAGAATATCAGGACAAAGTGGGTCTCAAAGGGAAAGGAGGTGAGGTAAATGCCAAAGAGGGTAAATCTTAAAGGGCCATTAATTGCTAATAATTCACAAGAAGTATATGACTATTATGGAATGGAAGCTGTCAGTGCTAAAAGTATTGTTGAACAACTCCCCGAAGATAATAGCGATATTGTTTTGGAAGTTAATTCAAACGGCGGTTTAGTTACTGTTGGAAGTGAAATCTATACCGCTTTGCGAAATTACAAAGGAAAAGTAACTGCAGAAATTACTGGTATGGCTGCGAGCGCTGCATCTGTGGCAGTTATGGGGGCGGACAAAATTGTTATGAGTCCAACTGCACAAATGATGGTGCACAAAGCTTTATTTAATTTTGTTTCTGGAAACAGTGATGATTTAGACAGAGCTTCTAATGCTTTGAAGTCTAGTGATAAAGCTATTGTTAATGCTTACGTTGCAAAAACAGGTCTGTCTGAAGATGAAATCATGGATCTAATGCGGAACGAGACGTTTATGTCTGCGCAAGAAGCAGTTGAAAAAGGTTTTGCAGATGAAGTGATGTCGTTCGAAGCGGTAGCTAGCATTGACAACACAATGTTGCCACAAGCCGTGATTGACGACTATTACGCTAGACGTAATAAACGAAAACAAGAAATTAGCAATATGCTACTAGAAATCGAAAAAGAAGAAATTTTACAAGGGCTATAAGCTCTTTTTTTATTGGAGGAATTTATGTTTGACGAAAAAATTAAAGAAATTAAAGCGACTATCGCTAATTTAAATAGCACAATCTCTACTAAGACCGCAGAAGTTAAAAATGCTTTAGAATCAGATGATTTAGACACTGCTCGCTCAATTAAAGCAGAAATTGAAGAAGCTAAAGCAAAATTAGCAGAAGCAGAAAACGATTTGAAATTATTTGAATCAAGTTTTGAACAAGGCGGTGCAGAAAACATTGGAGGAAAAGAAGTGATACAAGAAACTAAGGACTATCGCGAAAGTGTTAATGAATTCATTCGCACAAAAGGTAAAGTCGTAAATGAAGATTTGCGTTTCGAAGGTAAAGACGAAGTTCTTATTCCGTTTAATCAAACAACGCCAATTGAACCTAAAACGGATGGTATTAAGAAAACAGACGTTAAGCCTGTGTCTAGCGAAGAAATCCTATATACTCCGGCGCGTGAAGTGAAAACAGTTGTTGATCTAAAACAATTTACCAACATCCACCCAGCTAAGAAAGCGTCTGGTAAATGGCCAGTATTGCAACGTGCTACAGAAAAAATGGTAAGTGTTGAAGAGTTGGAGAAAAATCCTAAACTCGGCAAACCACAATTCAAGAACGTTGAATGGGAAATTAAAACTTATCGTGGAGCTATCCCACTATCTCAAGAATCCATCGATGATGCAGATGTAGACTTGGTTGGCATCGTTGCTGAGACTATCGGTCAAATGAAAGTTAATACTACTAATGATGCAATCGCAACTGTGTTAAAAGCGTTCAAGGCTAAAACGGTCGCAAATTTGGATGAAATCAAAAAACTGCTTAATGTCGATTTAGATCCAGCCTACAACGTATCGTTTATTGTTTCCCAAAGTTTTTATCAAACTATGGATACTTTGAAAGACAAAAACGGTCGCTACTTATTGCAAGACTCAATTACATCCGTAACTGGCAAAGTGTTCCTTGGTAAACCTGTTTTTGTGTTGGCTGATGAAGTTTTAGGCGCTAATACAGCTTTTGTCGGAGATTTCAAACGTGGCGTTTTGTTTGCAGACCGCAAAGAGCTAGGACTTCGTTGGGCAGATAACGAAATTTACGGTCAATATTTGCAAGCGGTTCTTCGTTTTGGTGTCTCTAAAGTTGATGAAAAAGCTGGATACTACGTAACATTCACACCCAGCGAAAGCCTCTGAGAAGGAGGCGAAACCTACGAAAAGTAGTACTGTCGAAGATATAAAACGCTATCTAAGAAGCAAAGAAATTCATTTTGAAGAGCGTGCTTTAAAAGCTGAATTATTGAGGCTTGCGGGCGTTGAAGAGGTATAGCTATGGCTGTATCTAAGGAATTACTAGACAGTGTGAAGCTCTATTGTAAGATTGACTTTGATTTTGAAGATGACATTATTAAAGAAATGATTGAATCTGCTCAAGAACAAATCTGTTTTGCAATAGAAGATGGTTCTACTTCTGAAATGTTTAAAGGTCACGCTAAATTTGCTTTAGCGGTCAAAAAGCAAGTCAAGGAGGAGTACGATCATCGCGGTTTGTCTGCGGATAGTATGCGCTATCCGTTGGCAAATGGTGTTTTGAACATTATCCATCAATTGCGATTGAGAGGTGATGATTCATGATTACACGCAAAATGAACGTCAGGATAACAATTTTTAGTCGGTCAGGTGGACAGAACGATGACGGTGAAGTAGTATCTGCTGTCAGAAAAGACTTATATACCTGCTGGGCAGAAGTGCTAAAAACTCAATTAAGAGATTTTAATTATCAATCAAAGTATCAAAACGCTAGCAATCTACCTACCAACAAAGATACTAAAGTGTTTTTGATTAGATACAATCCTAAATTATCTATCGATAACACGATGTTTGTTGAATTTAACAATCGTATCTATAAGATAGATAAAATCGAATCTGACGAATCTGGTAAGGATATGATTATGATAAGTGGGGTGAGTTTGTCGTGACGAAGGGGTTAGATGAAATTTTGGCTAATCTTACAAAGCTTGAAGTAAAAGCTCCTAAAACAGCAAAGTCAGCTGTCACAGAGGTTGCTAAGGAGTTTGAAAAAAACCTTAAAGCAAACACCCCTGTTTATGCTTTTGAAACGAAAGATAGATTGCAAGAAGACACTGCTATCAGTGGTTTTAAAGGGGCTAATGTCGGTATTGTTTCAAAAGAAATTGGCTACGGTAAAACCACAGGCTGGCGCGCTCATTATCCCAATGATGGGACGATTTACCAACGCGGTCAGGACTTTAAAGAAAGAACAATCAATCAAATGACGCCAAAAGCTAAGCAGATTTACGCTAAAAAAGTGAAGGAGGGACTAGGACTTTGATTGCTGAAACGACAGCTTATAAATTATTAAGTAACGATAAGACACTAAATGAGCTGTTAGATAGGCTCAGGGGTGGTCCGTTCAAAAATGGATTTAAGCAAGGGATATTTACTTATGATATCCCCGATAACCCAATCGACTTGCGAAAAGCAGAGTTGGCGCCATTCATGCGAATTAACACGACGTTAGATGGTCCTGTCGATTACGCGGACGATGAGATACTTTGCAACGAACAACGTATCACGATCAATTTTTGGTGTAAAACAGCGTCAGAATCTGACCAGATTGCAAAATGTATAGATAATATTTTAAAAAAAGGCGGTTTTGAAAGATATACCGCAAATGAAAAACCAAGATATAAAGATAGCGATATCGACTTACTAATGAATGTAAGAAAGTATCGCTATTTTGATTTTAATTAACGAAAAGAGGAAAAAATGGGAAAAGTAAAATTTGGATTACGTGATTTTCAATATGCCGTTTTAGGCGATGACGATACTTTAAAAACAAAAATAGGCGGTATTAAGAAAGTGCCGGGGATAACAGAAGCAAAACTAGACATCACTAATGAATTAGTGACTATCTCTGCTGATGATGGCCCTTACGTTGTTATTTCTGGTGGTATTACAGACACCAAACTGGAAGTCAAAGTGCTTGATTTAACATCAGACGCTCGTAAAGATTTCTTCGGTATTTCCGTTGATAACGGTATTGAAAAATACAATAAATCTTTGACACCAAACAACATTACATGTATTTTCCGAACTAGCATGGAAGACGGGAAAGCGGTTTGGGTAGGTTTGCTTAAAGGTAAATTTAACGTGCCGGGACTAGAAGCCAAAACAAAAGATGGCGCACCAAGTCCAGAACCAGACACTGTAACAGGTAATTTCGTAGGACGTGGTGAAGAAGGAGATGTTTACTTCATAGGTCGTGAAGATGCCCCGGAATTCAAACTAAGCGAATTCAAAAAAATGGTATTTGCTGGTGCAACTGTTTTAGGAGAAGATTAAGAGCTAGGTCGGATTATTCCGGCCTTTTGTTTTTGATAAGGAGTAAAAAATGTACGAAATTACCTTAAAAAAGGGCGGCGTAGATAAAACTTTTTCGAAAGACTTTATCAATGTCGAAGATAATTTGTTAGCTGTTGAGCACCAAGTCAGACAAAGCGCTGTGTTTAGCGACGAGAAAAGACGACTTGATTCTAAAGCGCATAGGAAACTGAATGAATCATACTTGCAAATGTTTGTTGACATGTATGCTGGTCAATTTACTGTTGATGATTTAAAGCAATCTGATATGACTGTTTTAAATATTTTAAACGATCTATACATTGATGCGCTTGGTGGCGAGCGTGAGGAAGAAGAAACCGAAAAAAAGGAACAATAACCCCTCAAGAAGCCAAAGATAATTTGCTCATGTGGGTACAAAGTCTATTAAAGAACGGCTATACGATTTTAGATATTAAAAAAATGCGCTTATCAGACATCGAATTGATGGTACAAGCGCTAGAAATTGAAACTGTCGAAAAAGAAGAAGTGATTGAAACAACCTTGGACAAGGCATTCCCATTCCTTTTCGGCTAGAAAGGAGACGAAATGGGGAATATAGGTGATTTAGTAGCAACGGCAACATTAGACATATCACCGTTCATGTCAAATACGAGAAATCTTAAAACATACATGAAAACTTTAGATAACTCGTTAAAAGCTGTTGAAAAAAGCTTTCAAGGGCACGGCGGACGAATTAAAGGTCTTAGGGCTATTTATTCTGAAACAGGTAGTGCTTTAAAAGGTTATCAAGAACTACTGAAGAAACAATCGCAAAAATACAGCAACTTAAAAAACGAAATTGGCGATGTCAATAATGCCACTGCCGAACAAAAGCAAAAACTGATTGGCGCAAAATCAGCTATGATTGAGACTGCCGCAAAGGTCACAGAATTGCAAAACAGATTGCGGTCTTTGGCGACAGAAACTAGTGTTTTCACTCGTTTTGGCAAAGCTGCCGAAAAAATGGGCAGTAGAATGAAGTCGTTTGGAAATTCTTTGAGTGGGGTTGGGGCTGCGTTTACCAAAGGCGTGACAGCTCCGATTGTGGCTGGCGCCGGTTATGCCATTAAAGCTGCGGTCGATTATGAATCAGCTTTTGCTGGCGTTAAAAAGACGGTTGATGAAACCGCCACAGTCTCTTATGCGAAGCTCTCTCAAGGCATTAGGCAGATGTCTAAAGAGTTACCAGCGAGCGCAGTAGAGATTGCTCATGTCGCTGAAGCTGCGGGGCAATTAGGTGTTAAAACAGGAGACATCCTGAACTTTTCTAGAACGATGATTGATTTGGGAGAGTCCACAAACTTGTCTGCGGAAGAAGCTGCGACATCAATCGCAAAGATCGCAAATATAACAGGTCTAGCCTCATCAGAATACTCTCGCTTTGGGAGTGCTGTTGTAGCGTTAGGAAATAACTTTGCGACGACAGAAAAAGATATTGTTGCAATGACTAACCGCATTGCTGCCTCAGGCAAGCTCGCAGGCTTAACCAATCAAGAAATGCTAGCTTTAGCTACCGCAATGTCAAGTGTTGGTATTGAAGCCGAAGCCGGCGGTACAGCCATGACTCAATCTTTATCAGCTATTGAACGTGCAGTCGCATCTGGAGGTGACAATTTAAATAAATTTGCACAAATTGCAAACATGTCATCTGCTGATTTTGCAAAAGCGTGGAAAGATAAACCGATTGTTGCATTACAAGAGTTTATTAAAGGTCTTGGCCAGTTAGATAAAAAAGGCGAAAGTGCCACAAAGGTTCTTGATGAATTAGGATTGAGTGGGATTCGTCAATCTAACATGTTGAAATCTCTGGGGTTGGCATCTGAGACGTTAGGCAAAGCGCTAGACACTTCTAATAAAGCTTGGAAAGAAAACACAGCATTGACAGATGAAGCCAACAAACGCTACGAAACGACAGAGTCTAAGCTTAAAATGCTTAAAAATGAAGTCACTGATGTAGCGATTGAGTTCGGTGGCCCTTTGGTTGACGCTTTACGAAATGGACTCGAAGTAGGGAAGCCGATTATCCAAATGGCGGCTGATTTAGCCAAGAAGTTTAATTCTCTTGATAAAGAGCAACAACAACAAATTATTAAATGGGGTCTGATTGCAGCAGCGGCTGGCCCGGCTTTATCTGTCTTAGGGAAAGGCATTGGTATTATCGGCGGTACCATTCAAGCTATCGGCAAGATGAGTCGAGGGCTAGGTGCTTTATCAGGCTGGCTACGTACTTTTAAAACTGGAGCGATTGCAGCGGGTGCTGGAGCAGAAGCGACAGCGGCATCTATGGGAGGTATGGCTGGCGCCGTAGCGCTATTAAGCAATCCTGTGACTTGGGGTGTGCTTTTGGGTGGCGCGGCGGTTATCGGTATAGGTTTAATTGCTGATAGTATGTATAAAGCCCGAAAGCGAACAGAAGATTGGGGCACTAAAGTTAGCCAAGTACAAGCTAACGAGCTACAAGCTTTTAAAAACAAAGTTGATGAAACTAATCTTGCCATGACCACCTTTGGAAGCGATAGCTCTTCTAGCATCAATAATGTTAAAAAAGCTTTTGAAGGTCTTGTAGATGAGATAGAGAAACTACAAAACAAGGATTTAAAGAAAAAACTTGACGTCGCAAAAGCTTTAGGTTTGAGCGCAGAAACAATTGCTGAAATTAAAAATCAAGCAAATCAAACTGTAGCTAACGTTCAACAGATGTCAGATGAAGTTATCAATATTTATCGCAACGCTAGCGAACAACATCGACAACTAACAACTGAAGAAAAAGCGATTGTTTTAGAAAATCAGAATGAGATGATTAATACACAATTATCTCTTATGAAATTCTCTAAAAAAGAACGCGTTGCTATCACAAAAGCGATGAACGGCGAGTTAGATAGTTTAAATAAAGAGCAATTGAGTAAAGCTTTAAATGTCACCCAAAAGTGGATTGAAGAAGAAAATAAATCTTATAAAAAGAGACGCAAAAATCTTAAAAAACTATATGACGACATTAAAGGCGATGGTCAAGAAGCAGTCAAGGCTAGAGCGGAAATACACGCTAGATTGCAAGAATTAGAAGCAGAACATCAAGCTAAAATGGATGCTTTTGGTCAAAAGTACGCAGCTATTCGCAAAAAACTATTGCAAGGAGAGTTGTTAGGTCAAGACCCTCAAGTCCAGGAAGGCATCATCAAGAATGTCCAGAAACAAATGCAAGAGCTAGGTTTGTCTTATGAACAATTGATGGAAAAGACAACAAAAGCTTCTTCTAAGATACAGGCTGCTAATTCTTTGTGGGCTCAAACAACAAAAGATGCGTCCGAGCAAACAAAGTTGGCAAATTCTCAATGGAACAGCCTGGTCTGGGATGCAAAAAAAGGGACGGTTAAAACTAACGCCCAAGAAGAAATCCAAAAAGCGCTTCAAGCAGAAGGTGGTTGGGAGCAGATGAAATTTACTCTCAAACACGCAAATCTTGAAACGAATGCAAAAATAGCAATTGGAGAAGCGCTTATTGCGAACGATCAGTGGGAAAGTTTATCGCCAGCTGAAAAAGCATTAGTAACCAATAACAAGCCTGCGATTGAAGCTATTTTAGAAAGCGAAACAGCTCTTAAACAATGGAACGCACTGCCAGAAGAAATTAAAAAACTGCTTGGTGAAAATAATAGCTTCTTAAATAGCGCAGATGGTGCGATAAACGCTTTGAACAAATGGAACCTACTAACTCCGCAACAAAAAGAATTGCTAGCTAGAGACTTGACGGGAGAAGATGTTAACAAAGCGCAACAAGCTGTTAACTCTCTAACAGGAAAGACTGTCATTATTGATGCAAGCAACGAAACAGGACAACCGGCCCTAGAGGCAGGCATAACTATTAATGGTGTGAAACAAGAAGTGCCAGCAGGAATTAATGCTACTGATCAAACGGCAGGAGATACTCAATCGGCACAAAGCAAGATTGACAAAGTTAAACAGCGAGTGCCAGCTGATATTAATGCCTCAGATAAGACAGGACCAGACGTTAATTCTGCTAATAGAGCTGTAAATAGGCCTAAGCAAAAAAATCCAGCAAATATTAGAGCACGAGATAGTGCGAGTAGGGTCGCTGAAGGTGTCATAGGGTCCTTAGCCAGAATACCTCGAAGCGTGACGACAACTATTACAACGTTCGTCCGCAAGATTTTTGGGCACGAAAAAGGTACTAATTACCACCCTGGAGGATTAGCAATGGTCAATGACCAGAGAGGTCCGCTGTACAAAGAATTGGTTACTTTGCCGACAGGGGAGTCGTTTATTCCAGAAGGAAGAAACGTTATCTTGCCTTTGCCGAGAGGCTCAAAGGTCTTAAGAGCTAGTCGTACAAGACAACTATTTCCGCATTATGCTAACGGAATAGGTTTTGATGATACTAAAATCGCTAGTCTAACAACTCGTTTAAAAAATGTGCAAGATAAAGGTCAAGTGATTATAAATACTGACCCTCAAATGTCAGAGCTGATTAAATTGCTCAAAAATAAAGATAACCAAAACGTCACAAATAACTACACGTTAAATGCTACTAATAGTGGTGGTTCTAGCGACATGTTTAGCCAAGAAAATATGAAACGACTAATCAGAGAATTAGCTTACTATACAAATGGAGAGAAAGGGAGGTTGGCTTAATGCGATACATCGAGTTCAATGGAACAAAAAGCGATAAATTTGGTTTGTTGCTAGAGCGTGAACGCTCGATAAGGTCAACTAATAATGACGTCGATTTTATCGAAGTCGATGGCCGAGATGGAGCGCTCCTGAAAGATAACGATAGATTGAAAGTTATTGAGCAAGATTTTCCTTTTTCTTTGGTTGGCGATGTGACGGTTAACGAGCAAAGAATAAGCGAATGGCTACACGTAAAGGGTTGGCATGACTTAGTTTTATCTTGGGACAATAATTATATCTATCGTGCTAGTGTTATTAATCTATTTGAGATAGACGAGATACTAAATCAATTTGGTAGATTAAAGATTAACTTTTTAATCCACCCTATCAAATACCTAAAAATGGGCAAGCAAGAGATATCTCTCGTCAATGGTGGTACACTGCAAAATCCTGGTAACGTTCAAGCTAAACCTTTGATTAAAATTAAAGGTAGCGGTAACGGCGTCATAACTATCAATGGTTTTGAAACAGGTTTTGAAAATGTGCAAGGAGAGCTCGTCATAGACATGGAAAGGCATCTCGTCTACAAAGATGTTTTATCAGCATGGGATAATATTGTCAGAACAGAGCATCACCGCATGCCTCTTTTCGATGTTGGTCAAAATAACATCTCATGGACTGGTAATTTTACCATCACAGCTATCCCGAATTGGGGGGTTAAAGTATGATACCAGTTTTGTACGAAGCCAAAGAAACCAAGTTTAGGACTTTTGGGCTTGGTGAGATTGCAGATGCTTATGAAGTTAAAGCTACTCGAGAACGCAATGGCAACTACTCGCTATATATCAAATATCCTCTTGACGGAGCATTGGCATCGGTTTTCAAAGAGGAGATGAAGATTAAGTCTGACGCTGGGCGAAGAACCAAGTGGCAAACATTTGAAATCAATCGCGTGATACGGAATAGCAAAGACCACATCGAGATTTTTGCGCGTCACATCTCAATGCGCACGCAAGATATTGCTCTAAAACCATTCGTTAGCGGGTCTAGCGTAGACGCCGAATCTGCTCTGGAAATCTGGCAAGAAAACCTTGTGGGTGACGACAAATTCGACATCAAGAGCGACATTTTGATGCTTGGTAGTTTTAACTGGGAGATAGATAAAATAGGCAACGCTCGAGGTGCTTTGGGCGGTGTCGCTGGATCTATCTTAGACGTCTATGGCGGTGAGTATGAGTTTGACAATCGCACTATTATTTTACACAAACAAATGGGGCGTAAAGCTCCTACAGTTTTGGAGTACGGACGAAACATTGTAAGTGTTGAAGAAGAACGACTACTAGATGGCAATTACACATCTATCTACCCATATGTTCGATATACTCCGCAACCAAAATCGCAAGAGGAAGCCCCTGGTAAACCGCATGTAGGAGAACATGAACAACCAGAAGAACAACTGGTGACACTGCCCGAATTTATCGTCGATGGGTCCTATGTCGATTTATATTCTCAACGCAGAATACAACTCGTTGATTTATCTAGTCATTTTACCGATGACAAAAATAAAAAAGAGCCAACAGTCGAAGAAATCCGCAAGTTAGCTCAGAAATATCTTAAAGATAATAATGTAGGCGCTCCTAAAGTTAGCATTGAAGTCGATTATATCGATTTATCGCAAACGCTTGACTATCAAGATTTTAGGGTCATGGAAGAAGTAGAGCTTTGCGACATTGTACCGCTTTACTATCCGAAATTCGGTATTACAACTGAGACCGAAAAAGTTGTCGAGATTGTTTATGACGTCTACACAGATAGCAATCACACGATAAAACTTGGTACGGTTGGTCAGTCGTTTTCTAAGAGTCTAACGGGTGGTATGTCAGAACGCATCAATGCGCTTGAGAATAGCCAAAAAATTATAGCGAATAATCAAAAAGAGTTCGAACTTAATCTACCTAAGTATCTCCTAGATATTAACGGCAATCGTGTCTGGTACGAAAAACCAGATGACAACGTCGAGCATAAGATAGGTGATTACTGGTTTGAGAAAAACGGCAAGTATCAGCGGACATGGCTATGGGATGGTAATCAATGGGTCAAAATCATTGACACAGAAGATCTTAACTTTGGCCAAAGGGCTTTTGATGAAGCTCTGAAAGAGATTGAAAAAATCAGAGAAGAGCAAGAAAAAATAGACGAACGCACTCAAA
>NZ_LHQM01000023.1 GCF_001302265.1 Streptococcus phocae | reverse complement strand
TGGGGTGCAGTTCATGTTGAGAGAGGGCTTTTAATTATCGATGATTGACACTTTTGATAACGCGTTTGATATCTCTGTCTTGTTCTCGACGCTTGATAGATTCACGCTTATCATAGTCATGCTTACCTTTTGCTAGGCCAATCAAGACCTTGGCAAAACCATCTTTCAAGTAAATCTTCAAAGGAATCAAGGTCATCCCTGTGCCTTTGAGTTCATTAGTTAAATGTGTGATTTCTCGTTTTTTGAGCAACAATTTGCGGGTTCTCTCGGGATCGGCATTCCAGATATTTCCTTGTTCAAAAGGAGCAATATGAACATTAACTAGCCATACTTCTCCGTTTTTTACTTGGGCAAAACCATCTTTTAGCTGAATGCGGGCAGCACGGACACTTTTAATTTCAGTTCCCGTTAACACAATACCTGCTTCAACGGTTTCGACGATGTGATAGTCATGCCTCACCTTTTTATTTTGTGCAAGTAGATTCCCTTCGCCTTTTGCCATGTTTAACTCCTTTTGTGACTTTTCTTTTTAGCAGGATCTTTGTAAAAAGGTTTTTTAGCAGTTGCTTTTGTGGTCTTTGAATCTTTTGCCTTAGCATTCGAAGATGCTTTAGGGCGTTTATGGTGTTTGCGTTCTGATTGATCAGATGTCGCTCGTTTTTCAACAACATCAAAGTCGCTAGCTAAATATTCAAAATCAATAGATCCTGTTTCTTTGTCTGCTTTAATCAATTTGACACGAATCGGTTGTCCCACTTTGAAGACTTTGCCTGATTTTTCACCCTGCAAGGTCATGGTTCGCTCATTGTAGTTGTAATACTCTGGCAAACTCGTCACATGAATCAAACCTTCGATGGTATTTGGCAATTCAATGAACATACCAAACTTCACCACACTAGCCACAATGCCATCAAATTCTTCACCAACATGTTCTTGCATGTATTCTGCTTTTTTCATACTCTCAACAATACGCTCGGCATCAATGGCGCGGCGTTCTAACTGAGATGATGATGAAGCCAATTCAGGAATGACTTGGGCAAAATGCTCAAGTTTTTCTTGAGTGAGGTGCGTGTATTCACGAATCATGCGATGTACCAATAAGTCTGGGTATCGGCGAATTGGACTGGTGAAATGGGTATAATAATCAGCCGCCAATCCATAGTGACCATGATTATGCTCAGAATACCTTGCCTGTTGCATTGAGCGTAAAAGCATCATGTTTAAGACTTCAGCACCTGGCTGACCTTCAACTTTTGCCATAAAGGTTTGAAGGGCTTCTTGTGATATTTTCGTTGCTGTTCCTTGGATTTGAATGCCAAATACACTAGCGTAGTCAATAAATTTTTGAAGTTTTTCCGCCTTTGGCTCTTCGTGAATCCGATAGATAAACGGCAGCTCAGCTTTGGCAAAATGCTCTGCAACACACTCGTTAGCCGCTAGCATGAATGATTCAATCATGCGCTCTGCAATGCCACGCTGACGAACGATAATATCAACTGGCATACCATTATCATTAACCACTATTCGTG
This sequence comes from Streptococcus phocae, assembly GCF_001302265.1. Lineage (GTDB taxonomy): Bacteria > Bacillota > Bacilli > Lactobacillales > Streptococcaceae > Streptococcus > Streptococcus phocae. The sequence goes on along the minus strand of NZ_LHQM01000023.1, from coordinate 20,819 downwards.
CCTCAGAAGTATCAAAATTCAAGGCTCCGCGTTTGACACGCATGGTTTCCAGTCGCTGATGCAATGCAACCATTAAACCAACCGAATCAGTAATCGCAGCAAAGGTACTGAGGGCCTCAGCATCCCCTGCAATCATATCATTAACTGCACTATAGGTCATCCTAAAGGTTGTGTTGATAACCGATTGGCAAATTTGATAGTCGACCAAACGACCATTAGCATCAATTTCCATAATAGCTGACTGGGTTAGACGGTCTACATTAGGATTTAACGAACAAATACCGTTTGACAGACGCTCTGGCAACATTGGCACAACTCGGTCGGTCACATAAACAGAAGTCCCTCGCGCAATGGCTTCACGGTTTAAGGCTGACCCTTCTGTTACATAGTAAGAAACGTCTGCGATATGGACACCAAGCTCAATGTTACCGTTATCAAGCTGTTTGATATGAATGGCATCATCCAGGTCTTTAGCGTCAGCCCCATCGATCGTAATGGTGATTTCCTTACGAAGGTCTACACGTCCTTGTAGGTCTTTTGGACTTGGCACTTCGGCTATAGCATTAGCTTCAGCTAATACGTCTTCTGGAAATTCAGACGTAATGTCCATCGACTCTAAAACTTCTAAGACATCAATCCCAACATCTTTTTGATGGCCAATAATGTCGCGAACCTTGCCCACAAAGTAATCATGACCACGTATTGGGTATTTATCGATGTCCACCTTGATGATTTCAGTTCCATCCAATACGACAGGTTCTTTTTTAATATAGATTTTTTGCTGAATTTTTTGATTTTTTGACTTAATGTAACCCGCATACTTGGGCTTTTCGTCATCTAAAACAAAGGAACCTACAACTGTTTTAATCGCGCGATCAACAATGCCGACCACACGAGCTTCGGCAGCTGTGCCTTTTAGGCGATCTGCTGGTTTTTTAATCGCCACTTCAACGGTATCCCCATCAATGGCATAACCAACGTCGTTGCGTCCGATAAACATGTCTGCTTCACTATCATCAACAAACAAAAAGCCAAATCCTGCTTTGTTTGCCCTAAAAACCCCTGTTACCGTTGGTTGATTCGGCTTTTCTTGTGTTTTTCTAAGGCTTAGAGTGCCATCATGTGAAAAACGTATCATTTTTTGACTCTCCATGCTGGAGATTTGTTTGATTAGGCTAGGGAATTTTTCTGCCCCTGCCATGTCTAAAGCAGCTGCCAAATCATTAACATTTGATTTGCCATGCTCCTTTAAATAATTCATAATATTTTCTTTCATAAAACCTGTTTCTATTTCTGTTTAAATGTGCTGATATAGTGACCAATGATAAAAAAATGAGCTAGACTAACTCTGTCAAGCTCACTCCTTATTTACTTGATAAAATGGCAAGCGCAAGCGCAATTGCTAGCCAGAAAAATACTAGAACTGCTGTAAAACGTTGCATAAAGGCTTCAAATCCACGCGCTTTTGAACGTTCAAACAAGGCTTCTGAACCGCTGCTATCAAAAACATTGCTGCTTGGGTTTTTCTGAGGTTGCATAAAAATAGCAATCACAAGAAATACCGATATTACCAACAATATTGTAAGTAGTAAGTTGTACATGTTGTTTCCTCCACTATAGTCTCGACTATTCTAACATAAAAGCGTCTAAGATTCAACATGTAGGGTCACTTTTCTCTCTTTTGGACAGTATTTGGGGACTTTGATTTTCTCTGGATGGCTAGTCTTATTTTTACTTGTCAAGTAATTTTTACTGCCACACTCACTGCATTCTAAATTAATCTTTACTCTCACGTAGTTTCCTTTTCACTAAAACGTAACCAGCTAGGCATGGCAAAGGCTTGCCTCGGTAACGTCATTACTAAGCCAAGCCCTTATCACTTCTTATGTTTTGATTGTTATTTCTATCATTTTATTACTGGCAAGGTCATCTTCTGTTTAGTATTATACCATATTTTTCGATTGTGGTAAGCAGATACTACTAGAATCCTGATAGCTAACCCATTTATACCCGCAATCCTTACTTTAGTCGGAATGTTTTAGGAGCAAGGCAATAAACAGCGACATAACCTGCCACCAAAAAGAGCGCAGTTGCAAGTAGTATCCATAAAAAGAAGGACATTGTCATGACATTTGCAAATTTGAGCAATTTGTAAAAAAACCAGTACACAATGAATACTAAAATATTATAAGTAGCACTCTTTGATTTGAGATTTTCTGTAAAAGGCTGTAATAAAAAATACAGATACAAAAAATACAGAGAAAAAAGAGACATCGAAAGAAATTGAACAACAATTATCAAGATTATTTCTAACCAATTCAAAGGGAAAACCATCAGATAGTAGTATAAAACGATGGCACTATTTATTGTGAAAATAGGGATATTGTGCTTAATGAGTGACCAAAATCGTGTCTTTAGAGTCGCTAAAATAATATCTCTGCGGCGATAATCATTATATTTTAGCAAGAGACGATCGAGATGATAGAAGCAAAATTTGATGTAACCTTCTCCTGCATAAATCGCATAGCCCAAAATAAAAGAAATGTACAATAAGCCAGCTAAATTTTTAGGAAACAATGAAATCGTTTGATTCCTAAAAAATGCCAAAGCAATCACTTCGACTCCAAATACTACCGCAACAATGAGTAGTCGACGCTTAATGCCCTTTTGTAACTCTTTCCCCATGCGCTGCATGAACAGGGCATGAAGATAAGAAATGCCCGCCAAGTTCTCTACAGAAATCGGCGTTTTACGCTGGACATCAATGTCTTCTTGGTCAATCATAACTGCAGATTCTTCAATATTATCAACCGCTGCGATTGCTTCTTCCATGCTATCTTGTGAAATTAACTGACGTGTCAATTGGTTTAAAGTTGGATAAGTAGCTAATCGGTAATAACCATATCCCCACATAATAGCACCTGCCAAGCCAGCATAAGTGGAAAAAAATAATTTGGGTGACAGTTGGACCCCTAAAACAATAACAATCAGGCTAAGCCCAACTCCTAGAACCAAGGCATAGGGAATTAGACTTTCGAATCCCTTCTTTTTGTGTTTCAGCTTCTTTTCGTAATATCCCAGCAAGGATGTTTTAAGGATGAGTCTCATCCCAGAAACTAAAAGAGTAAAGGTAATGGCATGCCAAAAGGCAAAGCCATTCAAGGTAAAATAGCAACCTAAAATCAGACTATGTAGCACCAACTCTTTCATCACTAACATGACTTGACTAGTCTTGAAATACTCTACCGGACTCACATGAAACTGCCTGACAAATTGGAAAATAGTCTTATCGTATCGACTAATTAGCACAATATCTATTGATGTTCCTAGAAAAAAAGAAATGACAATCAGAAGCACCAAACTCATTTGAAAATTGCTTGGTATTTGATACCCGGTAAATTCACCTAGCAAGAAGTTTAAAAGCTTAGCTCCTAAAAAAAGAAATGTCACACTAATAACTCTCTTAAAAAAAATGTAGGTCATCTTAGAAAAAATCCCGATGGTAAGATTCACCCACTTCAAATAATCTAAACCATACAAGTGGTTTGGGATTTTCTTACCAAGTAGAGGAATTTTTTGCAACCAGTAGATTAGCTTATTTGTAAGCGTGGCACTGTCGATTTTCCAGATAAGCCACATCAGTCGTTTATCCGGCATAATCATCTCCTTTTAACATGTCTAAAAGCTCTGCTTCAAAGGCACTGTCTTTTGTCGAAACGCTCATCTCGCTCAGGTAACCCTTGTCTAAAACAACCACTTGATCACACAAATCTTCTGCTAACGCCATGATATGTGTCGACAAAATTAAAATATGATTGTCTCGCAGACTCAGTAGTAAACGTTTGATGGCGATGCTAGACACCACATCCACTGCGGTTAAGGGCTCATCAAGTAAGATAACCTTAGGCTTGGTAATTAAAATACAAATCAAAGATAATTTGCTTTTCATCCCATCTGAATATCCTTTAATAATCCTATGGCGGTCAGCCTGGTTAATTTCCATAAAATCAAGATAGTCATCTATAGACATGCTACTTGAAGTCGGGTGCAGATCCATATAAAACTTAATAAACTCATAAGCCGTTAAGAATTCTGGCAGGTAGTTTTTTGAAAAAACCATGCCGATATCTTGAGCATCTAAGGGACGCTCTATCCCGTTTTCAACTAGAAAAACCTCACCTTGATCAGCTTGGTATTCCCCGTATAAAATATTAAACAGCGTTGTTTTTCCTGCCCCATTACGCCCTAAAAGTCCTGTGATACATCCCGAAGGAAAGGTGTGCGTGACACCTTTCAACACGTCGTTTTCTTGAAATTTCTTAGCAATATTCTTAACTACTAGCTCCACGTTCTGTCCTCCTATTTTGGCGTAACGTATGCTTTTATTGTATAAAAAAACAAGGTCTAAGACAAGCTTAAACCAAGAAAAAATAGGATTAACTAGCAAAAATAAGGGACGCTTACCTGTCATGACATATCATTTTTATAGCATCTAAGTTCACAGATGTGATAATTTATGCAAAGCCTCTCTAACTTGTTTTTCTAAGGCTGGCAAATCCTTGTTATTATCAATCAAGAGGCTAGCACAAGGCCTTTTAGCAGATAAGGGCAATTGACTGGCTATACGCTGATTCGCTTGGGACAGCGTCAAGTGATTTCGTGCCATGAGTCGTTTTAATTGTGTCTCAGGCGTCACATCTACGAGCCATATGTCATTAAACCAGTCCTGGTAACCCAGTTCAATAAGCAGTGGAATATCCATAAAAAGTATGTTTTCTTTTTCCAACAAGTCATCACGACGTTGTTTGAGTTCCTCTCGGATAATTTGGTCTTGGATGCGAGAGGAGATTGTTCTATTTTCAGGGTTCGAAAAAACCATTTCCGCAAGTTTGATCCGATTCAACTCTCCATCAGCTTGTAAAATATCACTTCCAAAAGTATCGACCAAAGCCTCGTAGAGCTTGCCTCCTTTTGCTTGCAAATCATGCACCACACTATCTGCGTCAATCACTTCATAACCAGCTTGTCGTACCATGTTAACAAGGGTTGTTTTTCCTGAGGCAATCCCCCCAGTAATCCCTATAAGCTTTGTCATTTTTTCTGACACCTTGGACACAAATGCGTCCCCCTTCCACCAACTTTAATTTTTTCAATCACGTGACCACATCTTGCACAAGGCAGTCCTGTTTGCCCATAGACCATCAGATACTCTTGCATTGTACCGTCCATCCCCAAGGCGTTACGATAAGTTCGGATGGTCGATCCGCCTTTTTCAATTCCCAGCTGTAAAATGCGTATGGTATGGTCTCGTATTCGCTTGACCTGAGCTTTTGACAATTGTGATGACTGTTTCTCTGGGTGAACCTTGGCTGCCCAGAGCACCTCATCGACATAAATATTTCCAAGACCAGCAACTAAAGTTTGGTCTAAAAGATGGGATTTAATGAGCTTTTTAGAAGATTTAAGAGCCGTCTCAAAAGACTCTAAAGCAAAGGCATCTGCCGTAGGTTCAGGACCAAGCTTTCTTTGGGCAAAAAATGCCGTCAACTGGGATTTGGAGATGAGATCAAAGGTTCCAAACTTGCGGATATCTTGGTAAACCAAGGTAGAGCCATCTTCTAAGTGAAAAAAGACATGGAAATGCTTGTTGTCAGGTACGTCATCCAAAAATAACAAGTACTTACCTTCCATTCGCAAATGAGAAATCATTACCCATTGTCCTAGATCAAAAAGCAAGTACTTTCCGCGCCTGCCAATCGCTTGAATTTTTTGTCCCGAAACCGTGAGACAAAAAGTTTCCAAATCTGTCTTTATCATCTTTGGGACCTTTACGGTAATGCGTTCAATAATTTTATTTAAAATGAGTTTTTCTAAACCGATTCGTACCGTTTCAACTTCAGGTAATTCAGGCATATCACGTATCGCTTTCTATTTCAGTCCTGTTAGGGCTAGAAAAGCTTTCCTCTCTAATAATGTTGCAACAGCTAAATTAGACAACTGGTGCACCTTTCACATCTATTTTACGAATAAAATAAGAAGAAGGCAACCCTAAGCACCGAGTCCTAAAAAATGCCATTCACAAGATCTTGTCGCCCAAGAAAATCAAACAATTAAGCAGATGCCTAACGTTTACTTGATAAAAGAAAAAAAGCCTGGACGGCTTTTTAATATTCTTTTTGATTGTAACCGAAGTCAGCTAAATCAAGTTTTTTATCACGCCAATTTTTCTTGACTTTGACCCATGTTTCTAGATAAACCTTGTCACCTAGCATAAGCTCAATATCGCGTCGTGCCATTTTCCCAATTTTTTTGAGCATAGCTCCTTGTTTACCGATAATAATCCCTTTTTGGCTATCACGCTCAACCATAATTGTCGCGCGAATATGCACTTTATCAGTTTCCTCATCGCGTTTCATTGATTCAATCACAACCGCAACAGAGTGAGGGATTTCTTGTTGGGTCAAATGCAACACTTTTTCACGAACCATTTCTGAAACTAGAAAGCGCTCTGGGTGGTCTGTAATCTGATCTGCTGGAAAATACTGGAAACCTTCCTCAAGGTTGTCCGTTAACAGTTTGATTAGAGTCGGCACATTATTGCCTTCTAAGGCAGAAATTGGAACCACTTCTTTAAAGTCCATTTGACTGCGAAAATCATCAATTTGCGCTAACAACTGGTCTGGATGTACCTTGTCAATTTTGTTAATGACCAAGATAACTGGAATCTTAGCGGCTTTTAGGCGCTCAAGAATCATGTCATCACCTTTGCCACGTTTTTCATCAGCAGGAATCATGAAAAGAACAGTATCCACCTCACGAAGGGTGCTATAAGCTGCCTCCACCATAAAATCACCGAGTGCTGTTTTCGGTTTATGTATTCCTGGCGTGTCAATAAAGACGATTTGTTCTGTTTCTGTGGTGTAAATTCCCATAATTTTATTACGGGTAGTTTGTGCTTTATCACTCATGATAGCAATTTTTTGCCCCATGACATGATTTAAAAAGGTTGACTTGCCGACATTAGGACGGCCTAAAATGGCTACAAAGCCTGATTTAAATACCATAAATTCTCCGAATTTCTTTATTTTTCAACTAAGATGTTCCATATTTTAGGAACAAAAATAATAATCCCTGTTAACACAGCATACAGCGACATGACCAAAACAGCCCCTGCTGACATGTCTTTGGCATTCTTTGCCAACATGGAAAAATGATAATCACTCGCTAAATCCACCACATTTTCAATGGCAGAGTTGACAATTTCTAGGGTGATGACAAGAAAAATCGCCAAAAACAAAAATAACCACTCTGTAACTGAGATGCCAAAAATTAACCCTGCTAGTGAGGCTAACAAAGCAGATAGCATGTGATTTCTCAGGTTACGCTCTTCTTTAAATGCTGTTAAAACACCTGTTAAGGCAAATTCTAAGCTTGAAGTGATGGTTCTGTTTTTCCATTTGCGCTTGCTATTATTATTGTCTGGTAAGGCCATAAGCAGTTAAAATCTCTTCCTGTAGGGTGAACATTTCTTTTTCGTCTTCAGGGGTGTAATGATCATAACCATTAATGTGTAAGAAGCCATGAACTGCTAAAAAACCCATCTCCCGCTCAAAAGAATGCCCATACTCCTCAGCCTGTTCACGCGCTTTATCAATCGAGATAAAGAGCTCACCAATATAAGCGTCGAATTCTGACATCATTTCTGCCAAATCAGGATCTGCTTCCAAAGCCTCTTGGTCAAACAATATAGGTGTTTCAGGCTTATATTCTAAGGAAATCACATCTGTCGGTCGATCGGTATTGCGATATTCCAAGTTTAATTCGTGACTTCTTTCGTTGGTCACAAAGGTCACAGACATTTCTTTTTCGTCTTTATCTGTTTTTTTTGCGGCAAAGTTAAGTAAATCAATGGTTTGTTCCATGATTTCTTGTGACACTTGCCCTGTTTCATCAATCATCTCGATATGCATAAATTAAGATATAAAAGGGACTTACTCATTACTCCTTTAGCCAGCTAGGAGTCAAAACATTAAGCAAGTCAAAATCCCTTATCCTTTCAATTGTCATTAGATAGTTTCTCTCCCCATTATACCACAAGAAAAGCTAAAAAACAGAAAATTGCTGACCCTAGAGTTAGCCTGACATCTCTAAACTAAAAAACCTAGCATCGCTAAGTTTTTTAGTTTAGTCATTTTTCTCAGGCAGTTCCCCGATAACCTCATAGGTGGTAAGACCAGACGTCTTGTCTTGATCTTTTTTTAACTGTTGGCTACCTTGAACAGGCTCTGTCTCATAAGCATTGATGATTTCAGCGACCACTGGATGGCGAACAACATCTTTGGCTGAAAAATAAATAAAGTCAATTTGAGGGATGGCACGTAACTTTTGTGTGGCATCAATCAAACCTGATTTAACATGGCGTGGCAAATCAATCTGACTGATATCGCCATTCACAATCATTTTGGAATTGAATCCAAGACGCGTTAGAAACATTTTCATCTGCATGACTGTCGTGTTTTGCGCCTCATCCAAAATAACGAAGGCATCATCCAAGGTACGGCCACGCATATAAGCTAAAGGAGCGATTTCAATAATTTCACGCTCCATCAAGCGACTGGTCTGTTCTTTCCCCAAAATCTGGTACAAGGCGTCATAGACTGGTCTAAGGTAAGGATCAACCTTTTCTTTCAAATCACCTGGAAGAAATCCCAAGCTTTCACCTGCTTCTACTGCTGGTCGAGTCAAAATAATACGCTTTATTTGACCACGCTTAAGGGCTGTTACGGCCAAGGTTACAGCTAAAAACGTTTTTCCTGTCCCAGCTGGACCTATCCCAAAAACAACATCATGATTCTTGATGCTATCCACATAGGTTTTTTGCCCTAGCGTTTTGACACGTATGGGCTTGCCATAGTGATCTTTAATAATTTCTTCTTCATATAACGCCACAAATTGATCAATCTTGTCTGACTCAGCCATGGAAAGAGCCGTCACTACGTCTGAGGTGTTAATAATCATTCCTCGACCCACAAGAACCAAAAGTGCTTGTATGGTTAGACGAGCTTTTTCAACAGCATCCTCATCATCACCAATCACTTGCACAACCTCTGTTCTAGCATGAATAACAAGATTTAAATGCTCCTCTATGAATTTCAAGTGACGCTCATTGGTGCCAAAAAGCGCCAAAACATCATCTGGATGATTTAAGTTGATTTCAATCGCATACTCTTGCAAATAAGCTTCCTCATTCCTTTATCTTTTATGTTTATTATATCAAAAAACTCTTTAAATCAAGGCATACAAGTGTAGTCTTGTGATTTTTCTATTTTTGAAAGCGTTGACAACAACTCTGTTATCTGATAGACTTTTTAAATGTCATGATATCACCACCCAAAAACAATTGCTAGCATCTTGTCTACTTATTTATCTGTTAGGAGCCGCCGATGACAAATAACTATGAACAAAATCATCCTGAAAAATTCTCGCAATTTTTAAAACGCCAGAAAGTCATTTTCTTAATCGCCTTTTTTGGCTACGTTTGTGCCTACTTGGTGCGTAATAATTTTAAATTAATGTCTAATGCCATTATGGTATCAAATGGTTGGGACAAATCACAAATCGCGACCCTATTGTCCTGCCTAACTGTTTCTTATGGACTGGCTAAATTTTATATGGGGGCCTTAGGCGACCGAGTTAGCTTGCGAAAACTCTTTGCGACCAGCCTAGCTGCCAGTGCATTAATTTGTATATTAATTGGATTTTTCCACACATCAATGCTAACTCTTGGTATTTTGCTGTTTCTTTGCGGAGTCGTCCAAGGGGCACTAGCTCCAGCATCTCAAGCCATGATTGCCAATTATTTCCCTAATAAAACACGTGGCGGAGCCATTGCCGGTTGGAACATTTCACAAAATGCAGGATCTGCTTTGTTGCCATTAACTATTGCTTTTTTGACCAGCACAGGACTGGTTGTGCCAGCAAATGGGAACATTTTGCTAGCTTTTCTTATCCCTGGTATTTTTGTCTTTGGCTTTGCTATCATTTGCTGGAAATTTGCCGGAGACAATCCTGAGTCAGAAGGGTTAGATTCTTTACGCACCATGTACGGTGATGCTGGAGAATCTAACGTGGCTAGCGAAGCTGAAAAATCCGAGCTGTCCTACATCCAACTCATTTGGAAGTACGTTTTTTGCAATCCATCTCTACTATTAGTTGCTGCTGTCAATGTTGCATTATATTTTGTGCGGTTTGGCATTGAAGACTGGATGCCTATCTACTTGAGCGAGGTCGCGCTTTTATCTGAAGCGAAAATTCATTTTGCCATTTCTATTTTAGAGTGGGTTGCCATCCCTGGGTCATTGGTGTTTGCCTGGTTAGCTGTCAAGTATCCTAACAAGATGGCTAAAATTGGTGCTATTGGATTATTTGCTATGGCAGGGGTAGTATTTCTCTATGAATATGTCACAGCAAGTGGCTCACCTGATTATCTGTCACTTTTGATTATTTCTGGTGTGCTAGGATCTTTAATTTATGGGCCTCAATTGATTGTCAATATTCTTACCATTAATTTTGTGCCTTTAAATGTTGCCGGTACCGCCATTGGCTTTGTCGGGGTCACTGCTTACCTCATCGGTAATATGGGTGCCAATTGGTTGATGCCTATTTTAGCCGATAACTTTGGCTGGTTTTGGTCTTATGTCGTGGTCGCGGCTCTTTCAGCCTTCTCAGCTATTGGTTACCTGATTCTAGCTCGAAAAGAAGCCGAAGTCATCACAGAATAATATCACAAAAATCCTCACCTATTCGCATGGTGAGGATTTTTATCATATTTATTTGAGGTATTCCTCAAACAAAAAGGACCCGAGGTCCTTTGGGATAATTGTTATAACGACTTACTCATTAAAAGAGACGTGCACATGGTCATAGTGATTTTCTGTCACGCTACCACGATCTGGCATTGGGTTCCAGGTGTTTGCTGGTCCATATATGTTTTGAAATGGAGCGTAAAACTGTTGCTTCCAAATGATATAGGAAATCCCTCGATCGCTAATATGATTAACAGCATATTGAGCAACCTGATCACCAAGAGCTGAGCTAGCAGGAACCATAAAGTCAATGGCTAAGCCTTTGCCATGATCTCCAGGATCACCTGGACGGTATCCGCTAAATGAAGTGATGCCAAAAGCAGAAGCTACCTCTTCTTTAAACGAAGAGGTCTGTGGTTTTAGACCAGCATTCATAGGGTTATAAGCATGGTTAGGTGCGTAAGATAGCCCATTAGAGGTTGCAACTTTGGTCATATCCTCTGTCTTTTCTGGCTCAACAGGAACAACTTGATCGACAGGAGTTGAAGACTCTACAGGAGCAGGGGCTGGAGTTACCTCTGCTTGAATGGATTGCGGCTCTTCTACTGGTGTTTCTGTAACTTGTCCTTCTACAACATTTGTAGCTTTTGTTTCATTTAACTCTTCTGATATTGGTTCAGAGATGGGTGCATTGGTTGCTGGTGCTTCAACTATGATAGTCTCATCAGGTGCTGACACTGCTTCAGGCGTTGATGCCACCTCTGGTGCTGCTTCGACAGATTCTGATACTTGGGGTTGTGGTACCTGTTTGCTAGTCTCTGGCTCTTTTGCAGCAGTCACAGGCAGTGCTTCTGCTGGTTCTGTGCTAGCTCCAATCGCTGCATCATCCATCGCAACAACCTGATCATTATAGGTAATTTGGTGGTTTTCTAAATCGGCGTGCGCTGTTTCTTGACCTGTCTGAGAAGAAGGAGGAGCCGCAACCGTTAGAGAGGTTGCTTGACTGTTATGGTAAGTCGCTGTGATAACAGTATCTGGAAAAATCAAATCAAGATTGGTGATGTGATTGATATTTCCTAAGACAAGAACATCCACACCCATAGCCTCTGCAATAGTGCTAAGGGTATCCCCATATTTAACGGTATAGGTTTGAGTATTCTCTGTGAGGACTATTTCTGATTTAATTTCAGAGACGGGGCGAAGTGTCCATTCTTGCGCTTCTACCGATGCCAATGGCACCATTGATAAGGCCATTGTTGACACTAATAAATGCTTTTTATTCACAATCATATTAACTTCCTTTTTCTTTCATGCTATATGACATCATAACATATTTTTTAGGGGAAAAACGCTTTGTCACCTTTTAGCAAGAAAGTGATGCCAACTTGTAACATTTGATATCTTGTGGTATTAAAGCATAAAACTAAAAAATCATATGAAAAAAGGCACACAACCTAATCAGTGCGCCAGATAATCTTCCCAGATATGGTCAAATTGAAGCAAATTAAATGAAAAATTAGCTTGATCTTCAAGGTAGCGACTAATAACATCAAAGTCGTTGCTGTGCTTAGGAAAGGCTGTGTCCTCAAAAACCAAGTCTGCCAATTGAGCAACAGGCTCATCTGACTTTGAATGGCGTTGGGTCATTAGCCAACTGTAAAATGCTTTTCTCATTGCCACTTTTCCTCCAAAAATTGATGGCGAATCGCACTGCTTTGTGCATATCGCTGTGGATTTTTCCGATAAAAGGCCTGGTGACGCTCCTCCGCCAAATAAAAAGGCTCCGCAGGCTCAATACTTGTCACAATAGGCTTTTCAAACCTTCCTGACTTTTGTAAGTCTGTCTTAGATTGCTCTGCAATTTCCCGTTGCTGCTCATTGGTGTAGTAAATCACTGGACGGTAATTGTCTCCTCTGTCTTCAAACTGTCCAAAAGCATCTGTTGGATCCGTCTGTGTCCAGTAAATCTCAACCAGGGTTTTGAAAGATATCTGCTTAGGATCAAAGATAATTTCCACAGCTTCTGTGTGCCCTGTTTGCTTCGAACAAACCTGTGCATAAGTTGGATTTGGGACGTGACCACCAGTATAACCACTTCTTACAGATAGGATCCCATTCTGCTCTTCGAAGGGTTGCACCATGCACCAAAAACAACCTCCTGCAAATATTGCTCTTTCCATATGTTATTCACCATCGCTTCTCTTTTATTAGTGGTCTCATTTTAACAAAAAACCTTGCCATAGGCAAAGTTTTTTTCTCTAGATTAATTCTGTTCCTGTTGCATCTTGCTTGATGCGTTTCGCTTTCATCAATCCGCCGAGAGCCTTTTTGAACTGTCCTTTGGAAATCCCAAAGGTCGCTTTGATATCTTCTGGATCAGACTTATCATTAAGGGTCATAAACCCATTATTGGCTTCAAGATAAGTCACAATCATTTGGGCATCATTTTCTAACATTTCAAATGACCTTGGCTTTAATGATAAATTAAGTGTGCGGTCGACTTCTCTAAAACCAATCACGCGTGCATCTAGCACCTGTCCTAGACGTGGTTCTGAAAAGCGCTCACTTGGGTGAATAAAACCTAACATGTTGTTTTCAGGAAGATAAACAAAAGTTCCTGTTAATTTTAGGCGGTACACAATAGCAGGCCAATTTTGATTGTGCATGTTGTCATAGGCAGGATCTGCCATACTTTGAAAGACGTCTGGCTCTGCTGGCAGACCCCAGATGCGGTCTTTTTGGTCAACAGTCAATGTAATATAGAGTCTGTCACCTTTTTTAGGCCATAATTCTTTCATTTCTGGCAGCACATCCAAGGAAACAACGATTTCTTTGTCGGGAATGCCAGTGTCAACAAAAACTCCCAAGTCACGACGCACATCAATGACTTCGCCCCATCCATAAGACGCACGTGTTGACTTAATATCTTTGGTTGTTAGTCTTAACTTTTGTTTGATGTCAGTATAGGCAAAGCCGCTGACCATCTCTCCCACTTGATGCTCGCCTTCATCTTTTGCTAGTGCAAAAATAAAGCCATCTTTTTGGACAAAGTAGGATTTGTCATTTTCTTCTCTGATTAAGCCAGTAATCACTGTTGCGAGTATATCGTTCATATCTTATTTAATTCTTTCTTTATAAAAAATAGGGACTCGTCAAAAACAAATGTCTTTGATTTGTCGCCTACTTTTTATGGTGCTATTAGAATGGTTGCTAGATTAGCTTATTTCATAAAGCAAGCAGGGCTTTTTTAAACGGACAACAATTCATTTTCTTTGTTTGACGTCATGGTATCGATTTCTTTAATGGCGTCGTCAGTTGCTTTTTGAATGTCTTTTTCCAAAGCTTTCAATTCGTCCTCAGTAATCTCTTTAGCCTTTTCTTGCTTTTTCGCTTCATCCATCGCATCACGACGGATGTTACGGATTGAGATTTTAGCGTTTTCGCCGACTTTTCTCACTTCTTTTGCCAACTCTTTACGAGTTTCCTCAGTCAAGGCTGGAATAACCAAACGAATCACTGAACCATCATTGGCTGGTGTGATTCCCAAGTCAGAAGCATTGATTGCACGTTCAATTTCTTTGATTGATGACTTATCAAATGGTGAAATCAAAAGCACGCGAGCTTCTGGAACTGTGATAGATGCCAACTGGTTTAGTGGGGTTGCTGAACCATAGTACTCCACTTGAATACGATCCAACAAACTAGCATTCGCACGACCAGCACGGATACTTGCATATTCGCGTGAAAGGGAATGATGTGATTGTGCAAAACGCTCTTTAGCTGTTGCAATAATAGTATTAGCCATTGTTAGTAGTCTCCTTATAATTTGTTAGTAACTCTTAGTCGCAAACTTTGTTTGATACGGTTGTGCCAATTTGCTCACCAAAGACAACTCGTTTGATGTTTCCTGCTTGATTCATGTTGAAAACAACCAAATCGATATCGTTGTCCATTGATAGTGTTGATGCCGTAGCGTCCATGATTTTCAATCCGCGTTTGATAACCTCAACATGAGTAAGCTCATCAAATTTAACAGCATTGGCATCTTTTTTAGGATCAGCATTATAAACGCCGTCTACGCCATTTTTAGCCATCAAAATGGCGTCTGCCTCAATTTCAGCAGCTCTTAGAGCTGCGGTAGTGTCTGTTGAAAAATAAGGTGAACCAATACCAGCACCAAAAACAACAATCCGTCTTTTTTCTAAATGACGCACAGCACGTCCCCGAATATATGGCTCGGCCACATTTTGCATCGGAATAGATGTCTGAACACGCGTATCAACCCCGTAATGCTGAAGGCTATCAGCCATTACCAATGCATTCATCACAGTTCCTAACATTCCAGTATAGTCCGCTTGTACTCGGTCCATACCAGCCTCAGCAGCGGGCTCTCCGCGCCAGAGGTTTCCACCACCAATCACAAGGGCAATTTCAACCCCAGACTGATGAACTTCTGCGATTTCTTTTGCAATGGACTGAACAGTGGCAAGGTCAATACCGCTGCCTTTATCGCCAGCCAGGGCTTCGCCTGATAATTTTATTAAAATACGTTGATATTTGGGTTCCACTATTATTATCTCCTTATTTTGTCCTTACTATTTTACCATAAAAGCTGATATTTTAGTATATCAAGCTCTAACTATGAGTGATAAAATAGCAGGTGCTATCACAGGCTACCAAATAGATAAATCACTCTTCTACGAGTCATTCGCAAGCTTTTTGGGCTAAAATTTACTATTTGAAGGTCTCAATCGTAAAGTTGCCCTTTAAAAAAAGGTTATCCGAAGATAACCCTAATGCTTTAATTAAAATGAGCTTGGATCTACTTTGATACCTACACCTTGTGTAGTTGTAATTGCGACATTAGTCATGTAAGTTCCTTTAGCTGTTGATGGTTTAGATTTAACCATAACATCGTGCAAAGCTTTGAAGTTTTCAACCAATTTATCTGCATCAAATGATACTTTACCAATGATAGCTTGTACGTTACCTGCTTTGTCAGCACGGTAAGTAATTTTACCACCTTTTGACTCTTGAACTGCTTTAGTAACATCCATTGTTACTGTACCAGTTTTAGGGTTAGGCATCAAGTTACGAGGTCCAAGGACACGTCCAAGACGACCTACGATAGCCATCATGTCTGGTGTTGCAATAACAACATCAAAATCAAGCCATCCGCCATTGATTTTTGCAACAAGGTCATCTTCACCTACGAAGTCTGCTCCAGCTGCTTTAGCTTCTTCTGCTTTTGCACCACGTGCAAAAACAAGAACACGCTGAGTTTTACCTGTTCCGTTTGGCAATACCATTGCGCCACGGATTTGTTGGTCTGCTTTACGAACATCAATGTTCAAGTTGTATGCAACCTCTACAGATGCATCAAATTTTGCAAAGTTAGTTTCTTTTGCGAGCGCTACAGCTTCTTCTACGCTGTATGCTTTTGTGCTGTCAACTTTTTCAAGTGCTGCACGCATTTGTTTGCTTTTTTTAGCCATTTTAAAATTCTCCTTGTAATGTGGTCATATCGATTTGATTTTAAATCTCCCACGTCACTCATCAAATTAGGATGAAGTCGTGCGGGTAATTGGGATAGGGTTGCTGATTAGTCAGTAACTGTGAATCCCATAGAACGAGCAGTACCTTCGATCATACGCATTGCACCTTCAAGGTCCGCAGCATTTAAATCTGGCATCTTAGTTTCAGCAATTTCTTGTACTTGTGCACGAGTAACTGTTGCAACTTTAGTTGTGTTAGGTGTTCCTGACCCTTTTTCAACACCTGCAGCTTTTTTCAAAAGAACAGCAGCTGGTGGTGTTTTTGTAATGAAATCAAATGATTTGTCTTCATAAACTGAGATAACAACTGGGATGATCATGCCAGCTTGGTCAGCTGTACGTGCATTAAATTCTTTGGTGAATCCCATGATGTTGATACCTGCTTGACCAAGAGCTGGTCCAACTGGTGGAGCCGGTGTCGCTTTACCAGCAGGGATTTGAAGTTTTACAAGTTTTTCGACTTTTTTAGCCATGTTTAAAATCCTCCTGTTGTGGTTCTTTCGGTAATTAAGATTTTTACCTCCCACAGATATGCTTTTAGCATACCTTACCATTATACAGTATTCTAATTAAAAATCAAGTATTTCTCTCAAAAAATGGCTGCATTTTTCTTTGGAGAAACTTAGTCTCTCTAAAAGAGTCAGTATCGGTTTACAAGTTCGCGCTTTGAGTATAAAATAGACTTATGATATTATACAAATTAACCGCTCTTGCTTTTATTATACTGACTCCTATGGTGTCAAGCATTTTTATTTCCTTATTCAAATTAAACGCTAAAGGACTTAAATTCCCTGATTTGGCCTTGCCTTTTTTTGCATTAGAATTAGTAATCGTGTCAGGAAAATTTTTCACACACAACCTCTTACCTTACTATCTTATCGTCATGGCCTTGCTCGCTATTGTCATCAGTTTACTATTAATTATTAGAAGCCAAGAATTTTGTTACCCTCGTTTTCTAAAATTGTTTTGGCGAGTGGGGTTTTTAATCACTTTTTGTTTCTATCTTATTCTTGTAGGCTTTGTTCTAAGCCTTTAGACGGCAAAAAAACCAAGGATTAATCCTTGGTTTTTTTATTGTGTTTGTTGGGTTTGGAGGACTTTTCGAGGTTTGGTCCCTTCTGCGGGGCCAATAACACCTGCTTCTTCCAATTCGTCCATCAATCTGGTTGCTCTGTTAAAGCCAACAGAGAGACGTCTTTGCAGCATTGAGGCACTTGCTTTTTGGGTTTCAAGAACCAAAGTCTTGGCGTCCTCAAATAGAGGATCTCCCTCAGAGGCACTGCCATTGCCAGAAGAGCTATTTTCTCCATCGCTAACCTCTCCTGGATCAAAACTGTCATCATAATCAGCATCGGCTTGCTTTTTAATAAAGCCTACGATACGCTCGACATCATCATCTGAAATAAAGGAGCCCTGTAAACGTACGGGATGATTTTCATCGATTGGCTTAAAGAGCATATCTCCTCGTCCTAGTAGTTTTTCTGCTCCATTTTCATCAAGAATCGTACGGCTATCTGTTCCTGAGGATACCGCAAAAGCAATCCGTGATGGAACGTTCGCTTTAATCAATCCAGAAATCACATCTACCGATGGTCTTTGAGTCGCTAAAATCATGTGAATACCAGCGGCACGGGCTTTTTGACCCAAGCGAATAATGGCGTCCTCAACTTCCTTACTAGCAACCATCATTAAGTCTGCCAACTCATCGACAATAACCACAATCAGAGGTAGAGGAATTTGCTTGGTTTCTGACGTGCTATTATAATCTTCCACCTTGGCATTGTAGCTTGCGATATTACGAACACCTACTTTGCTAAAAAGTTCATAGCGATTTTCCATTTCATCAACCACCTTTTGAAGAGCCTTGCTGGCTTTTCGAGGGTTGGTGACTACGGGAATTAAGAGATGCGGAATATCATTATAGACAGATAATTCGACCATCTTAGGGTCTACCATGAGAAACTTCACCTGGTCTGGTCTAGCCTTCATTAAAATACTAGAAATAATACCATTAACAGCGACAGATTTCCCTGAACCGGTCGATCCGGCCACAAGTAAATGAGGCATACGGGTCAAATCAAAACTTTTAGCACTGCCATTAACTGCCTTACCCAAAGGAATCTCAAGCAACTTATCGGGAGATGTTTGGGACTGCTCCCACAATTCTCTAAAGGAAACCGTTGCAATTTCAGAATTTGGCACTTCGATACCTATTAGAGACTTGCCAGGAATAGGAGCTTCGATACGAACATCCTTAGCTGCTAAAGCCAAAGCCAAGTCATCAGCCAAGTTTGAAATCCTATTCACTCGAACACCGACCGCTGGTTTAATCTCGTATTTGGTGACAGAAGGTCCAATCTCTGCACGCTCTACCTTAACATCAATGCCGAAACTATTAAACGTATCTTCTAACACCTTGATGTTTTGACGCACCAAGTGTTTTTCTTTAGATTGATTTTTAGGCTTTTCAATGTCAAACAAATCAATCGTTGGCAGTTGGTACATGAGGTTAGCCTTAGGATTGAAATCAACCTCGAAACTGTCTTCCTGAATAGGAATAAAGTCCTCTTGCGGCGGCTCGAGACCCATCTCTTGTGGAAGCTCTGCATCCAATGGCATTTCTGACAGCATTGGAGCATCGTAAGCCACAATCTCTGGCTCTGGGAAACCCGTAAATTCTGGGTCAGTTTCTAAGCTATTCGCTTGTCTATCCTCAAGAATCTCCCCAGTATCTGGATCCACCGTCATCATGTCTAAGCGTTCTTGTTCTACTTGCGCAGCTTCTTGTTGCAAGCGCTCCTGTTCTGCCAAAAGCTGACGCTCTTCCCTCTTAATAAATTGTTTTTCCCGATACTCACGACAAGAAGCTCTTAGCTGATTCCAGCCATTTTTGACAAAATCGCTAACATCATAAATATCCCAGGGCGTCATGAGAAAAAGTCCAAGAACAATAACTAAAACACCGATAAAATAAGAACCGATATTAGAAAATAAAAATGCAATAGGCTTGTATAGCAAAGCCCCAAATAAACCTCCACCAACAAAGGACTCAACCTTAAAGGCAAGAAGATCCTTGGTCAGTAGGGTCATCGTCCCTAGAAAAACTTCTTCTTGTGCCATCTTAGGCAAAGAAAAAAGGTAAGCATGCCACTCAATTAGTAAGCCTGAATAAAAAATGACAAAACCTGCTATCAGCCCCTCTTGTTTTCTCAACCATTTAAATCCAAACAGGTAAAAAAGAGTTGCAAAAATAAAGGGGTAAGCTAGGCTGCCAACCATAACACGAATGATGTTGTAAGCAGTAATGCCAAAAATGCCCAGTCTTAGGAGCGCAAAAAGAAGCAAGAGGGCAAGTAAGAGAGAAATCGTCATCCTCTTAATAGCCTTTTGCTTATCAATCTCTGCTTTTGTTAATCGCTTCTTAGAAGCTTTTTGTTGTCGTTGCGTTCTTTTAGCCATAAAACTATTATATCATGTTTGCCCTAAATAAAACACGTCTCAAAACAGGAGAACATCCTCCTTTACAACTGATGTTCAAACCTACAGTTTTTATAAGAATTTGATGAACTTTCTCTTACCATTCCTAAGCTTTTGTGTTAAAATAAAGAAAAACTTTTTGAGGAGAATAGAGGAATCGATATGAAAAAGATAATAGCCCTAAGTTTGCTAGTCATCAGCCTAATGAGCTTAAGTGCCTGCGAATCCGTCAGTCGTGCCATCAAGGGTGATAAATACGTTAATGATAAAATCGCTAGAGAAGAAATGGAAGCTGCCCCCAAAGCTTACGAAGAAGACCTCAAAAAAGCTCTCGCAGCTGAAGCCAGTGACTTTCCGCAGCTTAACCAAGACGTTGAAAAAGACGAAGCCCAAGTCATCATGAAAACAAGTAAAGGGGACATCAGCCTTAAGCTGTTTCCTAAATACGCACCATTAGCTGTTGAGAACTTCCTCACACACGCTAAAAAAGGGTATTATAACAATGTGACCTTCCACCGTGTCATCAACGCTTTTATGATTCAAGCAGGGGACCCTAAAGGAGACGGTACTGGCGGAGAGTCCATCTGGAAAGGGAAGGATAGCAAAAAAGATTCCGGTAATGGGTTTGCCAATGAAATCTCACCTTTCTTGTATAATATTAGAGGGGCACTATCCATGGCAAATGCTGGCGCAGATACCAATGGCAGCCAGTTCTTTATCAACCAAAACAAAGCTAACCAAAGCAAGAGCTTATCGCCAAAAAACTATCCAAAACCTATCATTTCTGCCTACGAACATGGGGGAAATCCTAGCTTAGATGGTGGATACACCGTTTTTGGGCAAGTGATTAACGGTATGGACATCGTTGACCAAATCGCAGAAAGCCCTGTCGGCCAAAACGACAAACCAACAGACGACATTGTCATTTCTTCTATAGAAATTGTCAAAGATTATCAGTTTAAAAAATAATAAAAACAGCAAG
>NZ_LHQM01000022.1 GCF_001302265.1 Streptococcus phocae | reverse complement strand
AAATTGACTCGGTACTTGGGTTAAAGACTGCTGGAGAACCTTCTATCTTGACTTTAATTGAGCGACAAACCAGATATGCCCTGACGATTAAACTTCCTGAAAAGAAAGCTGAGTACGTTAATCAGGCTATTTTAGATTATATGAAAGACTATCCTATCAAGTCTATAACCGCTGATAATGGGAGTGAGTTCGCTTTACTAAGTGAACTAGAGGGTGTCGATATCTATTTTGCTCATGCTTATACCTCTCACGAGCGTGGAACTAATGAGAATTTTAACGGCTTGCTCAGAGAGTTTGTTCCTAAAGGAATATCACTACAGGAACTAACTCAAGAAGAATTAGCTACCTATACACAAGCCATCAATAACAAATTAAGAAAGATACACAACTATCAGTCTGCAAAAAAACTGTTTGAGCTAGCTCAAACAGCATAGAAATAATTAACTTAGTCAGATGAATAGTTTGTTCACTTGACTTGACAATTGAGGATAATAAATTTATATGATAAAAAAGAAAAGGATCTAGTTCTCTGTAATATAGAACTAGATCCTCTGTTTAAAATATAATCAAATTTTAGGAGTATGTATACAGGTCTTAATTATGGATAGAGGTTTATAAACTTAAAAAGTATATTATCAGTACAATAGTAGAAATTAACGCAATGAAGATAGCTGTAAGAATTATAGCTTTTTTCAATTTAGTATTATTAACATTTCTAGAAAGTAATATGGCAAATACTGATACTAATATACTTATCAGACATAAATAATAATAGTTTGGATTCATTATTGAGAAGTAATCCAATGTGCTTTTGCGTGAGGGAATTGCCCTATGCAACCTATAATAATGCCTCTACCTGCTGCATTATTATACCATACAAGACCTGAACCTATTGCAAATATTTCTCCTATAATTGCTCCAACTGCGGATGCTGGAACCAACCCTGCTAAAGCAGCAACTTCAGCTCCTACAGCTAAAGCTGCTGCTAATTTATTTGCTCGCACATTATCTAAATATATATCGATACCTTTCCAAGTATACACAACTTTAGAGACTCCAGTGAATGCGCGTGGCGAGAATATAGGACTGATAGTAACTGAGTTTTCAGTAAACCTCACATCATAAACATTGGTATCAACCGAAGATAGTACTTCTTGCTTGTATTTTTCTGTGATTAAAACCTTTTTAGTATTAACATCTGTTTCTAAATAGCCATCTTCGACCATCTTTTCAAAAGGTTGTTGTGAAATTACTTCACTAGTATTATCTGCCTTAACAAGACTATCCGCATGTACTATACTAGCTAATCCAATTGGTGCAACATAGTTTCCTAACAAAATACTCGTTGCTATCAATAACGATAATTTTTTCAATTTCATAAGTCAGTATTCCCTTCTTTTTGTTTCTAATTTTTTATAATCTAGCAATTATATTTTTCTCCTTTCTATTATCTAGATTTAAAAAAGATACTTGTAACCGATTTCATTGTAACGCTTTATTAACCTATATTCAATATAAAATTTCATTTTATTAATATTTTACAACGGGGGAATAAAAATTTTACAAAAAATCTAGATAATAAATTATGGAAAAATGCTCTAATATGTGCAAGAAACAAAGCTAAATTACAGAATGGAGAACATTTATTGCATATTCCTGAATTTGTAGTTGAAGGAGATGCATTAAAAGTATCAGAAAGTTATCCAGTAATAATTTTTTCTCAACAGTTTAGGGAAAATGAGTATAAGGAATCTGAGTTTTTTAATAATCATCAAAACACTAAATTATTGCTTGTTGGTAACTCCCATTATTTACATTGGGAACAGGCTAAAGATATTGCTGGTTGGGTTATAGGTCAATCTCTAGTAAGATTGGGGTGTGGTCCTGGCGTTCACCAGAGGAAATCATCTCTGAGCGACGGATACTTGTGGCAAGTCGATCTGATGTCAGCCAGTAGTCAATTCTCCAGCCGCTATTGTTGATTTTGCTGGTTTTGCTACGTTGCGCCCACCAAGTATAGACATTTGGGACGTCACCGTGAATCAAGCGGAAGCTATCGGTGAAGCCTCGGTTGAGAAGCTTGGTAAAGCCATCACGCTCTTCGTCGGTAAAGCCAGGCGAGCGTCTGTTGCTGGCAGGGTTAGCGAGGTCAATTTCTTTGTGAGCCACGTTGTAGTCCCCTGTTGCTAGGACTGGTTTTTTGGCATCTAGGCTAGCTAGATAGTCTGCATAGCGGTCATCCCAAACTTGGCGTTCTTCGAGACGTTTGAGGCCATCACCAGCATTTGGAGTATAAACTTGTGTCACATAGAAATTGTCAAATTCAAGGGTTATGATGCGCCCTTCTGAGTCCATGGTGCTAGGTGCACCGATATCTGGGAAGGTCACGATAGGTGTTAGGCTGTTTTTATAGAGGAACATGGTTCCTGCGTAGCCTTTTCTAGCAGGCTCAACTGATGAGCGCCACACATTGGTATAATCAGGAAAGTAAGCGTGTAAGGCTTCGAGGTGTTTTTTTGTAGGGCCTTTGGCTGGTAATTTGGTTTCTTGGATGGCGATGACATCCGCATCCTGAGCTACTAGAGTATCTAGTACTGAGCGTGACAACAAAGCGCGAGGAGAATCCCCTGTCAAGGCTGCGTTTAGGGAGTCAATGTTCCATGAGATGAGTTTCATATGGTTTCACTTTCTATAAGGTAATCGTGGTTTTATTCTATCAAAAAAAGTGCAGACAAGCTAATGTTTCCAATGCAAATCCTCTAAATATGGTATAATAAAGACAGTTAGCTCGGGCTCATGCCCTAAAAGGAGTTTTTATGAAAAGAATCATCAATCTCACCGCTGCAGTCTTGACATTAGTCATCATTGCTAGTTACTATTGGATTAATTTACCTCCCATCAATCCTTTTAGCACGGATTTTTGGATTTTTGTGATATTTTTACTTATCTTTTTGGGTCTTAATATAGCGGTTAGGCGCTTTACCAAGGCAATTTTAGCCTTGTTTTCAACCAATATCTCATCAATGATCCGCAAAGATGTGACCTTTTCGACGAAAAATGTGACAGGCAGTCTCAAATGGATTGTGATAGCAATTGTTTCTATTTTATCAGGTCTGTTTATTCTGACTGTTGTTAATAACCGTGTGTTTCGAGCAAAAAGTTATGCCAATGTCATCACGGTGAAAAAGGCAGATTTTAGCAAGGATTTCCCAGAAACAAATTTGTCTGCTTTGGCGCTTTTGGACAGAGACTCTGCCGAAAAGATTGGTGATACCTACTTAGGAACCATTGACAAGGTGTCTCAGTTTGGGATTTCCGACGAGTACCGCCAAGTCACTATCGGTGAGCTACCTTACCGCGTGTCGCCTTTAGAGTACAAGTCTTTTTGGAAATGGGTTACCAATCGCCAAGAAGGGATTGGCTATTACGTTAAGGTCAACCAAACTACAGGTAAAGCAGAACTTGTCAAATTAAAAGAAGCTATGAAATACTCAAATTCAGAGTTTATGTTTAGAGACACTAAGAGACATCTGCGCTTCCAACACCCATTTGCCATTTTCTCAGACCCTTCATTTGAGGTTGATGACCATGGCACCCCTTATTATGTGGCAACCACATATAAGCCAAAATTTGGTCTCTCATCGCCTGATCCAAATGGTGTGATTTTGCTAAATGCAGTTACTGGTCAGTCGAAATATTATGAGCTAAAAAACGTTCCAAAATGGGTTGACCGTGTTTATTCTGCTGAGAATGTGCTTGAGAGAGTCAATGACTACTACACTTACAAAGATGGCTACTGGAATACTGTATTTAGCCAATCAGGTGTCAAAAAAACGACTGATAACTACAATTACATTACAATAGGTTCAGACATTTATCTCTATACAGGAATCACCTCAGCAACAGCAGATTCCTCAAACTTGGGCTTTATTTTGGTTAATATGAGAACCCGTCAAATCATTAACTACAAGTTGGCTTCAGCGACCGAATCATCAGCCATGCAATCAGCTGAAGGGGAAGTGCAGGAGAAAAAATACACTGCTACAGCACCAACTCTGGTCAAGCTAAACAAAAAAGCCTATTATTTGGTTTCGCTAAAAGACGGTGCAGGCCTCGTCAAATCCTATGCCTTGGTTGATGCAGAGGATTATCAACAAGTGACTGTTAATAATGACATTCAGACCTTGATAGCTCAGTTTACCAACCGAGACACAAGCTCCTTGTCGACAGCTATTATTTCTGATAAGGCAGCAAAAATGATTGCTGGTCAGGTGGACCAGTTGGCTAGCCAGATTGTTTCAGGAACAACGATTTATTACATTTCATCTGATAAAACCATCTACAAGGTTAAAGCTAGTCGTGACACGAGTGATTTGTTACCTTTCTTGAAAGTTGGTGACCGCTTCAAGGCACAACTGGGTGAAGAAAACTACCTCACGAACCTTGTCATCCAGACAGAAACCCCTTAGTAGAAAAAGATAACCAATCTGTCTATCATGCTTTAAAAGGTAGAGGCAGATTGGTTTTTTTATTTCAAGGAGTTTTTGACAAAGAAAACCTTGATTTAAAACCAGTGCTGTGCTATACTATCCTATGCTTAAGGACTGATTGACCAGTAACTGGTCGAGCATTTGCCTGATTTATGGATTGTCAGGCCCTACCGATGAAAGATGAAATACTGTCTGTCAGTATTTTTTCTTTTGTGATTAAAGCAAGGAAAGGTTAGTATGTCAAAAAAGAAACGCAAAAAATATCTGGTTTATGAGGGATTGCGCTGCGCAGTGACCCTTTGTTTTATTAGTGGCTATGTGAATGCTTTTACCTATATCACGCAAGGCAGACGTTTTGCAGGTGTCCAAACGGGTAATTTGTTATCTTTTGCCATTAGGTTTTCAGAGCACGATATTGAGCAAGCTTTACAATTTTTACTGCCTATTGTTGTCTTTATGTTGGGGCAGTCCTTTACCTATTTTATGAATCGTTGGGCAACTAAAAATGGTTTGCATTGGTATTTGTTGTCAAGTTTTGTGTTAACCTTTTTAGGAGTCATCACATCGGCTTTAACGCCTTTTGTGTCCTCGTTTTTCACAGTATCAGCCTTGGCGTTTTTTGCGTCTATACAAGTAGATACCTTTAAGACACTAAGAGGTGCTAGCTATGCCAACGTTATGATGACAGGAAACATCAAAAATGCGGCGTATTTATTGACCAAGGGATGGTATGAAAAAAATGATGAGCTCTTCAACATTGGGCGCAATACGCTGACTGTTATTGTTGCTTTTGCTTGTGGTGTGGTTTGCTCGACCCTTTTATCACTAGCCTATGGCGAATACGCTTTGACACCTGTTTTAGTGCCCTTGTTATATGTCAATTATTTGTTGACACAAGAATATTATGTGATTCAAACAAAAATAAAGCCGATTATGCGTGCCTAGTAGGGACCATTTATCGGTTTTTTTGAACTCAAAAGTATGGTATAATGTAATACTGACAAACGCCCAAGCACGACATATTTTTGCCTTAGGGTTTTCTCACAATACTGCGATTACAAAAGGTTTCATTAGCCTTGAAAGGAAATACAATGACCAATAAAAAACCATTTTATATTACTACCCCAATTTATTACCCATCAGGTAAGCTTCATATTGGATCTGCCTACACAACGATTGCTTGTGATGTGCTTGCCAGATACAAGCGCATGATGAACCATGAGGTCTTTTACTTAACAGGTCTTGATGAGCACGGTCAAAAAATTCAAACCAAGGCTGAAGAAGCAGGCATTACTCCTCAAGCTTATGTTGATGGAATGGCTCGTGACGTTCAGAAATTGTGGTCGTTGCTTGATATTTCTTATGACAAGTTTATTCGTACAACAGATGGCTATCACGAAGAGGTTGTGGCGGCTGTTTTTGAGCGCTTACTAGCCCAAGATGACATCTATCTCGGAGAGTACTCAGGTTGGTACTCTGTATCGGACGAGGAATTTTTCACTGAAAGCCAGCTAGAAGAAGTCTTTCGCGATGAGACTGGTAAGGTGGTTGGTGGCGTTGCGCCATCAGGGCATGAGGTCGAATGGGTTTCTGAAGAATCTTACTTTCTTCGTTTGAGCAAATACGCAGACCGATTGGTAGCGTTTTTCAATGAGCATCCAGACTTTATCCAACCAGAAGGTCGCATGAATGAAATGCTTAAGAATTTTATCGAGCCAGGTTTGGAAGATTTAGCGGTTAGCCGTACGACCTTTACTTGGGGCGTTTCTGTGCCATCAAATCCTAAGCATGTGGTTTACGTTTGGATTGATGCTTTGTTGAATTATGTGACAGGATTAGGTTATGGTCAGGACGACCAAGCAACTTATGAGCGTTTTTGGAATGGAACGGTTGTTCATATGGTTGGTAAAGATATCTTACGCTTTCACTCAATCTATTGGCCAATTTTGTTAATGATGCTTGATTTACCATTGCCAGAGCGTTTAATCGCCCACGGCTGGTTTGTCATGAAAGACGGCAAAATGTCTAAATCAAAGGGCAATGTGGTCTATCCAGAAATGTTAGTGGAGCGTTTTGGTCTCGACCCGCTACGTTACTACCTGTTGAGGTCTCTACCAGTTGGTTCAGACGGAACGTTTACTCCAGAAGACTACGTGGGTCGTATCAACTATGAGTTAGCTAATGACCTTGGAAACTTGCTCAACCGCACGATTGCCATGATTAATAAATACTTTGACGGGGAAATCCCAGCTTACGTTGAGCAAGTGACTGAATTTGATGCTGATTTAGAGACTGTTGTGGCAAAAAGTATCGCGGACTATCATAAATACATGGAAGCTGTTGACTACCCACGTGCATTGGATGCTGTCTGGACCATTATTTCACGCAGCAATAAGTATATTGACGAAACAGCTCCCTGGTTACTTGCCAAAGAAGATGGCAACAAAGAGCATCTGGCAAGTGTTATGGCACATTTGGCAGCTAGCTTGCGCGTGGTGGCACATTTGATTCAGCCAGTTATGATGAGCACGTCAAATGCCATTATGGCACAGCTCGGCTTAGAGGTATCTTTTGATCTTGAGCACTTGAGCCTGTCAGGTCTGCCAACAGGACTCAAAGTGGTCTCAAAAGGGACTCCGATTTTCCCACGCTTAGATATGGCTGTTGAGATTGACTACATCAAACAAGAAATGGATAAGACAGCGAACGCTTCATCAGATAGCGTTGCTGAATGGAATCCTGAAAAAGTCACTTTGGTATCAGAAAAAGACGAAATCAAATTTGACACCTTTGATGCCGTTGAGATACGTGTTGCGGAGGTGAAGGCAGTATCAAGAGTAGAAGGTTCAGAAAAACTGCTTTGCTTCCGTCTGGATGCTGGTGATGGTGAAGACCGTCAGATTTTATCAGGAATCGCAGCCTATTACCCAAATGAGCAAGAGCTTGTGGGGAAAAAATTACAAATCGTTGCCAACTTAAAGCCACGTAAAATGATGAAAACCTATATCAGCCAAGGAATGATTCTCTCAGCAGAACACGATGGAAAATTAACCGTGTTGACGGTTGACCCATCTGTCCCTAATGGCTCCATCATTGGTTAAGACAACACTTAGAGAACTAGCACCAAGAAATTGGGCTGGTTCTTTTTTATGCGTTTAGCAGAAAAAACTATATATGGTGTTAAAAATAGTTGAAAAACACAATATATTGTGGTAATATTGGCTTTGCACAAAGTTAAGCACGCTTAACTTTTTCGGAGAAAAATACAAGCCCTGTACTTGTTACAACACAGTTGATGCTATGGTAGCATAGCCATCAAGAAATGATGACTAATTGTTAAGGAATTGCCTGTTTAGGTAAGTTTTTTTGAGTTGCCTAAACAACCCATTTCCAGGCGCCTGTTAGAAAAATAAAGTCCTAAGGAGATACAGATAATGCAAAACTATTATGACCGTTCTCAATCACCAATTGAATACGCCCTGTCTCAAACGCAAAAAAGACTGCGGTCTGTTAACTGGAACCAACTGAATGATGACAAAGATCTTGAAGTTTGGAATCGTGTGACACAAAACTTTTGGCTCCCTGAGAAAGTGCCTGTTTCTAATGACCTTAATTCATGGCGCTCGCTTGGTGCTGATTGGCAAGAGCTTATCACTCGGACCTTCACAGGATTGACACTTCTGGACACGGTCCAAGCAACTGTTGGGGATGTCGCACAGATTCAGCATTCGCAAACAGATCATGAGCAAGTTATCTACACCAATTTTGCCTTTATGGTTGGGATTCACGCTCGTTCCTATGGAACAATCTTTTCAACACTCTGCACCAGCCAACAAATTGAAGAGGCTCATAACTGGGTTGTCTCGACAGAAAGCTTACAAGAGCGGGCTCGAGTGTTGATTCCTTTTTATACAGGAGATGACCCACTCAAGTCCAAGGTTGCAGCAGCAATGATGCCGGGCTTTCTACTCTATGGTGGTTTTTATTTGCCATTTTACCTTTCAGCGCGTGGAAAACTGCCAAATACCTCTGATATTATTCGCTTGATTTTGCGGGATAAGGTTATTCATAACTACTACAGTGGCTACAAGTACCAACAAAAAGTTGCCGACTTGAGCCCTGAAAAGCAAGCAGAAATGAAAGCTTTTGTGTTCGACTTGTTGTATCAGCTGATTGATTTGGAAAAAGCTTATTTAACAGAATTATACGAAGGGTTTGATTTGGCAGAAGACGCGATTCGTTTTAGCATCTATAATGCAGGCAAATTTCTGCAGAATTTAGGGTACGATTCTCCATTTACTGAGGAAGAAACCCGCATCTCACCAGAGGTATTTGCCCAACTATCAGCACGGGCTGACGAAAATCACGACTTTTTCTCAGGTAATGGTTCGTCTTATGTGATGGGGGTTACCGAGGAAACTACTGACGAAGATTGGGAGTTTTAAGGTATGGCCCAGCTAGGAATTGTTTATTTTTCATCCACTTCCAACAATACCCACCGATTTGTTCAGAAGCTAGGCATTAAAGCACTGCGCATCCCAATTGATAACAAAGACCTTTTAGTGACAGACGATTACCTCTTAATTGTGCCAACTTACGCGGCAGGCGGCTCAGATAAAAGAGGCGCCGTTCCTAAACAGGTGATTCGTTTTTTAAACCGACCTGAAAACCGAAACCATTGCAAGGGGGTCATCTCTTCAGGAAATACCAACTTTGGCGACACCTTTGCCATTGCTGGACCAATTATTTCTCAAAAATTGCAGATTCCCCTGTTGCACCAGTTTGAATTACTAGGAACCGAGCGAGACGTCGAAAAAGTCAAGGCAATTATTGCTTGTCTTTCATCCGTTGAGCACAAAAACTCCTCACCCATTGACTAACGAAAGGAACCCTTCATGTTACCCAAAGACTCCTATTTGGCCTTAAATGCCCTTACTCGATTTAAAAAAGCAGATGGCACTTATCATTTTGACAGTGATAAAGAGGCCGTCGCCCGTTATTTAGACGAACACGTGCTGCCAAAAACCTTGGTTTTTGAAAGTACAGAGGCTAAACTAGCCTACTTAATTGAAAACGACTATTATGATCAAGCCATCTTTGACGCTTATGATGCTTCTTTTGTCAGGGAAGCTTTTGACCACGCCTACCAGCAAAACGTCTCTTTTATGAACTTGATGGGAGCGATGAAATTTTACCAGTCGTACGCTCTTAAGACTTTTGATGACGCTTATTACCTAGAGCATTTTGAAGACCGTGTTGTGATGAATGCTTTGTTTTTAGCAGATGGAGATACTGACTTGGCGATGGCCTTGATTGATGCTATACTGTATCGCCGCTTTCAGCCAGCGACTCCGACATTTTTGAATGCCGGAAAAAAACGCCGTGGCGAATACATTTCGTGTTATTTGTTGCGTGTCGAAGATAATATGGAGTCCATTTCACGAGCGATTGCCACAAGCTTACAACTGTCAAAACGAGGAGGTGGTGTTGCCTTGTGTTTGTCCAATCTCAGAGAAATTGGCTCTCCTATCAAAGGAATCGAACAACAAGCTACTGGCATCGTTCCCGTGATGAAACTGTTAGAAGACTCCTTTTCCTACGCCAATCAGCTAGGACAAAGGCAGGGAGCAGGAGCTGTTTATCTGCATGCCCACCATCCAGAAATAGTAACATTTTTAGATACCAAGCGAGAAAATGCGGATGAAAAGATGAGAATCAAATCCTTGGCCTTGGGCGTGGTGATTCCAGATATTACCTTTGAGTTAGCACGGCAAAATAAAGACATGGCCCTTTTTTCACCTTATGACATCAAACGCGTCTATGGTAAGGACCTGTCAGATTTGTCTATAACAGCAGAATATGAGAATTTACTGGCTAATCCCAACATTAAAAAGACCTATATCAGTGCTCGCAAATTTTTCCAATTGATCGCTGAGCTTCACTTTGAGTCTGGTTACCCTTACCTGCTCTTTGATGATACGGTCAATGCTCGAAACCCGCACCCTCAAAAAGGACGTATTGTCATGTCTAATCTATGTTCAGAAATTGCTCAAGTAAGTACAGCTAGCAGTTTTGAGGAGGATTTAAGCTTTTCTACTATTGGTGAGGATATCTGTTGCAACTTGGGCTCTATCAACATTGCTGAAGCGATGGCAAAGGCTTCAGATTTTGACCAGCTCATTACAACAAGTATCAGAGCGCTAGATCATGTGTCACGGGCCTCAGATTTAAAAAGTGCCCCATCTATTGAAAAAGGAAATGCAGCCAATCATGCTATTGGATTAGGGGCGATGAATTTACATGGTTTTTTAGCCACCAATCATATTTTTTATGATTCCAAAGAAGCCGTTGAATTTACAGATCTCTTTTTCCACACCATGGCTTATCATGCCTTTAAAGCTTCCAACCAATTGGCTAAAGAAAAAGGAAGCTTTGCAGATTTCGAAAAATCCACCTATGCTGATGGCAGTTATTTTGATAAATATTTGCAAGAAGAAGCAAAGCCAAAGACCGAAAAAATTGCAACTTTGCTAGAACGTTATGGGTTAAAATTGCCGAGCCTTGATGATTGGAAACGTTTAGTTAGTGACATCAAAGAAAATGGACTAGCCAATGCACACCTCATGGCAGTCGCCCCAACAGGCTCAATTAGCTATTTGTCATCCTGCACACCGAGTTTACAACCTGTCGTCGCACCCGTTGAAGTTCGAAAAGAAGGCAAACTCGGCAGGGTTTATGTGCCTGCCTATCAGATTAATGCTGACAATTATGCTTATTACCAGCGTGGCGCTTATGAAATGGGGCCAGACCCTGTCATTGATATCGTAGCTGCGGCACAAAAACACGTGGACCAAGCTATTTCACTGACTCTTTTTATGACGGATCAAGCGACCACGAGGGATTTAAACAGAGCCTACATCAAGGCATTCAAACTTAAATGCGCCTCTATCTACTATGTCCGTGTGAGGCAGGATGTCTTAGAAGGCAGTGAACAGTACGATCAAGACAGCTTATTGCCTTTCCAAGATACAAGCACTATGGACAGCGATTGCCAGTCCTGTCAGATTTAACTTGTGATGATTGGGAAAATCATTTTTAAAGAGCCAATCGGCTCTTTTTTTGATATACTAACTATGACGAGAGCTTGTTGTTTTGTCTACCTGACAAGGCAGAAATCGCAAGCACAGCTAATCAGATTATACGACAACGGAGAGTTATCATGAGAAAACGATTATCAAAAGCAATGATGGGACTAATTGCTTTACTAGCAATGGTAGGTATCCTTGCCCTAGCCTGGGGACAATGGTCCTCTTCGACAGCTTCCACTGTTTCAACTAAGCAGAAAACCAGCCAGACAGTCACCCATAAGCCGGCTAGTCAAAAGGCTAATAAAAACCAACAAACTAAGTCTGAGCCTGACCCTAAACTGCCCAAACAAAACACCGATTATCCAGATTTAACTCAGTATGATGATTTGGCAATCAAGGTATCAACGAAGCAGCAGAAAATGACCATTCTTTCTGGAGACAAACTTCTATTTCAAACCACGGTTTCAACGGGCGCACCAGAAAGTCCAACCCCGTTGGGGCAGTTTGTGATTGAACCTGAGCGAGGAGATTTTTTCTTTAATAACGCCTCAGGTGAGGGAGCTTATTATTGGGTTTCTTTTAAAGGACATGGCATCTACCTTTTCCATAGCCTACCGACTGACCAACAAGGAAATGAAATCCCAGAAGAAGCAGCGCTCCTTGGCAAAAAAGCATCGCACGGTTGCGTTCGGATGAGTAGACAAGACGCTAAATGGTTTTATGAAACAATACCAGAAGGCATTTCAGTGACTATTGAATAAGGATTAAGACTTTTGTCTTAATCCTTATATTAATGCCGGCTAGTTTGCTTTACATACTAGTTAAAACTTGTTACACTAGTAGTATGTATAACAAACTAGTTGAGAGGAGAAGTATGAAACAAAGCCAGTTACTAAAGGGTGTCTTGGAAGGCTGTGTCTTACAGATGATTGCCAAAGAAGCTATTTATGGTTATGAATTAATACAGCGCTTGAGGCAGGCCGGCTTTACAGACATTGTCGGTGGAACGGTTTACCCTTTATTACAAAAACTTGAGAAAAACCACCTGATCTATGCTCAAAAAAGACCATCTTCAGATGGACCAGATCGGCGTTATTTTTTTGTAACATCAGAAGGCAAAGAGGCACTTGATCATTTTTGGCAGCAGTGGCATGACCTTCTTGAAACAGTTGCCGTAGTAGAAAAAATGAAAGGATTTGACAATGACAACTCAAACAAAACATGACATGCAGTTAACTGAAACCATTTTGAAAGAGTTAACTCCTGAAAATCAAACTTACTTTGAGCGCATTCAAGAAGATATGTTACTAGCAGCGCTATTGCGTGATGAAAAAAGTATTCGCCGACAGTTATATGATATGGCTGTTGACTTACGGGCTGCTCAGGCTGACGGGCAAACAGCCCAAGACTTTTTCGGTCGTCACCCTCAAGAAATGGCACGTGACATTGTGGCGAACAGCCCCTTTATTTCAATAAGAGACTTGCTGAGATTAGTCGGTTTAATTGGGCTATGTGCCTATGGTTGCCAATTATTGCTGACATTTTCAGAGACAGGTGTTTTGACGATGAATGCCCTCAAATTTTTGCTATTAACAGGGTTCAATTTTATTGCTATTATCCTTATTTTTAGACTCTTGAAGCGCTACAGATATCAAGAGTCTAAACTCAAGTGGGGCTTAGGGGTCATCTATTTATTGATTAATATTATTCTTGTGTATTTATCTCGTTCGAAACTACCAGGATTATCCTTTTTGGAGTTTACCGTTCCATCACCTTGGGATTTGCTATCCGTGTTTACCATTTTAGTGATATTAATAGTGAGCAAATGGCAACATCGTTACTTTAGGCCTTTTAGCCTACCGTTACTGATGTTTTTTGTGGTTGCCTGTATCCGAAAAGCCTCTCAGTCAGGTCTCATTTCTGGTGAACAGTGGATTGTTTGGTTGCCGATGAGTATGATGGTTTTAGGGGTACTAGGTTTTTATGGATGGTCGCTATGGCTCTTTCATAAGGATTAAAACGCTAATGTCTATCAGAAAATCAACACCCCGCCTAGACCAAATGCTAAGCGGGGTATTTTATGTTAAAAAGATACTTAGTTAGAGTATATGTTAATTAAATCTGCTGTCATTCTTGCTTTAATTTGCTCAGTTGTTTTGGTTTGAAACTCTTCTAAAAGTGCATCAAAATCCTTGTCAGCTACTGCATGCAAGTAAAAGTAGGCGTGCTCAAGGCCGATTCCTTTTTCTTGTAGAAAAGCTAGCAGTTTTTTATGCTGTCCTTGTTTGTAGTTAGAGAGAAAGTTTTCTTCAAATTCAATCTGTTCATTGTTACTATCCTGAGCTGAAATGGTTACACATGGTTCTACAAGCGCAAATGCTGCCATTGTAGAAAACAAACACTTCTTAAAACATAGTTTCATAGGAATTTCCTCCGTTTAAATTAACATAGGGGATGGGTACTCATCTGATTTTATTTTATAATAAAAAAATAATTTAGTCAACGGTTTTTTAATAAAATTAAATAAAAATTATTTAGATAACAGAGGTCACCATCATCATGCAGTCTTTCTGCGCCACGCCCTCAAATAGCTTTAAGGCTTATTCCTAGTATCCTGTTCTATAATCAACTGGGAATCTTTGTTAAAAAAAGTTTTGTATCCTAATTGTACGAATAGGATTACGGTCAAAGAGACACTTCCCAATATTCCCAGCATAATGGAAATTTGATAGGCAATAGCTGTGAGTGGAGACACTCCTGATAGGATTTGACCACTCATCATTCCAGGAAGAAAAACAATACCCATTCCGACCATTGAGTTGATGGTTGGGAGGATAGCAGAATCAAAAGTATCGGCTACGATTTGACGTGTTGCCATTTTTGGGGTTGCTCCAAGCATTAATGCCCCTTCGACTAAGTCTTTCTTTGTATGCATGCCATCGGTTAAACGACTAACGCCTAAAGATATTCCAGTCATTGAATTTCCAATCAGCATTCCTGCAATGGGAATAGCGTAACGAGGACTGTACCAGGGAGAAATGTTTATGACAATCAGCAAGAAATAGAACAAGCAAGATACGGTGCCTACGACCATTGATAAGGCAATAATCTGCTTGAGTTTAATGGAAAGTGTTGTCTGATTTCTTTTGATAATCGTGTAAATGGCAAACAGTTCCATTGCAACTAAGATGAGAATGGTATACCAGGGAGATGACAAATTAAAGACATAAACTAGTAGATATCCCGCCAAAATAAGTTGCAAGGTCATTCTAACAGAAGCAATAAGAATTTCTCTTTCCCTAGGGATCCCTTTTAATTTGACAATAATCACTAGCATGATCACAAATACGTAGGCTGAAATCAATTGCCATATCTGTAAATCAATTATTTCATTCATCTATTTTACCTCCTGGACTGTTCTGATGTTTCCTTGATTTATTTCAATGATATTATCTGAATACGTCTGTGCTGTTTTTTTTGAATGAATAACCATAATTAATGTTTTGTTGCTTGTTTTTGTGTATTGAGCTAATTGTTTGATGATGCTATCTTCAGTTTCTTCATCTAAAGCTGAGGAAGGTTCATCCAGTAAAAAAACATCAGGATCTAGAAGGATTACTCTTGCTAATGAGAGCCTTTGTTTTTCACCACCAGATAAGGTATCACTTTGACTAGAGAGTTCCTTATTTAAATGCACCATGTTTAAGATGTCTTTTAGCCTGTCATCGCTAACGGTTTCTTTTTCTGCAAATTTTAGACCGATAAGTAGATTATCTTTGATGCTTTCAGGGAAAATCACCGGTGTCTGTGGAAGCATGACCACTTTTCTTCTCAATTCAATAGCATCAATATCTCTTAAATTCCTATCCTTATAGCATATTGAGCCACTATCACAGCTAATCAGCTTGTTTAAAAGGCGCAAAAGAGTCGTTTTTCCGCTGCCACTTTCTCCAATGATAGATGTGATTTCTCCTTGTTTAAGCCTGAGTTCGCTAATATTAAGAATGTCTTTGTAGGTTACCTTTTTAAGTAAAAACATCTCAGTGACCTCCTGTGGTTAGTCTTCGATTTCTTTGAACAGTTCATAAGCCTGTTTTTTTGCCTTGGCTAAAACGTCAATTCCAATTGTTGTGATGGCATAGTATTTTCTCACCCTTCCTTCCACCGTTTTTTCTGTGCTGTCTAAGAGTTTGCTAGATTCCATACTGTGGAGTAGTGGGTAGAGTGTCCCAGGTCCAATATCATACCCATGTTCACCAAGTTCTTCTATCATCCAGGCGCCATAAAACGGTTCTTGCTTGGCATGGTATAAAATATGAATTTGGATAAATCCCAAGTATAGCTTCCTTAAAATTTTTTCTTGCATTTCGAACACTCCTTATGTATAATCTACTGATATCGAAAACCGATATCGATTTTATATATCAGTGTATCATGAAACGTATTTGGATTCAACTGACACTTAACAACTGACTTTGAATTAAAAATCAGAGACTGTTTGACAAAATAGAGGCATCGTCGCTTGGTCTGAATTTGTTTTGAGATAGTTTAAAACAAGCGATTTTCCATGGTGAAAATCCATGAATAACTAGTGGGCTCATAAATTTTGGCACTAAAAAAGACTATCAACTTAATGTTTGATAGTCTAAAGAAGTAGGATAAGGTGAACAAATTTTTAATGAGTTCAGCAGGCAAGAACTAACGTAGTGATCAGCTACGTTTTTTGAATGTTCTCGCTATCGCTGATACTATTATATAAAAGTCCACGCGCGTGTCAATTCAATATTTCTTTATAATAATACTTTTACACGATTGGCACTCTTGTAAGCATCTAAAAGATGAACATTTTTGAGGTGCCCTTATTTTATTTCGATTGTTAAAAAATCTTCCCAATTATCAGGGAAACCAATTTTTTTCTTTTCAATTATGTCGGAATCGAATTTAGATTGAATTTCCAAAATAAAATTGTTCCATTCGTTTTGAACTAACTTACTATGGCATATCAATAAATATTTTATAGCTAACATATAAGCAAATAAATCCTTGTTATGACTTTTCTTTTTCCCTTTAGATTTTAGTTTTCTATATTCTGGTGTATAAAAAGTTGGTACCCCAACATTAAAATTGCAACCATAAAGTCGCCCGTAATGAGCGCAGACATTTCTTATGTACCAAGTTGCTGAAATCCAACTCATAGAAGAACTAATAATATGATCTTTCATAGCAGGATTATTGAAGTAATCATTTTTTAGGAAAAGTTCATTAATCCAATTATTATAATACTCTTTGTCTAGTTTTTCTATAAATTTTGTAGTTTCTCCAAATGTGAGTTCTGGTATTATCACCCATAGAGGAAATTTATGATTTTTCTTTTTTATATGATGCTTAATTGGTAAAGATTTAGATTGATTTGAATATAGACTCCGTCCAATTCGTTTTAAAATATTAGAACATTCATCGGAGTTTACATAGATTGTTGTATCTAAATAGCACTCACCTTTTTGTAATTTTCCACTATAATAACTACATAATGAATGAACAATTGATGATTTTATAAGTAATTCGATTTTCCCGGTAAATTTCATTAAATTCTCTCTGAGGAAATTATTGAAATTATATAATTGTACACAATCATTGAAAGAAAATTCTTTCTCATCTCTATTAGGTAAACATTTTTTATATATTGAAAAAGAGTAGTAGTTAGTCTGGAATAAAAATTGTTTCGCAAATTCCATTTCTGAATCATTAATAATAACTTTAGCTTTAGTTACAGTATTTGGAGTTGATAATTTTTTCTTTAAATCATCAAATTCTGAGAAACTCTTCATTGACTTTGTTTGATCTGCTTCCAAAAGAAAATATTTAACTTTTGAATCTTCTTGTTGTACCATTCCATCCATAGATTTGTTCCTTTTCAAAAAAAAAGCCTCGTAAACTTTGCTTTTTATCACAGGGAGCTTATCGAGTTCTTGTACGTGTATTATATCGCTATTTATTTTTTTTGTAAAGCCACTACATATTGTGTTAGTTGTGAGAAAATAAACAGTAAAAACAATATATTGTATTTATTGAAAATAACAGCACACTATATATTGTTATGGTGATAAAAACAGCACAATATATAGTATGTATTGTGTATAACTTTTTTAAAAATTTTTTTTAAAAAGTTCTCAATATTGCACCGCCAGGTGGTAGAGGTTCGGAAGAGTTAAACGCTGAAATAATCAGTGGAATTTTAAACACCTTTACTTTTTTTACATTTAGTACTCACAGATAAAATCGTAAATAAACTTATTCTATAACTAACAAGATCAAGTTTTCTGCTTGGTCTTTTTTGTATTTGTTTATTTTATAAACTGCACCCTTTTTTGTAGCACTCTACCTTTACACGTGCCAAATCGTTCTCCGAATTCTTTTGTAGTCTCACCTAAGTTAAAGTGGATAGTTTTGATTTTGTCACCCACTGTCATAGCTTGCCTGACTTGCTAACTGTCTAGTAAAAAATTCATTACGCGTTCAAAGATTGCCTTTGGTGCGTCATAATCATCAGCTTCAATCTTTTTCAACGTGTTTGGTGTTACATTGATACGCTTAGCGGTCTCTCCCTTGGTTAAGTCCAAGCCACATACCTTCTTAGCATGTTCAACTGTGATAAGCATTTGTTATCTTCCTTTTTAAAATAATCCTAACCATGAATAGAGTGAAAGGTGGCTGAGATTTATAAGACATTTTTGTTTGTTTTCGAGATTTTCGTGATATAATTCTTTTTGAAAGGTAGTACAGATTGCGAATAGACTGAAAGAATTAAGAAAAGAAAAAAACTATCTCAAGCTGAAATAGCTGCTATTTTTGATATATCTGAAAAAACTGTATCACGTTGGGAAAACGGAGAAAGTCAAATCAAGCCGGATAAGGCCCAAGCTTTAGCGGACTTCTTTGGCGTATTTGTTGAGGTATCGTGATGATTTAGATTTATTTATCCATGGTAGTTCAAATGAATTGGAAGATTTATCAACGGTAAAAGTTAGAACAAATCTGCACTTCCTAACAAACCAATAAGAAATTAAACAACTAAAAAGGGAAATTCTTGCTTCAATTCAGTTTATTGAGAATAGTATAAGCGTCTTATCGCATTATGTCCCCAAACCACAATATTCTTATCTGTTCGTTATGCAATATTGTATCTTTATAAAACATTAAATAAAAGGAGATGCTTATGCCAAGAAAAGTAAATAAAGTCATTTATGTTCTATTAGCTCTATTTTTAGGTGAATTTGGCTTACATAAATTTTACGCTGGTAAAACAGGAACAGGAATCCTATACCTTGTTTTCTGCTGGACATTTATCCCTGGATTCATCGGAGTTATTGAAGGGATTTTAGCAATTCTAAAACCATCCGACAAAGATGGCAATTTCTATATATAGAGTAAAAACGTTACCTTTTGTAACCTTCTTATTCGTAAGTAACACATATGAAAATCTAGCAATTCAGATAACCAACGTTTATATTTGTAAAACCTAAGTATTTTCCTATGTTCGTTATGACCATATAATAAATCAGCAAAGAAAAACGAACTTGATAAAGTCCGACTATTTAACTATTTATTGAAAAATAGTGAACTTTTAAACGATTACCATGACTTTTTAAAAGTCAGTTTTTTCCAAAGTGTGTGTTTCCTCTTGCTTCGCTCTTGGTTCATTAAAAAGTTGTTATCTGTGCGTGGTTAATATTATTGAGTAAAGGAGGGCTTCTTTGAATAAAAAAGCAAAGCAAATATTTTTAATACTTTTTAGTATTCTTATTTTAATAACAGGTATTGATATGTTACTATCGGGTGAGTACCTAAGAGGGATTATCAAATTGATTTTAGTACTTGGAATTTTTGTTTTATTTAGCAAAAACGAAAAATAAAAAAACAACTGTTAAAGCCTGTCATTCCTTACAGGTTGGCCTTTTCAAGCCTTCTAAACCACATTAGATACCATCCATAGAATTTACCAATTTACCCAACACAAACTAAATTAGGGGTGTTCTTGTAGCTCCTAGCATGTTTAAAAAACAAAAAAGACCTCACAAGGTCTTAAAAGCCTAATATTATATCGCATTTTTCTTTTGCAATGTTTCGAGCGATTAATTGATACTATTATGTCATGATATAACCTAATCTCAAACCCTTTTAATAATAGCTTGCCTGCTGACGGAAAGGTTTATCATTGTGAAAATAATAAAATACAAAAAGAAAAACGGCTCTAATGGCTCTACTATACGTAAAGAAGCTCAGATTCGGAATTATCAAGAGTTGGCGGAACTATGGCTAAAGAGTTATCAACTTACAGTTAAGCCGCAGACATTTGGATAGGTTACACTAAACTAGACAGTCTTATAAAGTGTCCTACACTAAAAGAAATCCCAAAGGAGAAATTATGTCTAGAAAAGTCCACAAATTTATTTATAAGAACTGATAGGCTATCTAAAAAGCCCATTATATCAACAATTAAAGACGATAAAGGAGACAATCATGACATTTGAAGAGATTTTACCAGGCTTAAAAGCCAAAAAGAAATACGTTCGTACTGGCTGGGGAGGGGCAGAAAATTATGTTCAGCTCTTTGACAGCATTGAGCAGGGGGGAGTTTCTCT
The DNA here is from genome assembly GCF_001302265.1 of Streptococcus phocae. Classification (GTDB taxonomy): domain Bacteria; phylum Bacillota; class Bacilli; order Lactobacillales; family Streptococcaceae; genus Streptococcus; species Streptococcus phocae. Next base: position 10,512 of record NZ_LHQM01000022.1, on the reverse strand, counting down.
CCAAGTGACTCCTTATTTTCTTATCAATGTTTCAGGAGATGGCGAGGGCTTTTCCATGTGGTCTCCCACCCCTTGTGACGTTCTAGCCACTGATTGGATAGAAGTTCATGACTAAGCGCGTGCTCGTAACAGGGGTGTCCTCAGGCATTGGTCTAGCTCAAGCACGCCTGTTTTTAGAAAATGGCTTTACGGTTTATGGGGTTGATAAGTCAGAGGAACCAGACCTGCTTGGGGACTTTCATTTTATACAATTAGACATTACCCAAAGCCTTGATTCACTTTATGAGTTTGTGCCTAGTGTGGATATCTTGTGTAATACCGCAGGGATTCTCGATGGTTACAAGCCCTTGTTAGATATCACAGAAGATGATTTTGAGGCCTTGTTTGAGGTAAATGTGTTTGCAACGGTTCGTTTGACTCGCCATTATCTCAACCATATGGTCGCAGCAGGTTCTGGTATCATTATCAACATGTGTTCTATTGCCAGCTTTATGGCAGGTGGAGGTGGTGCAGCCTACACAGCTAGTAAGCACGCCCTTGCGGGCTTTACCCGTCAGCTGGCTCTGGATTACGCCAAAGCAGGCATCCAAGTTTTTGGAATTGCTCCAGGAGCGGTTAGAACCAAGATGACCGCAGCTGATTTTGAACCAGGTGGGCTAGCTGACTGGGTAGCCAAAGAGACCCCTATTGGCCGTTGGTTAGAAGCAGACGAAATTGCTGACTTTACCCTTTATTTAGCTTCAGGAAAAGCAAGTGCCATGCAAGGTGAAATAACCAAACTTGATGGTGGCTGGAGTTTGAAATAATCTAAAAGCTACCGTTTGGTTAGAGCGCATTGTTTGTGTTATTAATCATAGAGAAAGTGCAAAAAGCAGAAGTAATTAGCACTGCATCAGAGTTATTAATCGCCATTCAAAGGAAAAAAAATGACAGCAGAAGAATTATGGCAAGCCTATAAAAAGATTAATCCTCATATCGGCAGTGAGATTGATGCTTGGGCCTTTGGGGCTCAACCAGATTTGTTAGCGCAGTTGGTCTTGGAAGGCACAAAAACAGCGACCTCTTCCGCCTATGACTTATACGCCTTAGATCAAGCCCCCCTTCCTCGAGTGGGAACTTATGATGTTATTTTAGATGGTAAAGGTCAGGCAGTTTGCATCGTTCAGATCACCAAAGTTTCGGTTGTGCCTTTTCAGGAAGTTTCAGCAGAGCATGCCTACAAAGAAGGCGAAGGGGATAAGAGTTTGGCATACTGGCAAAAAGTCCACTACGATTTTTTTCACCCTTATTTTGAAGAGGCGGGGCTCGTTTTTTCTGAAACGAGTCAGATTGTTTTAGAAGAATTTAAAAAGGTTTATCCTAACTAAGGAGGTCAACATGAAACTAGCAATAATTGGTACGGGCATGATAGTTAAAGAATTGTTGCCCGTGTTAAATGAAATTGATGGCATTGTGCTAAAGGCTATCGTGTCAACGCCTCGCAGTATCAAAACGGCAAAAACGTTGGCAAGTGACTACGGCATTGAACAAGCCAGTTGTGAGCTTGATGCTGTACTAGCGATGGATTCGGTGGATACGGTTTACATCGCAACGCCGAATCACCTGCATTTCGACGGCGCAAAAGCAGCGCTACTAGCAGGAAAGCACGTGATTTGTGAAAAGCCTTTTACCATGACAGTAGCTGAATTGGATGAGTTGATTGCTTTGGCCAAAGAAAGAAATCTCATTTTACTGGAAGCCATCACCAATCAATATTTGAACAATATGCAGTTTATGAAGGAACACTTGGACCAATTAGGAGATGTTAAGATTGTTTCTTGTAACTATTCACAATATTCATCACGTTACGATGCTTTCAAGCGTGGAGATATTGCCCCTGTATTTGATCCTAAAAAAGGTGGAGGAGCCCTGCGTGATTTAAACATCTATAATATCCACCTTGTTATAGGTTTATTTGGCAAACCCATGACTGTTCAGTATCTAGCTAACGTGGAAAAAGGCATTGATACGTCTGGTGTTTTGGTGATGGACTATGGCAGGTTTAAAGCTACCTGCATAGCTGCTAAAGACAGCAGTGCTGACATAACCTCAACGATACAGGGCAATAAAGGCTCTATGGCAGTACTTGGAGCTACAAACAGTTTGCCCCAGCTAAGTCTAATACTTCATGGACGGCCTCCACAAATGATTGACCAAAATAGACATCCTCACCGCATGTACGAGGAATTTATTGCCTTTAGAGATATGATTGCCAGTCACGATACCACAAGAGCAAGCCAAGCATTGCAACATAGTAGAAAGGTCATGATTGTTTTAGAAACAGCTCTTAACTCAGTAACATAAGGACTAAAAAGCGTCTAGCATTGCTCAGACGCTTTTTTGATTGTGACACAGGAGTGGCTCCATGAGAGGCTTTCTGCAAAAATAGACGATTTATGCTATAATAGTCTGGTATTTATATCAATCTGAAGGAAAATCATATGACAAATTATGCAATTATCTTAGCAGCAGGAAAAGGAACTCGCATGAAGTCCGACCTCCCAAAAGTACTCCACAGCGTTTCTGGATTGACCATGTTGGAGCATGTTTTTAGGAGTGTTTCTGCCCTCAAACCAGAAAAAAAAGTTACTGTCATTGGGCACAAGGCGGAGCTTGTACGTGAGGTACTAGCTGATCAGTCAGCTTTTGTTCTTCAAACAGAGCAACTCGGAACAGGTCATGCCGTTATGATGGCAGAAGAGGAGTTGGCAAGCTTAGATGGACACACCTTGGTGATTGCTGGGGACACCCCGCTCATCACTGGTGAGAGCTTAAAAAATCTGGTAGATTTTCATATTAACCATAAAAATGTTGCCACCATTCTGACCGCAGCAGCTCAAGACCCATTTGGTTATGGGCGCATTATCCGTAACGCTGATGGCGAAGTCACTAAAATCGTCGAGCAAAAAGACGCTAACGATTTTGAACAGCAAGTCAAAGAAATCAACACAGGTACTTATGTTTTTGACAATAAACGCCTGTTTGAAGCTCTCAAAAACATTAACACAGACAATGCTCAGGGGGAATACTACTTGACAGATGTGATTGCCATTTTTAGGGAGCAAAAAGAAAAAGTTGGCGCCTATACCTTGAGAGACTTCAACGAAAGCTTAGGGGTCAATGATCGTGTCGCTCTAGCCACAGCTGAAGAAGTGATGCGCCAACGCATCACCAAACAGCACATGATTAACGGGGTCACTTTCCAAAGCCCACAGACAGCCTATATAGATAGCGACGTTGTTATCGCTCCTGATGTTATGATTGAGGCAAATGTGACGCTAAAAGGCAAAACCACGATTGGGGCAGGAACGATTTTAACCAATGGAACTTACATCGTGGACTCTGAAATTGGGGCGTCATCCGTTATTACCCATTCCATGATTGAAGCATCAAAACTCGCCGAAGGAGTCACTGTAGGCCCTTATGCACACATTCGACCAGGTTCAAGCCTAGCCCAAAATGTTCACATCGGTAATTTTGTGGAAATTAAAGGGTCAAGTCTAGGTAAAAATAGCAAAGCAGGGCATTTGACCTATGTCGGAAATGCCCAAGTCGGCTCTGAAGTCAATATAGGGGCTGGGACCATAACCGTTAATTACGACGGTCGCCAAAAATACCAAACCGTCATAGGAGATCATGCGTTTATTGGTAGCAACTCGACGTTGATTGCTCCGATAGAGATTGGTGACGGAGCCCTAACAGCAGCGGGCTCAACAATCTCAAAATCAGTTCCAGTCGATGGGATTGGTATCGGCCGTAGCCGCCAAGTAACCAAGGAAGGCTATGCCAAAAGATTACCTCATCATCCAAGCAAATCACACTAAGACACGACTCAATGGTCTAAAAGGAGGTCCAAAATGGATTTTGAAGAAAAAACACTAAAGAGACAAAACATTTTTGAAGGGCATATTTTTAAAGTGGCTGTCGATGATGTTGAACTGCCCAATGGCCTTGGACAAGCAAAGCGAGAGTTGGTGTTTCATAGAGGTGCTGTTTCCATACTGGCTGTTACTCCTGACCGTGACATTATCATTGTTAAACAATACCGAAAGGCAATCGAGGCAGTTTCCTATGAGATTCCTGCAGGAAAGCTAGAAATTGGCGAAGCAGGCTCTGAATTAGAAGCGGCTGCGCGTGAGCTCGAAGAAGAAACTGCTTATTCTGGTGATTTAACCTTGATTCACGAATTTTATACGGCGATTGGTTTTTGCAACGAAAAAATCAAACTGTACTTGGCAGATGACCTTAAAAAAGTAGAAAATCCAAGACCACAAGATGACGATGAAGTGATTGAGGTCCTTACTTTAAGCTACCAAGAGTGCATGAATTTAGTCGCTACTGGGCAGATTGTGGATGCTAAAACAATTATTGCCCTACAATATTATGCCTTGCATTTTGGAGGTGACGCCTGATGGGAAAACCATTATTAACAGACGACGTCATTGAAAAAGCAAAGCGAGGAGAAGTGTTTGAAAGTGATGATTATGCGGACCTTGATACCAAAATCATGACCTTTGAGGACCACGGAGAGTCTGAGCGCATTTACAAGAGTCGTCGTATTGAAAATGCAAAACGCAGCCAATTTCAATCAACATTAAACCTTGTCTTGATACTTGTTGTAATGTTGATTGGTTTATTGGCCTATGCCGTTTTTTACTTATAACAGAATACAAGGATAACACATGAAAATTGGAATTATTGCAGCCATGCAAGAAGAATTACAGCTTCTTTTAGAGGCTCTTTTGGACCGACAAGACCACGACGTCTTATCAGCAACCTACCACACTGGTCGACTGGGTAGGCACGAGTTGGTCTTGGTGCAATCTGGGATTGGAAAAGTGATGTCAGCCATGACGGTTGCTATTTTAGTAGACCATTTCCAGGTAGATGCCATCATTAATACAGGCTCTGCTGGAGCAGTTGCAACAGGATTAGATATTGGAGATGTCGTTGTCGCAGACCGATTGGTTTACCATGACGTGGATGTGACCGCTTTTGGCTATGAGTATGGGCAAATGGCTGCGCAACCATTGTACTTTGACAGTGACCCTCGATTTATCGACACGTTCAGAACTGTCCTGACCCAAGAAGAAACCACAAGTCGAGTTGGATTAATTGCGACAGGTGATAGCTTTATCGCCGGACAGGAAAAGATAACAGCTATTACCCAGGCATTTCCAGACGTTTTAGCCGTAGAGATGGAAGGCGCAGCCATAGCACAAGCTGCTCACGCGGCAGGTAAACCTTTTGTTGTTATCAGAGCAATCAGTGATACAGCAGCTCATGACGCCAACATTACCTTTGATCAATTCATCATTCAAGCAGGCAAACGTTCAGCAAAAACCCTCATTGCTTTTTTAGAGGTGCTCATTTAAAAAGACATCGGATTTTTAATTTTCCGATGTCTTTTTCACTTCAGTAACGTAGAGTTGTTTGGCGATATTTTCAGGAATAATTAACTCTTTGCCCTCGTAGGTAATGGTGTAGGTCTTTGCAAAGTCATCAATTTGGTCCAGACTAAAGTCTGTGTTAACGGTCAATTGATGCATTTCTAGATATTGCACCAGTTCAAAGTAGTCGTGAACTCTGCTGAGCTTGAAATTTCCTGTTTGTGTGATGTCGTAAAGTGTTGTGTTATTAATTTCAACCAAGGGCTGCCCTTGTCTTGGAATGGTTCCGCCATGCGGACAAAAAAGTGGAAAACCAAGTGTCTGATCCAACCGATTAATAAAGGTATCCGAAACGGTGTGTTCTAACACTTCTGCCTCGGGATGAACTTCGTGAGCGTCATAGCCCAATTGATCGATCAAAAACACCTCGATGAGACGGTGTTTGCGGTATAAGTTAGCGACGAGGTCTTTTCCTTTTTCTGTTAGATAGTATCCATAGGTCTTATCCTTGATAATCCATCCTTGAACAATCATTTTTTTGATCATTTCAGAAACAGCAGGAGCAGAGACTTGCATCTTTTCTGCAACCATTTTATTTGAAATTTTAACCTTTTGTTCTCCGATTTCATAAATACATTTTAAGTAATCTTCTTTATTAGGCGTCATATCTGCAGGCCTTTCTCTTATTTATAATCATTATTATATCAGAATACTACTGAAAAATCTTGACAAAAAACCAAATGTAAGATATCCTAATAGTATAATTAACTATACTTAATTAAATAAACCCTATCGTAAGGAGATAGTCAATGAAAAAGAAATTTAGCCTAGTATTAGGTGCTTTTCTGTCATTATTTATTTTGGTCGCTTGTTCCAACTCAGGAAACAAAGACGCTAAAGATGACAAGCTAAATGTTGTGGTCACCAATTCTATTATTGCTGACATGACCAAAAATATTGCAGGTGATAAGATTAACCTGCACAGCATTGTGCCAATTGGACAAGACCCACATGAGTATGAACCACTTCCAGAGGATGTTGAAAAAACAACAACTGCTGATTTGATTTTCTATAATGGTATCAACCTTGAAGACGGTGGACAAGCTTGGTTTACAAAACTGGTCAAAAACGCCAAAAAGAAAAAAAACAAAGATTACTTTGCAGTTAGTGACGGAATCGATGTTATTTACTTAGAGGGCGCTAGTGAAAAAGGAAAAGAAGACCCACATGCTTGGTTAAATCTTGAAAACGGGATTATTTATTCAAAAAATATTGCTAAGCAATTGATGGCTAAAGATCCTAAAAACAAAGAGACCTACGAAAAAAATCTAGACGCTTACGTTGCTAAATTAGAAAAGCTTGACAAGGAAGCGAAATCAAAATTTGATGCTATTGCAGACAACAAAAAATTGATCGTAACCAGCGAAGGATGTTTCAAGTACTTCTCAAAAACATATGGTGTCCCATCAGCGTATATTTGGGAAATCAACACTGAAGAGGAAGGAACACCAGACCAGATTACTTCACTAATTGAAAAACTCAAGGTTACGAAACCATCAGCACTTTTTGTTGAATCAAGTGTTGATCGTCGTCCAATGAAATCTGTATCCAAAGATAGCGGTATTCCAATCTATGCTGAAATCTTTACCGATTCTGTAGCTAAAAAAGGTAAAGATGGCGATAGCTACTATGCCATGATGAAATGGAACCTTGATAAGATTTCTGAAGGTCTAGCAAAATAAAATAAGATCAAAGCACAGCGACTTCTAGTGTTGTGCTTTGTTTTGTTTGTACATAAGGAGGGAAACATGATTACAACCAAAAACCTTTCCGTTAGTTATGATGGTGATAAAAAGGCTTTAGAGGATATTTCCTTACAAATCCAAGGCCCTGCAATTGTCGGAATCATTGGACCAAATGGAGCAGGAAAATCAACTCTAATGAAGGCTATTTTGAACTTGGTTGATTACAAGGGAAGTGTTACAGTCGGTCAAAAAGATGGCCGTAATCTAGGGCATACCGTAGCTTATGTTGAGCAGCGTAGTATGATTGATTACAATTTTCCAATTACTGTCAAAGAGTGTATTTCATTAGGGACTTATACCAAGTTAGGCCTCTTTCGTCGTGTTGGCAAAAAAGAGTTTGACCACGTTGAGAGCTTGTTGGATCAAGTTGGTTTGTCAGGTTTTGGCGATAGACCAATCAAATCACTGTCAGGCGGTCAGTTTCAACGCATGCTAGTGGCTAGATGTTTGATTCAAGAATCAGACTACATTTTTTTGGATGAGCCTTTTGTTGGGATTGATTCGGTGAGTGAAAAAATCATTGTAGATTTGCTAAAAGAGTTGAAAAAAGCGGGAAAAACCATTTTAATCGTTCACCACGATCTAAGTAAGGTAGAACACTATTTTGATAATCTCCTCATTTTAAATAAAGAGCTTGTGGCTTATGGAGCTGTTGATCACGTCTTTACTCCAGATACCCTAGCCAAAGCCTATGGAAACAACCTTATCTTAGCAAAGGAGACACCCTAAATGTTTTTAAAGTTTTTTGAAGCCTTAGTATCCTATCATTTTTTACAAAACGCTCTCATCACGGCAATTGTGATTGGTATTGTATCAGGAGCAGTAGGCTGTTTCATTATTTTGAGATCCATGTCCCTGATGGGAGATGCAATCTCACATGCTGTCTTGCCTGGTGTTGCCTTATCCTTTATTTTAGGCATTAACTTTTTTATCGGGGCAGTTGTGTTTGGATTGTTAGCATCTGTGATTATCACCTATATTAAGGAAAATTCGGTGATAAAGGGCGACACGGCTATCGGGATCACCTTTAGCTCCTTTTTAGCCTTGGGAGTTATTCTTATTGGTGTGGCGAATAGTTCAACAGACCTTTTCCACATTTTGTTTGGGAATATCCTGGCAGTACAAGATAGTGATAAATGGATTACCATCATTGTATCCATTGTTGTTTTAGGATTGATTGTTCTATTCTTTAAAGAATTATTAATCACCTCTTTTGACCCTATTTTGGCAAAATCGATGGGTATGAATGTTAATTTCTATCATTATTTGCTCATGATTTTACTGACCTTAGTTGCTGTGACAGCTATGCAAAGTGTTGGTACCATTTTGATTGTGGCCATGCTTATTACCCCAGCAGCAACAGCATATCTCTATGCGAATAGCTTAAAAGTCATGTTGATTATTTCGTCTTGTCTAGGCGCTTTAACATCTGTCTTGGGGCTTTATTTGGGGTATACCTTTAACATTGCAGCAGGTTCAAGCATCGTATTGACTTCGGCAATTATTTTCCTGGTGAGCTTTTTCATTTCACCCAAACAAGGGTACTTTAAAAAACGCTAACCACTAATCACCTTTTAGGAAGTCTATCCAAAAGACTCTTCCTAGAAGGTGTTTTTTTCTTTTTTAAATTAACTCTAAAAATCACAAAGAACTAAGAAAATCAAGTCAAATTCTATAAATCATACTAAAAAATTGACATTAGTGATTATTAGCACAAGAATTATTCGTAAATATCACTATAAAAGATAAAAAAGATGTTAAAAATAAACAAAAAACGAACATTTGTTTCAAAGATATTATTTTTAATCGATTTTTTCTCATGAATAAGAAAAAACGTCCTATCGTCATAAAGAAAAGTTAATAAATCCTCATTGACAAGATTATTTTTAGAGATTAAAATGAGATTCTGTGTCTCTAGTAGACATAGTATTGAAAAGAAAAAAGGAAAATGAAACGAAAAATAATGATGTTGGCACTTGTTTTAGGAGCAATTAGTTTTTTTATTGCAACAACTAAACCTGTAGGGGCGATAACACGTAGTTATACAGAAGCTACAAAAAAGCTGACAGAAGAGCTTGACAACTTAGACTATGGATATAGCGTTGGCTATTACTACGAAAGAAAACGTGATGCCATCATCGACTTATTTAATTTAGGAAGTTATCTGATTAACAAAAGTGAGTATGATGAAGTAGAATATAAACAGTGTTTAGAAGAATTAGTTCAAGTTTTATCATCTCATAAAAATTATTTGAAAAGAGTGCCCGTAAAAGCACTATATACGGATGATCATAATGGGGTAAATAATAGAATCGCTAATTTATCTCAGCGGCAGTATGAGACAATAATTGACAATTTGAACCAAGCTTTGCAAAAATTCGCTTCTGAAACGGTTAGGATACAGATCAATAATCCCAAACTCATTTCCATTCCTACCCACCTACCAAAGAATAATGATTATATCAACTTCAAAACGAGGCTAGACAATGGTTATAACGATGAGTTTTATTATAATTATTTGATAAAGTCTAGAGAGATAACAACATTACAAAAAATGCTAACCATTTATCGAAGAGATTATTTTGAGAGATTACATGAATTGTCACAGCATATTAATACCATTGAAGATGATTTAACTCGCTATGACGAAGATCTTCAAAATGAATACTTTATCATTATGAATAAAAGCAATGGTGACAAGACTAAAATCATCTTAGCTGAAACTCTCCCAACCATTCGAATACTAGAAAACACCATAACAGATTTAGCCTATATTAGTAAGAAACAAAAAGGTGAGCATTTTGATATGGAGCCTGGTTTGACTCTATTTGACCCTGTAAAAGTAACCGATAGAGAATACGACGAGCAAATAAATACTTCTAGAAGAGGAAATTTAGAAGGGACAAATTCGAGTTATGGAAATGTACTGACCCCAAGAACAAGTGCACATAGAGCATCCTTAGCGACTGCACACTCATCCTATGAAGATAACGATGAAAACATTGTAAAAGCACAGTTTGCAGTCGAATATTTTAATAATGCTTATAATAAATTTCGCTATACTGATGGTATCAATGATGAAAATCGTAAAAAAGGAGAAGAATTCTATAACAGAGGAGTTTCCTTGCGCGCAGAATTGGATAACTTTTTGGCAACTCCTGGGCAATTTAGACAGTCTCTGAAAGATGCTTTAACTAACTTAGAAACAATCACACGTAGCATTGAGGGAATCTTGTCTTACGATGTGGCTTCACAAACGAAATAATAAAAACAGCAAG
>NZ_LHQM01000021.1 GCF_001302265.1 Streptococcus phocae | reverse complement strand
TTTGGGGGTCAGTACATTACATTGAGGGGCTTTTTTTGTACTTATGATTATGTCAAGAAGAGAAAAAGAGAGTGGCGACTCCTCTTGGGCTTTACCATATGACTACCAGTTTCTTTATTTTGGAGCAACGAGTCCTCTAAGATAGGCATACTCCTGCATCTCATCGTAGGAATAGCCATTATCATAGCCATAATGATCCCCAGGCCTCATATCTGATGGTCTAGTAATCATATACACATCAACATTTCTAGTGCCGTTATCATCGTACTGGTCAACGCGTCCTGTGATGGTATAGTTGCTAATATTATACGGATCTAAATTGTTAAATAAGATTCTATTTTTAGTGAGCGGGTCATAGCCATCTGTAAAGTCAATGTCTTCTTCATGGCGAATTAAAAGACTTGTTTGTACGAGTAAGCGATCATTACTAGCATCAATGTAGCGAACATCTATAATTTCTGACTTTGCTTTTTCTGCAAATTTATCTTTTCTGACAACAGTATAAACTTCTGATATCAGATCACTATTGTCATTTTCTGTCATGGAATTCTGGTGACTTTGCGTTACAGGAATAAATTCGCGATGTTTTACTGTATAGGAATACTGACCGTAGTGTAAAAAGGTATAATCTTTGTTATCGTGAACTACTTTTGTAGCTAATCGATCAAGAATAGCATAACCTGGGTATTTTTTTCTAATAACTGTTGAGCCTTTTCTTTTAAATCACTTGAGGTGAAGGTTGTCCCGACAGGTACACGACCCAAGTCCACTTCCTCAGAAAGAAAAGGTTTTTCGTCTTCCATAGAAGAAAATTGAACATTGTAATACATGTTTATATCAGCTGCAGGATTTTTAAGTTGATCAGGGGTGAGTTCAGTCATCTCCTCTAAAACAACATGTCCTGTCAGCAAGTACTCCTGAATGTCATTTTTCCCGAGATTGACCGAGCCATCTGCGTCTGCCTTGTACAATTTCCCATACCGATCTGTCAGGCGAGCATCTGTGTCAAAGTCAATGACTCGATACCTCTTTCCATCAAGATCTGTTTGTAACATTTGATACTGAACAGCCTCTAATAATGCTTCTTTTTGTAAAATAGACGAGTTAATATCATAATCGATAAATCTGATATGAATATCATCTTCTTTACCCTTTAAGCGGCCATTGACCGATATGACCAAATTACTCTTTTGTGGCTGCAGTTGACTGGTTTCAATCCAATCAGATCCAGCAATGGCATGAGCAGTTTGTGCCCCAACCAATGTGGTTGCACAAGTTAATACAATGCTAAACAACTTAACATATGTTTTCATAAGAAACCTCTTTTCCTCATAATTGCAAGTCCTTAAACCTGCATAGGGCTATTAGTGGTAACTAATAGTGATGCGTGATGGAACTGTTTTAGGTTATTTTTTGATGAAAAATAGTCGCTGTTACATCTGGTTGAGTCATGCCCTTCTAGAGACCCGACTCAAATGGTTAAGAAAAGCAATGATACGTGTCATAACATGACTGTTATTGATTAACTCTTTAATGGTAGCGCAACGGCTTTCTCTCTTTAAATCATTTAGAATAGTGATGTGCTGATCAGTTGTTTGAAAGATAACACAGGGGTGACGATATTGACAAAAAAGCTCCCTAAATAGTGCCAAGGATGCTTTTGAAAGTCATCATTCACTAGATAGGGAGTTTTTTTAAAGAGGGTATTGCCTTAGTTAATGGCTGCAAGCAATGCTTCAGCTTGTGCTAACAAACTAGCTTGAGTTTCTTCTGAAACTTCAAGAACGCCTGTGCTCCAAGCTTCTGGGTTAACAGTTGCTTTTGTGAATTCACCAGCAGCTGTTGTACGGATAAATGGAAGTAAGTCATTGTAGATAGCAAACATTGGCTCATGTCCACCATTAGCAACTGATGAAACTGTCACCACTTTGCCACCGATAGCTGAAGGTCCTGTTGGATCTGACAAGTCAAGAGCGCGTGATGCCCAGTCAAGAAGGTTTTTCACTGAACCTGGGATAGAGAAGTTGTAAACTGGTGAGAAAATCCAGATTGCGTCTGCAGCTTGGATTGCTTCACGAACTTTAGCAACTGACTCAGGCGTGTTTGCTTCTAAATCTTGGCTAAAGACTGGTACTTGTGCCCAATCAAGATAAGATACAGTTGCTTTGCCTTCAAGAGCTTTTTCAGCAGCTTGTGCTAATTGGTGGTTAAATGAACCTTTGCGTAGTGAACCGTTGATAAATAGAATGTTTTTCATTTCTTTTTCTCCCTTAAAGATACTTTTTAGTTTAGCAATAATAGACATGACGTCTCCTTCAATATCACTAAGTAGTGATTATTTTACTATGTAGTAATTATATCTTTCTTTGGAGGTTCTGTAAAGTGTTTTGTTTATAAATCTTTAAATTTTTTGAGAAGTTCTATTAATTGCAACTGTTCTTCTTGTGAAAAGATGGAAAAAGCTGACTCCACGCGCTCAATATGCTTGGGCAAGACCTGCTCAATGAGGGTCTTTCCAGTTTCAGTCAAACAAACCACGTGGGCTCTTTTATCATCAGGGTCTTTGTGTCGTTCTATCCAGCCATTTCTTTCCATATTTCTTAGCACAACTGTCATGTTGCCAGATGTTGCTAGCAAGGATTCAATCAAGTGGTTGATTCGCATGCCTCCTTTGGAGTATAAGACCTCTAAAACACCAAACTGAGTTGGTGTTAAGTCGGCACACTTAAACACATCAGAACCATAGGCATCTAAGGTGCGCTGTGCCTTACGAAAAACGACCATCGCTTTTAAAGCAGGATTTTTATCTAGGTGACTCATGTTATTCTCTCTCTTTATTATTCGTTATAAAAAAATGAAATGGGTCATCATTTCTGATATGACACCATTCCATTTTTGCAATGTTATGTGGCTAAACTCAGTTAGGATTGGTTTTGATAAACAAGTTTCTCGGCATGAGAGGCCTTGTTACATTTTATCATAGGCTTTTCTAAAAGAAAAGATGGCTAGCTAAAGAAATCATCAAAAAGGCTCAGCTGATTATCGTCTGGCATATTGCCTAAGATGCCCATCTCATCCATTTTTTCAACCAGAGTCGATGAGGCACCCCCTCGTTTTCGTAGCTCTGTTTTAGATAAGAACTCACCTTCCTCGCGGGCTTTGACAAGTTGCTTGGCCACGTTCTCACCAAGGCCCTCCATAGCAATGAAAGGCGGGATAAGGGTATCCCCTTCAATTTGAAATTCTGTGGCATGGCTCTTGTACAAATCAAGTTTGCCAAAGATAAAGCCACGCTCTAGCATCTCATTAACAATCTCTAAGGTGGTAAAGAGGTCATTTTCCACATTTGACGCTTCGTTTTGTTTGCGTTTCAGACTGATGTCTTCCATACGCGCCTTGACAGCTTTTAAGCCACCACTCATGGTTTTTAACTCAAAAGCCTTTGCCCGAATGGAAAAATAAGCACAATAATACATGATGGGATGGTGAACTTTAAAGTAAGCAACTCGCAACGCCATCAAAACATAGGCTGCCGCATGGGCTTTAGGGAACATATATTTAATTTTTCCACAAGATTCAATGTACCAGTTTGGGACGTTGTTTTCTTTCATGGCTTGTATGTAAGACTGACGTTCTTCTTCTGATATTTTAAGCCATAAGCCCTTACGAACACGTTCCATAATGGTAAAGGCCATTTTAGGATCTAATCCAGCATGCATCAGATAAACCATAATATCGTCCCGACAACCAATAACCGTTTTTAGGGTGGCAGTGCCATCTTTGATGAGATCTTGGGCATTTCCTAGCCAAACGTCTGTTCCGTGAGAAAGCCCTGATAGTTGGACCAGCTCCGCAAAAGTGGTGGGGTGTGTTTCATTAACCATGCCACGGACAAAATTAGTTCCAAACTCTGGAATACCAAGCATGCCTGTAGGCGTTCCGATTTGCTCTGGCGTGACACCTAAGACCTCTGTCCCAGAAAACAGCGCCATCACACCTGGATCGTCTGGTGAAATGGTGCTCGGATCGATACCTGATAAATCTTGGAGCTTACGAATCATGGTAGGGTCATCATGCCCTAGGATATCAAGCTTTAGAACGTTCTCATCAATATCATGGAAGTTGAAATGAGTCGTTTGCCAAGATGCACCGACGTCATCTGCAGGGAACTGAACAGGCGTAAAATCATAAACATCCATATAATTAGGGATAACAACAATCCCCCCTGGGTGTTGACCAGTCGTTCGTTTAACTCCCGCAGCTCCTGCAGCTAAACGGTCAACCTCTGCATCAGGATATTGCTTACCAAAATCACGCTCGTAGCCTTTGACAAAGCCATAGGCTGTTTTTTCAGCAACGGTACCAACCGTGCCTGCACGAAAGGCATAGTCCGCACCGAAAATATCACGAACATCCAAATGGGCACGTGATTGGTCATCTCCAGAAAAGTTCAAATCAATATCGGGAACCTTGTCGCCGTCAAACCCCAAGAAGGTTTCAAAGGGAATGTCTTGCCCATCTTTTTTATAGAGGGTTCCACATTTAGGACACTGCTTATCTTCTAAGTCATAGCCTGAACCAACTGAACCATCAGTAATAAACTCAGAGTGTCTGCATTTAGGGCATACGTAGTGTGGTGGCATTGGATTAACCTCTGTGATACCAATCATTGTCGCCACAAAGCTAGAGCCCACAGACCCCCGTGACCCTACCAGGTAGCCTCGTTCATTGGAGCGATTTACTAGCATTTGCGAAGCCAAATAAATCACGGCAAAGCCATTTCCCAAAATCGAGGTGAGTTCTTTTTCAATGCGCAAATCAATAATATCAGGTAGCGGATTGCCATATAATTCAAAGGCCTTTTGGTAAGTCAATTCAGCGACGGTTTCTTCCGCCTTATCAATATAGGGCGTGTAAAGGTCGCCTTTGACCACTTCGACCTCCTCAATCTGGTCAGCCAAGTCCTGAGTGTTTTGAACAACTAGCTGATAAGCCAAATCTTCTCCTAAAAAGGCAAATTCATCTATCATTTCATTAGTGGTTCTAAAGTGGGCTTTTGGCAAGGGAGCTGGCTTTGCCCCTTCTCCTCGTCCGATGGTTCGGTTAATCATGGCACCTTGACCAAGACTGCGTACAATAATCTCTCGATAAATCTCATCTTCTGGTTCTAGGTAATGGACATTTCCTGTCGCTAGGACTGGCTTGTTAGCCTTGCGCCCAACCTCAATCAAGTCTCGAATCACCTGTTGGACGCCAGCCTGGTCTTTGATGAGTTCTCGTGCGATGAGCGGTTCATAAGTGGCTGGAGGCATAACCTCAATAAAATCATAGTATTTGGCAAGTTTGACTGCTGCATCAACACCCTGTGATAAAACAGCATCAAAAACTTCACCCTCAGAACAGGCCGTGCCGACAATCAGACCCTCACGGTAAGCATCAAGAACTGTTCTTGGAATCCTTGGAACTCCCTCAAAATACTTGATATTAGATAAACTAACGAGTTTAAACATGTTTTTGAGACCGACTTGATTCTGCACATAAATCGTAGCATGCTTGATGCGGGCTTTTTTATAAGAATCCTCAGCAACCAGTTGCGTGTTTAATGCCATCAAGTTGGTGATGCCGTGTTTTTCACGAGCTTCTCTTAGGAAAATAAACAACAGCCGACCTGTCGCTTCAGCATCATAATTGGCCATGTGATGGTGATCAAGGCTAACTTGGAAACGTTTGGTCAAAGGTCCCAGACCATGACGCTTATACTCTGGATAGAGGTTTCTCGCAAACTCGAGGGTGTCAATGACTGGTTGATTAATCTTTGGCAGGTCGTATTTGGCATAGTTGGCATTCATAAAACCAACGTCAAAACTGGCATTGTGGGCCACTAGGACACTGCCTTGGCAAAAGTCCTGAAAAGCTTTGAGGACCTCAACCAAAGGCTTGGCACCAACCAAGTGGTTATCAGTGATTCCTGTTAACTCTGTGGTAAAGGTAGATAAGGGATGTCCTGGATTAATAAACTCATCAAACTGTTCCACGATGTTTCCTTTGAACATCTTCGAGGCGGCAATCTGAATCAAGTCATTATTAATGGCTGATAATCCGGTGGTCTCCACGTCAAAAACCACGTAAGTAGCCTCATGTAAGTCTAAATCTACAGGGTCGTAAGAAATGGGAACCTTGTCTTCGACAATGTTGGCTTCGAGCCCGAAAATAGCCTTGATGCCAGCCTTGCGTGCTCTATGGTAGCCATGTGGAAAGCTCTGCACATTGCCATGGTCTGTAATAGCCACAGCCTTGTGTCCCCATTTAGCCGCTGTGTCAATCAACGATTCGACCGTTGGCAAAGCATCCATGGTGGACATGTTGGTGTGCGCATGAAATTCCACACGCTTTTGCCCTTCTGGCATCAGGTCCTTGCGCTCATGATGGACAATTTCTTTGACCTGCTGGACGTTCATGGTCAAACTCTTGGTATAAGCATTGTTTTCCACGTTACCCTGAACTCGTAGCCAAGCTCCCTTGGCAATCATGTCAAATTTACGCAGGTCATCGTCATCTTTAGCCCATTTTTGCATGACAAAAGACGAGGTGTAGTCAGTCATTTTAAAGTTAATGATGTGGCGGCCTGTCCGAGTGGTGCGTCGCTCCACATCAAAGACCATACCTTCAAAAACAATGCGATTTTCTTCCATAATCACCTCGCTCATAGGCGTAATGATAGCTTTATCAAAGCCAGTTTGGCGCTTAGACGCCCGCTCTTTGTAATCAAGCTTAGGCTCAGGAGCGCTCGTTTCTGCCGGTGGTTGCATAGCTTCAAGTGATTTTTGTGCCTCTAGGCTTTCTTGCGCTGCTTTTTCCAAAAGGGCTTGACGATTGCTGACAAAATCCTGTGTCAAATGCTCCGTCATTTCTTGGTCTGAAATCATCTCAATATCTAGCGTGCCAAAGCCGAATTTAGTAAATTGAGCTGCCAGATTAGGCAGGTGATTTTTTCTAAAATGCTCATTATTGACAAACTTTGGTGCCGCGATTATCAGTTTATCATCCTGGTAGGTCACCTTTAGTTTGGCAAAAGATGATTTAAAGCTAGCGCCATTGCATGGAGGATGCTCGAATGCCTCCTGATAATAGGCCTGTAACACATCATCTGAAAAATCAATCTGGGCAGCTGTAATGTCAAACGTAGCCTTGATGTCAGCCGCCTCAAAGGTTCTCACCAGTCTGTCTGACAGCTCTTGATAAATCTCGATGGGCAAAATTTCGGCAAAGGCAAAGTGAAACTCCCACAAACGTGACACTGAGTGAACCTTGACCTCAATAATATCCGCAGATGAAAAAGCACTTGAGCGTCTCATATCAAGCGGCATTTCTATTTGTTCCATCAATTTCACGAATAAATCTGACATAATGTTCTCCTGATTTTCTTAGGCTTTATTTTACCACAATTGCCTTTTATTTTCGACCATGAGTTTGCTTTACGGCTAAAGGAGGTCTTCAAAGGATCTTCTAGCCTGCCGCCAAAAGAAAAGGCCAACCTGCGTTGACCTTTTGTGTTAGTTATCTTTGGTTAAAATTTCAAGGGTTTCAATCACGTTATCTAGGCTAACTTCAATCGTGTCACCTGTTGCCTTGATTTTGATTTCAACGATGCCTTCAGCAGCTTTTTTACCTACTGTGATACGAATTGGCAGACCAATCAAATCACTATCTGAGAATTTTGAGCCAACACGTTCTGGTCGGTCATCGGTCAAGACCTCATAGCCCTTAGCCATCAAGTTGGCCTCTAATTTGGCAGTTAATTCTTGAGCAGTCTGGTCTTTGACATTGACGGTAATGATATGCACATCAAACGGCGCCAACTCTTTAGGGAAGTTAATACCCCAAGCGTATCGGTAGTCGCCTTTTGGCGTTTTAGTGACAAAAAGACGGGCATGCTGCTCGATAACAGCTGACAAGATACGGCTCACGCCAATCCCGTAACAGCCCATAACGATTGGCACTGCTCTGCCATTTTCATCAAGAATGGTCGCTCCCATACTATCTGAGTAGCGGGTTCCCAATTTGAAGATGTGGCCAATTTCAATCCCACGTGCAAACTGAAGAACGCCTTTGCCATCTGGAGATAGCTCGCCTTCTTTGACTTCGCGGATATCAACATATTCTGCTTGGAAATCGCGTTTTGGGTTAACCCCTGTCAGGTGGTAGCCATCTTTGTTAGCACCAGCAACAGCATTTGCCAAGTCTTGCACCTTACGGTCAGCTACGATACGGCTACCTTCTGCTAGGTTAACTGGACCAAGTGAACCAAAGTCAGCTCCAAAGAAGGCTTTTGCCTCTTCTGGATTTGCTGGCTCTAAGAAGTCAGTACCCAAGTAATTTTTCAACTTGACATCATTGACCTTGTCGTTACCAACGAGTAAGGCAACAACAGGCTCACCGTCAGCCATAAAGAGCATAGTTTTAATGGTTTGGCTTTCGTCTACAGACAAGAAAGCAGAAACTTCATCAATTGATTTGCAACCTGGTGTGGCTACTTCAACAAGTTGCTGAGCTGAGGTAACCTTGCCTGATGGCTTGTAAGCATTGGTCGCCATCTCAAGGTTAGCAGCGTAATCAGACTCGTTTGAGTAAGCAATGGTGTCCTCTCCAGAAACTAACCATGAAGACAGCTCTGCTTTAATATCAGCCAAAACATCCTCTGGGATAGCGTCGATAGAAGGAATTGATTTGTCCAAGACCAACCAACGGTTTAGGTCTGTTCGAGGAGGTGTGATAGCCATAAACTCTTGAGAGTCCTTGCCTCCCATCGCACCACCATCTCCGATAATGCCTTTAAAATCAAGTCCGGCACGTTTAAAAATCGCTTCATAGGCTTGTCTATAATCTTCATAAGTAATGTCCAAGTCTTCATAGTTTTGATGAAAACTGTAGCCATCTTTCATGACAAATTCACGGGTTCTAAGCAACCCATTTCGAGGGCGTTTTTCATCACGGTATTTGGATTGGATTTGGTAAAGGTTTAAAGGCAGTTGTTTGTAAGATTTAACGGCATCACGCACCAAAGTGGTAAAGGTTTCTTCGTGCGTAGGACCTAAAATGAAATCTGATTTGTCGCGGTTTTTAAGCTTGTAAAGGTCCTCGCCATAAGTGTCGTAACGGCCTGATTCGCGCCACAAGTCAGCCGTCAATAAGGCTGGCGCTAGCATTTCGACAGCACCGATTTTTTCAAATTCTTGACGCATGATGGTTTTGAATTTTTCAAGGGTGCGATTAGCCAGTGGCAAATAAGCATAAATCCCTGCAGAAACTTGGCGAACATAGCCTGCTCGCATCATCAAGGCATGGCTGATAACCTGAGCATCACTTGGCATTTCACGCAAGGTTGGGATAAGCAGTTTACTTTGTTTCATTGTAGTGTTCTCCTAAGTGTTAAAAAAAGGCTCTCATAATATCGTTCCAGGTTACGGCAACCATGAGGACAACCATAATAGCAACGCCAGCTAATGTGATATAGGTCTCTGTTTCTTGCTTTAGAGGTTTGCGGCGAATAGCCTCAATAAGGTTCATGAAAATCTTACCTCCATCTAAAGCAGGAATCGGAATCAGATTAAAAATCCCTAGGTTTACAGACAAAATAGCCATCAAGTACAAGACTGACTCTATACCATTTTGTGCTGCCTGGCTAGACATTTGGTAGATAGCAACAGGACCACCCAGCTGATTCAAGCTAAAGTTGGTGATGAGATTTTTCAAGGTCTTGATAATGGTAAAACCTGACTCAAAGGTCAAAAGTGCTCCACCTTTTAGCTTGTCTGCGAGACCTGTCTTGAGGGGGCTTTGAACCCCGATGACATACTGGCCACTTGTTTTTTCAGGGCGAATGGTCGCTGTTTTGACCTTGTTATTAGTTTGGTAAGTTACCTGAAGGGTGTCCGCTTGGGTAAAACCTTTCGTCGACTGGGCAATGGCTTGTGTCAACTCAGACCAATTAGCCACTTTTTGACCATCAACCTTTAAGATTTGGTCATTCGTTTTGATTCCTGACTGAGCAGCAGGCCCATTTTCAACAACACGGATGTGATTGCTTGTCGAATCAGGGACACCTCCTTGAACAAAAACAAGAAGGGTAAACACAAGTAGTCCCAAAATAAAGTTATTCATAGGTCCTGCAAAGTTTGTGATCAATCTGCCAGGAATGCTAGCATTTTGGTACTGAACGTCCAGTGGAGCAATGCGGATTTCTGTGCCGTCTTCTTCGACGATAGTCGCGTCGTGTTCCACGTCGTAGGACTTGGTCTCATCAACAACTAATCCCGTGATGGTCAAGTCCTTTTCCAAATCATAGGCCGTTACATTCATGGGAAGACTCGTGGGATCAATCTTACTTTGTGACAGGTTGATCCGCTTGACACGGCCTTGGTCATTAAGGGTCAAGCTCGCAGGTGTTCCTGTTTTGATTTCTGTCTTGTCGTCACCCCAGCCTGCCATACGGACATAGCCGCCTAGAGGTAGGATGCGAATGGTGTATAAAGTCCCATCTTGGTCGACATGAGAAAAGAGCTTTGGCCCCATTCCAATGGCAAATTCTCTTACCAAAATGCCAGACTTTTTGGCAAAATAGAAATGTCCAAATTCATGAACAATGACTAAGATACCAAAGATGATAATAAAGGTTATTATTCCTAACATAGAGTTCCTTTCAACTGATAATTTTTAGAATAACCCAAAAAGATGCATGATTGGAAATACAAAAATCATGGAGTCAAAACGGTCTAAAATCCCACCGTGTCCTGGAATTAATCTGCCTGAGTCTTTGACTCCAAAGTGACGTTTGATGGCACTTTCCACCAAATCACCAAATTGAGCAAAAACAGAAAACAAGGCTACTAAAACCAGCATCATTAAAAAGCTGTGCGGGGCGTAAACCGTCTTGTCAAACAACATAAATACCACAGACACGACAACAGCACTCGCAATACCACCTAGGCTACCTTCGATGGTTTTATTGGGAGAGACGGTAGGCATCAGTTTATGTTGCCCAAAGCGTCGCCCAATCATATAGGCCCCAATGTCTGTCGCCCAGACAATGAAAAGGGCTAATAAGACCTTATCAATCCCAACCATGCGGGCGTTAACCAGGTTTTGAAAGCCAATCCCAACATAAAAACTAGCGGCAATTGGAAAAGCAGCATCCTCAAACGAATACGATTCACTCGTAATCACTGTGCCTGCTAACAAGAAGAAAACAAGCAAGGTAAACATGGCAAAATTCGCATCAATCGGGAGGAAAGTCAGATAATTCCCCATCGGAACGGTCAGCACAAAGGCTGCCAACATGGCAAAGACCCCCTCAAATGAAAAGACCTCAAGCCGTTTCATCCTGAGCAACTCGGATACCCCTATCATGGCTAACATCCCGACAAATAGTTGGAAAGGAAGCCTTCCAATGATTAGAAAAGGTAGGAAGATTGCTGCTGCAATACCACCCCATATGACACGTTTTTCCATAAATTTCTCCTTTTAAAGTCGACCAAAACGACGGTGGCGATGATTATAGTCTGAGATAGCTTTGAGCAACTCTGCTTTTTTGAAATCAGGCCATAAAACAGGCGTGAAATAAAACTCGCTATAGGCAGATTGCCAAGGCAAAAAATTGCTCAATCGGATTTCGCCACTGGTTCTGATAATCAAATCAGGGTTGCGGTAAAGATAAGGCAAATGATCTGTCATCAAGTAATTGGCAATCAAGTCCTCGCTGACATCATCTGGATTTAATTTTGCGTCTAAGACATCTTGGGCAATCAAGCGCACCGCATTAGTGATTTCTGCTCGGCCACCATAATTAAGGGCAAAATTTAAAATAAGCCCCGTATTGCGCCTAGTTGTCTCAACAGCAGCGTTTAATGCCTCTAAGGTCTTGGCAGGCAAGCCCTGCTTTTCACCAATCATCTGCACTTTGACATTGTTCTCGTGCAATTTCGGCACGTACTTGTCAAAAAATTCAACCGGCAAATTCATGATAAAATTGACCTCGTTTTGTGGGCGTGACCAGTTTTCAGTCGAAAAGGCATAGACAGTCAAGACCTTTACCCCCAACTCAGCTGCCGCAATAGTGACTTCTTGTAGGGTATCCATGCCAGCCTTATGCCCAAACACTCGCGGTTGCAACCGTTTTTTAG
Source organism: Streptococcus phocae (assembly GCF_001302265.1). GTDB lineage: Bacteria > Bacillota > Bacilli > Lactobacillales > Streptococcaceae > Streptococcus > Streptococcus phocae. The sequence continues at coordinate 9,585 of NZ_LHQM01000021.1, read as the reverse complement.
CCCAACGGCCATTACCATCCATGATGATTCCAATATGTTTTGGAATGTTATCCAAAACTAGTTTTTTTGATTTCGCTTTTAATCCAAACATGTTTTTTCCTTATATATAAGCATACTTACCTCATATTCTACCATATTTCAAAAGGTTTGGCTCTCTTTTTATCATCAGAGCCAGCAAAAAATAGCCCCTTGGGGCATGCTTATTTTTTGGTGACGCTTCCTTGTTTAAAAAGTGTCAACAATTCGAGCTTATCACAACAAAGAAGCCTGAAACATACTGTTCCAGGCTCTCGCGTGTTAGTTATTGTCGATAGATGTTTCGATGGCATTTTCTGAAATGGCATCTTCTACAACGACAGACTCATCTGCCGCAACAGGAGTTACCTCACCACCTACTTTTGTCATAATGCGTTTGATTGCTGATAGTTCAAATGGCAAGTACACGCCATCAACATCTAAAACAACCTCTTTGGCTGCTAGGTCAACCTCGTCTACCATGGCAATCAAGCCACCAATGGTAACGACCTTGTCCCCTTTTTCAATCGCATTGAGTTGTTTTTGGCGTTCTTGCGCCTGTTTTTTTTGTTGACGTTGCATAAACCAGATCAAACCGATCATCACAACGAACATTAAAATTGTTGGGTATCCCATAGTATCTCCTTGTTTTTATCTAAAAGTCAAGTCCTACTATATCAAATTTACGCTGACATAGCAAGGCTAGGCTGGATAGCCGTGCGAGCTTATTGGTTTAAAAAATCCAAAATAGCGTCTTCTGAAAGGCTCGAATCACAGACAGCCTTGACCTGTTGATTTTTGATAACCAAGAGAGCTGGAACTGTTTTTAGGCCGTGCTCATTTCGAAATGCCTGGATGTCCTCAAGCTCGTCAGGGTTTTCACTATTGACAAATAAAATACTCTTTTGATGCTCTGTAGCAACCTTTGCCAATTTTGGTGCAAACCGACGGCAATATGGACAAGTCGCTCTCCCAATAAAAACCGCCAACTCCTCATTAGCCTCTATCTTTTGGATGAGTTCTGGCATGGCTACTTCTTGAAACTGGGCTACGCTTTCGTCGAATGTCATTTGATTTACCTCGCCTATCTTTAATCTATTGTCTCTATCATACAATATTTTTAACGCCTTCTCAACCAAAAGCGTTTACAGAAAGAAAGCTGCGCCGTTACCTAAAAACAGCAAACTCTTGTCACAAGAGTCTGCTGTAAGGATATGTAAAACAGGGCTAGGACAGCTTGATGCAAAAAGCATCCCAGGCTTGCAAGCGTTGAGTTTCAAAGATGTGAGCTACCAAGGTGTTGCTTATCACCTCCTCAAAACCACTCACTTCTAACTTTAAAGGCTGCTCTTGGTCTGACAGGTTAACCACAATAATGTAAGCCTCTTCTGAGGTAGAGCGCTTGTAGGCAAAAACTTTATCAGTAGTATCTAAAAGGGTATAGTCAGCATCAATTAGCCAATCCTGAGTCTGCCTAAGGGCAATCAGTTTTTGATAGGTGTAAAAAATAGAGTCTGGATTGGCCAAGGCTTTTTCTACATTGATTTCCTCATAGTTAGGGTTGACCGGTAACCAGGTCTCTGATGCTGTCGAAAAGCCTGCTTGAGGGGTGTCATCCCACTGCATTGGTGTCCGTGCATTGTCTCGACCAATCATGCGGATACTTGCCATGATGTCCTCGTTTGAGGTTCCTTTTTCTAGCGCCTCTCTTGCATAATTCAAAGACTCAATGTCGTCAATCTCTGTCAGGTCCTTAAATGGGTAGTTGGTCATGCCAATCTCTTCACCTTGGTAAATGTAAGGCGTCCCTCGCATCAAGTGCAGCAAAATAGCGAAAGCCTTAGCTGATTTTTCACGGTACGTGGTATCATTTCCCCAGATGGAGACGATCCGTGGCAAATCATGGTTGTTCCAAAACAAGGAGTTCCACCCCTCACCAAGCCCTAGCTCTGTCTGCCATTTGCTAAAGATATCTTTTAAAGTTGGCACAGACAACTCATCCACATAATCCCACTTAGGAGCGTCTGGTTTGTGCTGCAAGCCTATGTGCTCAAATTGAAAGACCATGGACAGCTCTTGGTTATCTGGATGCGAATATTGACGAGCAATCTCAGGCGTAGCCCCCCAGGTTTCTCCTACTGTCATGACGTCATGTTTGCCAAAACTAGCTTGATTCATTTCCTTGAGGTAGTCGTGCAAGAGCGGACCGTTGCCAGTGATTTCAGCGTCTGGCTGCTTGCCAATCAAATCAATCACATCCATGCGAAAACCACCAATCCCCTTGTCAATCCAATAGGTCATCATGTCGTAAATCTTTTGGCGCAACTGAGCATTTTCCCAATTGAGGTCTGGTTGTTTTTTGCTAAATAGGTGCAAATAGTACTGGCCTGAAGCTTGGTCAAACTCCCAGGCAGAGCCCGAGAAAATCGACAGCAACCCATTTGGCTCATCACGCCAAATATAATAATCTCGCTCTGGGCTATCTGGATTTTCCCTCGCTTCAATAAACCAAGCGTGCTCGTCCGAGGTATGATTAACCACCAAATCCATGATGATACGAATGCCTCGCTCTTTGGCTTGCTTGAGGAGCTCATCCATATCGTCCATGCTACCAAAAACCTCTGCAATAGCCTGATAATCAGAAATGTCATAGCCGTTATCATCCATAGGGGACTGGTAAACTGGCGAGAGCCAAATGGCGGTAATGCCAAGTTTTTGGAGATAGTCTAGTCGACTGATGATGCCTTTGAGATCACCGATCCCATTACCGGTGGTGTCTACAAAAGAGCGTGGGTAGATTTGGTAAATTGTGGCTTTGTGCCACCAGTGTTTCTTCATATCTAATCTCATTTCTATTTGGTGACAACAAAATCCCCAAAGATTGTTTTCGGGATTTTGTTATATTCTAGGAGGCCTGATTAACGAATCGCTTGCTCGGTGTCAAGGTCAAAGAAATGTCCCTTAGCCACATTAAAGGTCAAGCTGACTTTCTCACCTGGGTTATGAAAATCTCGCGCATCGACTCGTGAGGCAAACTCGGTTTGCCCAATTTTAACATAAAGCATGGTTTCTGACCCTAATAGCTCTGACACTAATACCTCCGCTTGAACATTGGCATTTGGATAAGTGTCATGAACAATCTGGTTGCCTGAGATATCCTCTGGACGAATGCCAAAGGTAACGGTTTTCCCCATGTAGCCAGCAGCTTCTAGCATCTTAGACTGACCTTCTGGCAGGGCAATGTCCAAGCCATCTAGACTGGTTAATCGGGTCTTACCAACCTTAACCTCAAAGAAATTCATGGATGGGCTACCGATAAAGCCAGCGACAAATTTATTAGCTGGAGAATTGTACAACTCCTGAGGAGACCCAACCTGTTCTATTTTACCAATACTGCCGTTGCCTTGTGGGTTTTTGGTGGCACTCATAATAACAATACGGTCTGCTAGTGTCATAGCTTCAGTTTGGTCGTGAGTTACATAAATGGTTGTTGAGCCGATACGACGGTGAATTTTAGCAATCTCCGCACGCATGGACACACGCAACTTAGCATCCAAGTTTGACAAAGGCTCATCCATCAAGAAGACCTTGGCATCACGGACAATGGCACGACCCATAGCCACACGCTGACGTTGTCCTCCTGATAAATCAGCAGGCTTGCGCTCCAAAAACTCGGTCAAGCCCAAAATCTCAGCAGCTTCTTTGACACGACGATCAATATCATCTTTTTTATACTTGCGCAGCTTTAGCCCAAAAGCCATGTTGTCATAAACCGTCATGTGTGGATAAAGGGCATAATTCTGGAAGACCATGGCAATATCGCGGTCCTTAGGTGACTTGTCGTTGACCACCTGACCATCGATTTTCAACTCCCCTTCGGTAATGTCCTCAAGCCCTGCAATCATGCGCAATGTGGTTGATTTCCCACAGCCAGAAGGGCCAACAAAAACGATAAATTCCTTGTCCTTGATGTCCAAATTAAAATCTTCAACCGCATAGTGGCTGGTATTTGGGTATTTTTTATAAATATGATTCAAGTTTAATTCGACCATGTGTGACTCCTTTTATCCAAAAGTATCGTTTGACACCTCTTATTCTTGCCTTTATTATAGCAAAGATAACGATTACAAAAAAGAGACAAGGCGCCCAATCTTCTTTGGGCACCTTGCACATTATGAGCCTTTCAGCATGACCAAATAAGCTACCGCCAAATGGTCCAAAGTCTTCACATGGAGACCGGTCTGATGGGCAAATTTCTCGATTTTATACTGTAGGGAATTGCGATGAATGTAGAGCCGCTGAGCGGTCTGGACTAGATTGCCCTGCTCTTGCCACAAGGTCCTCACCAAACTAGCCATCTCAGCATTGCTCTGCAGGAACTGTCCAATAGTCTGACTTAAAACAGAGGCCCCCTCCCCCACCACCAGTGACCACAACATGACCTCGGAAAAGGTCAACAACCTGCCACTGGATTTTTGGGTGAGATAGGCTGAAAAGAGCTGGTTTTCCGCCTCAAAAATGTCTCGCAAAGCCGCACCTACTAGTTGGCTCCAGGTATTTCCGACAAAAATCGTCAAGGCCAAGCCAAAATCACTCTCAATAGTGGGCAAAATCGGTCGCAACAAGGACAAGAGCTCCACCGCATCCGCCTGTCCTAGTAAAAATGCCGTACGCGTCTGACTCATTGGCAATACCGCAGACACCTCTGGCAACAAACTGGTCAAAAAAGCGATCAAATCATCAGACAAAGGCTCCTGATGATTAAGGTAGAGAAACTGATACCGCTCGAGCACCTCTGGCTGATTGCCTTGTCGCCTAATCAGGTAACGCTCCCAAAGCGACACCGAACGGCTCGCATCAGATAGGGCAGACCGACCCAGGGTCAATAGGAGCGCTTCTTTTTCTGACAGGTCGGTCTTTGGAAAATGCCAGTAACGCCCCCCATCCTCAATACTGATCCACTCCGGATCTGTCAGGGGAAAAGCCCCCTCACGCACCTCTGGAAAATAATCTTTCAGATTCATAGCCATTCCTTTCATCGAGCATGTTAGTCACATTATATCATAGAAAGCTCTGCGGCGTTGACCCTTGTAACAGGCAAAGCTTTTCTCCTATCAAAAAAAGGGTTCATTTTGCAACGCGCAAAAGAAACCCTTTTAAATCACACCGATGACGCTTGTCGCCTCACCGATTTTTAGTATCAAGCACAATCGTCACTGGCCCGTCATTAATCAGACTGACCTGCATGTCTGCACCAAAGACCCCGCGCTTAACAGGAACATGCTCTGCTAGCTGGTCGTTAAAACGGTCATAATAGGCGCTAGCCATCTCAGGTCTGGCTGCTCCCGTAAAGGCAGGGCCGTTCCCTTTTTTGGTATCTGCGTAGAGGGTAAACTGAGAGATGGACAAAATACTGCCACCAACGTCCGTTAACGATAGGTTCATTTTGCCATCGGCGTCCGAAAATAACCGCATGTTGGTGATTTTACGCACCGCATAGGTCACATCCTCCGCCTCATCATCTGGCCCAATGCCCACTAATAAGAGGAGGCCCTGCTCAATAGCGCCAACACTTTCCCCAGCAATAGAAACCGAGGCCTGGCTGACACGCTGAATAATGATTTTCATGTCTTTCTCCTTAACCGATAATCTAACCGTTGGTCCGCTTGACGCTGTAAACGTCAGGGACTGCCTTGATTTTTTCAACAACCGTGGTCAGCTCCGTCAGATTAGGAATGCCAAAGCTCACGTGGATGTTGGCAAATTTCATGTCCTTGGTCGGCTGAGCGTTGAGTGTGGAGATGCTCTTGGTCGAGTTTGAGATGATTTGTAGGACATCATTAAGCAGACCACTGCGGTTGAAACCATAGATATCGACCTCTGCCTGATAATCCTTGCTCGACTGCTTCACGTCCCACTCCACCTCGATGAGGCGCTCTTGGTAGCCGTCTTGACCTTTGATGTTGTTACAGTCCGATCGGTGAATGGCAATGCCACGCCCCTTGGTAATGTAGCCTTCAATAGGGTCTCCAGGTACAGGATTGCAACACTTGGCGATACGCATCAAAAGGCCTGACGCCCCCTGAATAATAACCCCGTTTTCACTGCGAACCTTGAGAACCTCTCGATTTTCCTGCTTGACCTCGCCACCCTTGACCAGCTCTTCGGCCTCTGCCTTGGCCTTGGCGCGCTCTTCCTCACGGCGTTCTTTTTCAGTCAGCTTGTTAAAGATGCTGATGGGACTAATGTCCCCAAAGCCCACAGCAGCGTACAAGGATTCCTCGCTCTTGACGCTAACTCTTGGTAGGATTTCCTCGATGCGTTTTTTGTCTAGGTATTTATTAGCGACATAGCCTTGCTCTTGGAAATAATTAACCAAAAGCTCGCGCCCTTTGTTGACAGAGAGTTCCTTGTCCTGATTTTTAAAGAACTGGCGGATTTTGTTGCGTGCCTTGCTGGTTTTGACCAGCTTGATCCAGTCACGACTAGGGCCAAAGGAATTGGGATTGGTCACAATCTCGACCACATCACCTGTTTTGAGCTTGGCAGTCAGAGGTACCATCCGACCATTTACCTTGGCGCCTGTGGCTTTTTCCCCCACCTGTGTGTGAATGGCGTAGGCAAAGTCAATGGGACCAGATTCCTTAGGCAGTTCCTGCACAGCACCCGTCGGGGTAAACACATAGATGCGCTCTGAAAAGATGTCCTCTTTGACCGCATCCACAAAGTCCTTAGCGTCACCGTTAGAAGCATCCTGTAGCTCAACCAGCTCCTGAATCCAGTTCATGCCGACCTTTTGCTCAGCTTGATTGACCTTGCCTCGGATTCCCTTTTTATAGGCCCAGTGCGCCGCAACCCCGTACTCAGCGACCTTGTGCATTTCCTTGGTCCGAATCTGAATCTCGATAGGCCCTTTTGGCCCATAAACCGTGGTGTGAATAGACTGGTAGCCGTTGGCTTTGGGCGCTGCGATATAGTCTTTAAAGCGACCAGGCATCGGGCGCCAGAGCTCATGGATGTAGCCCACCATAGCATAGACGTCACTTTGGGTTTTCATGATGCAACGAATGGCTATCAAATCAAAGATCTGGTCAAATCGTTTCTTTTTGTCCCGCATTTTGCGGTAAATGGAGTAGATATGTTTGGGGCGCCCATAGACATCTCCGTAGAGGTCTTGCTCGCCCGTGTAGCTAGTGATTTTGCCCACGATATCCTCAACCAAGGCCTCACGCTCACGCCGTTTTTCTCGCATCATGTGTGAAATCTTGTAAAACTCCACTTCATTGAGGTAGCGAAAGGACAAATCCTCTAGCTCCCACTTGATGCGACTGATCCCTAGACGATGTGCCAAAGGCGCATAAATCTCCATAGTTTCACGCGAGATGCGCTCTTGTTTGTCCTTGCGCAGGTGCTTGAGGGTACGCATGTTGTGAAGACGGTCAGAGAGTTTGACTAAAATCACGCGGATGTCTTTGGACATGGCCATGAGCATCTTGCGGTGGTTTTCAGCCAACTGCTCCTCATGAGATTTGTACTCGACCTTACCTAGCTTGGTCACACCATCTACGATGTCCCGCACATCCTTACCAAAATCAGCCTCGATGTCATCCAGTGTGGTATCGGTGTCTTCGACCACATCATGTAAAAAGCCACAGGCAACCGTGACCGCATCCAGATGAAGCTCTGCCAGTATCCCCGCCACCTGTATGGGGTGGACAATATAGGGCTCTCCTGATTTTCTCACTTGATAAAAATGAGCAGCTATCGCATAATCCAGCGCTTTTTTGACAAAGGCAACGTCTGCGTCATTCATGTGTTTGGCCGCAAGCGCCACAACCTCTGCTCCTGATAAATTGATTTCTTTTGCCATGCTTATCCTCATCTAATAATCTTTTATCTATTTTAACACGTTAGCCAAAAAAGAAAAAGAAGGAACGATTACGACAGAAAAAAGCCCCTAGGCGTCACCTTGTAGAAGCCTCCAGATTGTGGTAAACTGATTAGTAAAATCCAAAAACCCTGTCCAAGGAGACCCATATGACCGATTTAACCATCGTTTTTATTAGCCTAAGCGGCAATACCCTGAGCTTTGTCAAGCGCATGTCCCAGCACCTGCTAGAAAACCATAAAATCACCACCAGACAAATCAACATCAAAGACCTCAAGCACGAGACCTTTCCACTCACCGGGCCCTACATCGCGGTTTTGCCGACCTACTTAGAAGGAGGCAACGGCCTTGACTCTGGTGAGGTTGAGATTTTAACTAATCCTCTCGGAGACTTTATCTCAGCCCATGACAATGCCAAGCACTGCCTCGGCATCATCGGCTCTGGCAATAAAAACTTTAACCACCAGTATTGCCTAACCGCCAAACAATACGCCAAGCGCTTTGGTTTCCCCATGCTAGGCGACTTTGAGCTCAGAGGCGACCAGTCAGACATCCAGCGCCTAGCTGGTGTCATCCTAGAGGCGCTAAATGCCCTTAACAATTAACCAGTCATAACCACCCATGAAAACGTGTGGCTTGTACACCGGCTATAAGCCGTTTCTCTCCAGCGACGTCTAAAGACGTTCGCTGAACTTCGTTCAGGTTAGTGCTATAATTACTTGACTAATGCCCGTAACAACAGGCTTTTATCTTGTTCTAAAACTACCATCTGAAAATGGATCTTCATACTCTTTGACACTCAATTGATCAAGTGCAATGTCATTTTTCTCCTGCTCGCGAATGTATTTCGCAACTGTCTTTTCATTCAGTCCAACGGTACTAACATAGTAGCCTCTAGCCCAAAACTTTCGATTTCCATACTTGTATTTTAAATTGGCATGTTTATCAAATATCATTAGAGCACTTTTGCTTTTTAAGTATCCCATAAAATCGGAAATCGAAAGTTTCGGTGGGATCAACACAAGCATATGAACATGATCTGGTATCATGTGTCCCTCAATGATTTCCACGCCTTTGTATTGACATAGATGACGGAAAATAGAAATTAAGTCCTGTCTAATTTTGTAGTAAATGGATTTTCTCCGGTACTTAGGTGTGAAAACTATGTGATATTTGCACATCCATTTAGTGTGTGATAAACTGTAACTGGTTTTAGCCATTTCTTTTTCCTCCTTTATCTAACCTGAACAATTAGATTATAACAGGAAAAAGAAATGAAAGCTCAAAGCCTTGTCAGCCACCAGCATAGCTGGTGGTTTTATTGTTTTTCTCTACGAGAAAAACTGGCTCGAAGCCATAACAAAAAGAGGACCCTGGGTCCTCTTTTTACAAACACACGTTATCAGCAATGATAACAGAGTGATTAGTCTTCTTTGCGTTTAGCTGATACTGCTAACACGCCAGCGCTTGCCATAACAGCAACGGCTGCTGCAGTGAAGAATGGATTTGTTGACTCACCAGTTGATGGCAATTGGTGCTCAGCTTTAGGCGCAACTGCTTTAGGAGCAATTGGAGTCGCTGGAGTCAATTTAGTCATTGGCACTGATGACTTGCCATCCTTATGACCTTTTGGTGCTTTGTCTGAGTTGTCTTTAGTGTCTTTTTCTGGTTTAACTTCTGGT
>NZ_LHQM01000020.1 GCF_001302265.1 Streptococcus phocae | reverse complement strand
TTGTCGTTACAGATGGTTTCAATGACCTTGACCAAATCATTTGTCAAGCTTATCCTTTGGCAAAGCAACAATGGTGTTTGGTCCACATTGGTCGAAATATCGCAAGCAAGGTTAAAGAGTGGTCCGTTCACAGATTCTTGAGCACTTCAAAACAATCTATCGCGCTAATGATTTAGATCAAGAAAAACAAGCATTAGAATACTTTATCAATGAGTGGAAACCACACCATAAGAAAATAATGATGCCTTTAGAGTCCACTGACAATCTTTTAACATTTTATGATTTTCCTCATCACATTTGGAGCAGTAACTACTCAACAAACCTCATTGAATCGCTGAATAAGGACATCAAACGTCAAAGTAAAAAGAAGGTTTTGCTTCCAAATGAGGAGGCTTTGGAACGTTATCTTGTCACACTATTTGAAGACTATAATTTCAAACAAGACTGACGTATCCATAAAGTATTTGGAAAATGTTCTGATACGCTTGATAGCTTATTTGATTAACATGTAGCAACCCTACTTGAGTGTTTACACAAGATTATTGACAGTATTTTTTTAATAAATATGTTGTTTTTTTAAAAAAAATGTTATATAATTTGTATATAAGTTGAAAAAGTTAATCTTTAAGTAATTATTAAATGTTTTTATATTAATGAATGTTGTTTTCATTAGAACGGCGCCTTGATTTATATGACTAACCCTTCATTAGCAAAACTTTTGTTTATTATTCAGAGATTAAACGTTTCAACGAAAAACTATATTACTTATTTAGGAGACACTTTTATGAAAAACATTATAAAAAAATCACTCCCTTTAGTAGCTGCTTTATCCATTACCGCAACAGCTTTACCATTAAGCCTAGCAACGACTACTACTGTATCAGCCAGAGCATATTGGGAAAAAGAAGAAAAGTTTAAAAATCAGTACTTTGTCGACCACTGGGTAGAAACCCAAAAAAAAGATGAGTGGTATGAAATGAGAGAACATAATGGTAAATATTTCAAACTTGTAACTTCAGAAGTTAAAGAAGGAAAATTTGGCGAAAAACCAGATGAAGCTCAATTCAAATCTACAGTCTATGAAACAAATTCCAAGCAATATAAAAATACAGATATTGTTAACATTGATATTGTCGGAAACATGTTTGATGACGAAGTAAATATTTACTATTACAATTAAAGCATAACAATCGCATTTAATTAAGACAGACGGATTTTTTTGATAAAGCATTTTCTATCATTTGTCAAGTCTGACAAGGATTTATTTTACAAATACACGATAAGACAATGACTAGTTAACCATTGTCTTATTTTAGGTTATTATCAACTGCAAGAGGTAGGGGAACTTTATTTAGATTTACTATCCACTAAACTCTACATTGTCTTCTCTAAATATTGGTTCCTGAATCTCTGACTGTTTCGGTGGTAACGTCACAGAAAACGTAGTAAAATAGAGTCAAAACGTTTAAAAAGCCTAGCATCTCGCACCCTTAAGATGTGAAATAGCTGATCCTGCAAATTTGAAAGAAGTATAACCTTAAATGAAAAAAATTCTAGTCCTACATACTGGTGGAACCATCTCCATGCAGGCTGATCCTGCTGGAAAGATTGTCACAACCCAGGAAAATCCAATGAATCATGTTGGTTTCAACTTAGATAATATACGCTTGACGGTCGTTAACTTTTTAAACCTACCAAGCCCACACATCACACCTTATCACATGCTAGCCATTTATCATAAAATTCAAGAACATCTGGACCAATGTGATGGGGTTGTTATCACTCATGGCACAGATACCTTAGAAGAAACTGCTTATTTTTTGGATACCATGGCCTTGCCTGATGATTTACCTGTGGTTATCACTGGAGCGATGCGGTCTTCTAATGAAATCGGGAGCGATGGCATCTACAATTACCTGACCGCTCTACGTGTAGCTAGTAACGATAAGGTCAAAGGCAAAGGTGTCCTGGTGGTCATGAATGATGAAATTCATGCTGCTAAATACGTTACCAAAACACACACAACAAATCTATCAACCTTTCAAACGCCAACACATGGACCATTAGGTGTTATCATGAAAAATGATTTGCTCTTTTTTAAAACAGCTGAACCACGGACTCGTTTTGACATCAGGGAAATTAGCGGTACTATTCCTATCATCAAAGCCTATGCTGGGATGGGCGATGGCAGTATTTTAAGCCTGCTGACGCCTGACAGCATCCAAGGGGTGGTCATCGAGGCACTGGGGGCTGGTAATTTACCTCCTCAGGCTATGACTGAAATCCAAAAGGTTATCGACTCTGGCATTCCTGTTGTTTTGGTATCGCGATGCTTTAATGGCATGGCCGAGCCAGTCTATGCCTATCCTGGTGGGGGTGCTGTCTTGCAAGAGGCCGGCGTGATGTTTATCAAAGAACTCAATGCTCCTAAAGCCCGCCTAAAATTGCTCATCGCTCTTAATGCAGGCTTGACTGGACAAGCTTTAAAAGACTATATTGAAGGCTAATGCCTTAATCTAAACCCCTTTGCGCCTAACAGCACAAAGGGGTTTTTCTAATCAAAATCATCAGCAAGTGTTAAATGTTTAACCAATGGTTGCCACTGGGCTTGTTCTTGCCATTTTGGATCTGACACAATGGCGCTAGCAACACGTCTGGCTTCTTCCATGATAGGGTAGTCCTCAATGATATCTGCAGTTTTAAACTCTGGCAGTCCTGACTGTCTGGTTCCAAAAATTTCTCCTGACCCTCTCATCTTTAAATCGGCTTCGGCTAAGACAAAACCATCTGTGGTTTGTGTCATAATGGTCATACGTTCTTTGCCCGTATCTGTCTTTGGATTAGCCACTAAAATGGCATAGGACTGTTTATCTCCTCGGCCAACTCGTCCCCTCAGCTGATGCAACTGACTCAATCCAAAGCGATCCGCATCCATAATGACCATAATCGTAGCATTTGGCACGTTGACCCCAACTTCGATAACGGTTGTAGACACTAATAAATCGGTTTTTTGGGACTTAAAATCTTGCATGATGGCTTCTTTGTCCTCGTTTTTCATCTTGCCGTGCATGAGGGCGATGCGAGCTGTTTCTTTGAAGTATTCCTTGAGCTCGCTTGCTAAGGCAACTGCATTTTTCAAGTCTAAAGCTTCAGATTCTTCGATTAACGGTGAAATGACATATATCTGGGCGCCTTTAGGAATTTCTTGTTGAATCCATGACAAGACACTGTCTAACTGTTGGTGCTTGACCCAACGCGTGATAATGGGCTTACGCCCTGCTGGGAGTTCATCGATCACTGAAACATCCATTTCACCATAGGCGGTAATCGCCAAGGTTCTTGGAATAGGCGTCGCGGTCATCATTAGCACATCTGGGTTATCCCCTTTTTCACGAAAAACACGCCTTTGTTTCACACCAAAACGGTGCTGCTCATCAGTTATGACTAACCCAAGACGGTGATAAGTCACAGCCTCTTGAATCAAAGCATGCGTGCCAACAATCATGTCAACAGAACCATCCGCAATAGCTGCCAAAGTTGCTCTGCGATCAGCGGCTTTCATGCCGGAGGTTAATCTGGCTAGGGATAAATCTGGAAAAAGCTGTCTAAGGCTGTCATAATGTTGCTCAGCCAGGATTTCTGTAGGAACCATGATTGCTGATTGAAACCCTGCTGTATAAGCCGCATACATGGCTAAACTCGCAATCACGGTTTTTCCAGACCCAACATCTCCTTGCAAGAGACGATTCATGTGCTTGCCAGATGCCATATCTGCCAAGATATCAGCTAGACTATTGCTCTGAGCCTGAGTTAGGCTAAAGGGCAAAGCCTTAACCTGACGAGCGACTGCTTCTTGATCATAAGCTATGGCTAGACCGTTACTCGCTGACTGGTTGCTTGTTTTAAGCACCTGCAGACGCATTTGGAAATAAAAAAGCTCTTCAAACTTGATACGGCGCAAAGCCAGACGATACTCTTTTAAATCTTTTGGAAAATGCATGGCATAGACCGCCTGCTGCCTGGGCATCAAGCGGTACTTGTTGATTAGTACCTCAGGCACATTTTCTTCAAGCTGGCTCAATGCACCGCTTTCAAAGGCTGATTTAATGGCTTTGATGAGGGCTGTTTGGCTAATTCCTTGAGCAACATGGTAGACCGGCTGCAGGTCTTCTTCCACAGTCATTAATAATTTCATCCCCGTCAGGGTTGCTTTTTTCTGGTCCCATTTGCCAAAGACTGCCACCTCGTCTCCCAGAACTAACTTATCCTGCAAATATGGTTGATTAAAAAAGCTAACCCCAATAACTATTTCACCTTGCTTGATTTTAAAGGTTAGACGATTGCGCTTAAACCCATAGTACTGAACCTGAGGAGGGGTCACAATTGTCCCTGTAAGCACAGCTTTTTTACCATCTAACACATCAAAAACTGACTTGCTTTTGAAATCCTCATAACGATAAGGGTAGTACAATAGCAAATCCTCAACACAAGCAATATTTAATTTTTGAAATTTTTCTGCCGATTTTGGACCAAATCCTTTTAAATCAGCTATTGGTGATTTTAGGTGCATAGTTCCCTATCCTTTTGATTAATAAAACTCTTACCTCTATTATACAAGAGTTCAGACCGAAGGCAACTGTAAGCCTCTTATCATCATTGCTCTAAACATTTAAATGAATAGGTAACACTAAACTAGACAGAATTTATAAAGTGTTCTACACTAAAGAAAATAGGAGAAAACTATGTCTAGAAAAATACGCCGTCATTATACTGATGACTTTAAACAACAAATCGTGGATCTTCACAATGCAGGTATGAAACGCAGTGAGCTGATTAAAGAATATGAATTAACTCCTTCAACCTTCGATAAGTGGATGAGACAGTCCAAAACAACTGGTTCCTTCAAATCTGTTGATAATCTAACAGATGAACAGCGTGAGCTGATAACCCTTAGAAAATACAATAAAGAACTAGAAATGCAATTAGACATCCTAAAGCAAGCGGTAGTGATTATGGCACAAAAAGGCAAATAATTACTGCTAATAAGGATAAATATAGTATTTCAGCTATGTGTCGTTGGTTAAATATTCCACGTTCTAGCTATTACTACCAAGCCGTAGAGCATGTATCCGAGACCGAGATTGATGATAACGATAAAACTGTCTTCCTCCAAAGCAAGTCCAGATATGATGCTAGGAAAGTCAAGAAACGTCTGGAATCTAAAGGATTAAAACTGTCTTCCTCCAAAGCAAGTCCAGATATGATGATAGGAAAGTCAAGAAACGTCTGGAATCTAAAGGATTAAAACTGTCTCGTCGTATCATGAGGAGACAACATTTGGTTTCTGTTTACCAAAAAGCAGTTTTCAAACCGTATTCAAAAGGGAAGAATGACGCCCCAATTCCAAACCTCTTAGCTCGAGACTTCAACCAACAAAAGCCACTTGAAGCGATTGTGACAGACTTGATTTATGTCCGTGTCAATAAGCATTGGGCTTACGTCTGCTTGATTATTGACCTCTTCAATCGTGAGATCATAGGTGTATCTCTTGGTTGGCACAAGACAGCAGAACTCGTTAAGCAAGCCATTCAAAGCGTGCCTTATGCACTTACCAAAGTCAAGTTCTCTCATTCTGATCGTGGCAAAGAGTTTGATAATCAACTGATAGATGAGATGTTAGAAGCCTTTGGCATTACTCGTTCACTTAGTCAAGCTGGTTGTCCTTACGATAATGCCGTCGCTGAGAGTACCTATCGTTCCTTTAAACTTGAGTTTATTAACCAAGAGACATTTCAATCGCTAGAAGAGCTAACTCTTAAAACCAAAGATTATGTGCACTGGTGGAACCATCACCGTCTACACAGCAGTCTCAATTATCAACCCCCTATAACTAAGCGAGTCATCGCCTAAAAAACACTTTATAAAATTTGTACAGAAAAGTGTTGCCTTTTCATTTCTTTTTCTAACACTCTCAACGCCATACCTATCCATAAGCTTTATCAAGTATTTAAGAGTGGAAAGACTAACATCGTATGCCTCACTAACCTGAGACCAAGGAATGTCATCCCTTCTTAGTGTATAGATTTCTAGTTTATTTTCATAACTTAACTTCATCAGAAAAACACCCCATTCGTTAGATTTTATGTCTAACTTTTGAGGTGCAGTTCATTTCTAGTGAATTTTTGTTTTTTTCACTGTCCACTATAAGGGGAGTATATCATGTTGGTCTTCTCTAAATATTAGCTATTGGTAAATCAACCAAGGTTAACAAAAAATTGATTTTCTATTTCTGTTTTAAATGTAATCTTATAGCCAAGAATGAAAATCAAAGTTAAGGTTGAAACTGAAGTCCAAGCCAAAGCCGAAGGCAAAGCCTGGTAGGCTTGGTGCCCCTGCTTGACCGTTTAATAATATTTTATCATTTCTTCCTCTTGTAAAACCATGAGTATAGCCTGTCCCATAGTCATCTTTCCAATCATAACCTTTGTTAGCTTGTTTTTCTTCAAATCGTTTTTTGATACCATCGTCACGGCTAAGGTCTGAATGTCTTCCATCTGAATATCCATCTGAATATCCGTCTGACTCATTATCATTTTTACCGAAGTAACCCGGTCCTAACAATCCATCATGCGGAGGAACTAATGTTGGACTGGAACTTTCAGCATGAACTATTGGAGTTCCCCACATTGGAGTTTCTTCCATTGGAGTTCCTCCTATTAAAACACTAATTGCTACAAGAGCTCCTGAAAAAAGCCATTGTTTTTTTGATTTCCAAGTACGAAAACCTCTTTGTTTAAATAACATTAAAATAACCCTCTCAAATTCTAACATTTTGCTTATTAGGTTGATTTATTTTACACATGTTTTTATTTTTTGTCAATGATTTTTAAAATTAAATTTAAGCAGAAATATGTAAAAAACGCATTTTAGTTTGTGAAAAAAATCGTTTTAAAAGCTGTCGATTCAATTTTTTAGTAATATTAATCTATTATAAATGTTGGTATCTATTCACAATGAATAATATTTATTTTTAATTTATTATCTCATTTTTTATTTTTTAAATATTACACACACTATCATTACCATTTCATAAAAAATAAAACACTTTTTCATCTCTTATAATGCATATTTTATGTCCTTTAAATTAAAATAACACTGATGTTTTCACTTATAAATGAACACTCTATATAACTACTACTTACTATCTATCATAAAATCCAAAAAACCTTGGAAAATTATTTCCAAGGTTTTTTGTCTTGACTGAGTTTTGTTAAGCATTCGCATCGTTTTGTGCACTCATCTGATAAACACTGTCACATGAGCGTAAAAGCAATTCATCATCGTGAGAAATCACAATCACTACTTTTTCTTGTGATGCGAGGCTCTCTAAAAGGTCTGCCAAGGCTTCCATCTGCAAGACATCTAACCCGCTACTTGGCTCATCAAAGATAATCACGCTTTTGTCAGACAAGACACTCGCAGCGATCATCACCCGCTGTTGCTCACCGCCAGATAAACTGGCAGGATGCTTATCCAGCAAATCCGAAAGAGCTAGACTATCAATCACCTGTGCTGTCTGGGGATGCTTGTCATGCCCCATATTGATTTCTGTTTTGACCGTTTCAGCAAATAACTGCAAAGAAACATCCTGCATGACTAAGCTGGTTATTTCCAGTCGCTCTTTGGCTGAAAGAAGGCGTCCTTTATAGCTAATCTGAGCTTTAGGGTCATTTAAAAGACCCGTCAAGTAGTAAACCAGTTGTGATTTACCAAGGCCATTTGGCCCTGTAATTCCTGTGACCTGACCGGAGTTAAAGCTAAGGTGCTCCAACTGATAAAGCTTTTTTTTACCCGCTCTAACATGGAGGTTCTTCACCTGAAAATCATGACTAGGATCATAATGCCTGCCAACGGTTTTAGCTTGTAATTCTTGCTTGACAACTCCTAGATCAAGCTGACGCAAACCCAACTCCTGACGCTTAGCGTCAGGAAGGGCAAGTAGCTCTTCAGGCGTCCAACACTGTGTCAAATGCCCTTGATCAAAATAGATAAAGCGATCTGCCAAGTCCATAAGGTAGTGAAGTCGGTGTTCTGCGATAACGATTGTTTTCCCGACAGCCTTTAAAGCCTTCAAATAATCTTTGACAACTTCTACCCCTTGACAATCTAAGTTGGCTGTTGGTTCATCAAATACCATGATGGGGGTTTTTTGCATGATTGCTGTCGCAATAGCTACACGTTGCTTTTGACCCCCTGACAGATCCGTCATCTGCGCTTCGAGTAGCTCTTGAAAGGCGAAATCCGTTGCCAAAATAGATAAATCTTCAAGAATTACATCAGTAGCGACCCCTTGATTTTCGCATGGAAATACCAACTCATGCTTGACTTCTTGGTAGAAAAACTGGCTCGCAGGGTTTTGAAAAACAGAAGACACGTGCCTCGAAAACACCTCAACACTGTCTCTTCCTACCTGACAATCCGCAACAGATAACTCTCCTTCATAATGCCCCGTGTAATAATCTGGTATCAAACCATTTAACAATTTTAAAAAGGTTGACTTGCCAGACCCAGATTTGCCACATAAAACAATAAATTCACCAGGTTCAATGTGACAAGTCGGCACTTCACATGCCAAATTTTGACGACTGGCATAGGTAAAGGTGAGTTCTTTCCCCCTGATTATCGGAACACGATGTAGCCCATGGTCGTAAACAGCCATGCTTGTACCCCCCAATCTTTCCAAGTTAAGCGTGAAGAGAAGGTCTCGCTAGTCCCTTTTTTAATAGCCAAGCCTTTTGTGAGACTGGCAATCGTTAGCTCTTGGCTACGCCTCAACAACAATAACAGCAAGGGGACCAACAAATATTCTAAGTACTGTTTGGGATGTCTGACGATGTCCCATTTTCCACGTAAAATCCCTCTGACAGCTAGTGAGCGATGAATGGTCTGACTACCTTGTTTAATCATGGGTAAAAAACGTAGCATTACTGCAAAAGTCAGTAGACAAACCTCTGGAAAATGCCACTTTCTAAGGCCGTGAACCAATTCATAAACCGTTGTGGTTTTTACCACAATCAAGGCAGCTAATAAAGAAGGATAGACCAACTGGCTCGCTGTCACAGCAAAGCTCACTAGACGATAAGCGTAGGCAGGTAACAGCTGATCAGGCAAGAATGCCAAGCTCGTCACAATGAGATAAGAAAGTCCTATATAAAGAGCCAATCGATGTCTGCCAAGCGTGTACAACAAAACCAGTAAAACGCCTACTATCATCATTGCTAGAGCACCATCAACGCGGAAAAAAAAGCAAGCATTGGCCAAAAGCAATAATAAGAGTTTGGTACGAACATCTAATCTCATGAAAGCATCCCTGATGTGATAAAGTGTTTTTTAATCAACTGATGAGCAAACAAACTACCTACAATCGCACCCAGGACAACTGTTGCTACAAACCAGCTAACATGACCCAAAGTAAAGTCATACATCACTCGCTCAATATAAGCCATGTCCTTGCCACGCGCAAGCAGGCTTTTAACGTAAGCGTCTTTAACGACCCACATCAAGATAATCGGTCCACTGTTCACAAATGAAAAGATGCAGTAAGATATAATGTTCATTGTCTTAGAACGGTATTTGCCAAGAGAGGCAACGACATCGGCTAAAACGCCAAAAATCAATGCGGGAAACATGGCTGCAAAAAAATGCCCTGTTAAAAAGAAAAAGAGCCCCATAATCACGCCCAGTAAGGTCACTGGACCAAATTTTTGTAATTTAGCGATTAATAAATAGTACACCGTTGCTCCTAGCACGGCTGCAAAGGCTGGCGCATAGAGCATGTTTCCTGACTTGTCAAAAAAGATTCCTATCAATGTCCCTAGTCCAACACACATAAAGTACAGGGCTGCAAAGGCACCTGTTGTCATTATATCCTTAATTTTTAATTGTTTCATGTCTTTTTACCTCTTTTAGAAATCCGTTTTTCAAGTGGAAGAGTCGGTCTGCACAAGCTAGTGTCGAAGGCCTGTGTGAAATCAAAAAGACCATCCCTTGACAGTGTTGCCGTATTAAATCAATCAAAATGGCTTCGTTAAGCGAGTCCAAATTAGCGGTCGGCTCATCAAAAATATAGCAATCCGCTTGTTTGAGGAGGGCACGCATCAACTCTAAGCGCTGCCCCTCACCAGCTGAAAAATCATCTGCTCCCTTAACAAGGGTATCAAGACCTTTTTCACAAGCTAAAATACGCTCTTTCATGCCACACGCTTCTGCTAGCTCCAGAATGGTCTCGTCAGAAATGCCTGGGCGACCAAAGGTCAAATTTTCGCGCAAGGTTTGTTGGAAAATCTGAGGATTTTGTGGCACGTAAGCAAATCGTGCTTGTAAGGCTGCTGCATTTAAGTGTTGGCTGTCAGCTTCATTGAGTAAAACATGACCCGACTGCCATTGGTACCATTTCATGATGACTTTCATCAATGTCGATTTTCCAGAACCTGATTCGCCATGAATACCAATAATCCCCTTGCCTGCAAAAGCAATGGTGAGATCTTTGTAGATGTCTTCTTGACGATTGGGATAAGCAAAGTTCAAACTGTCAATCTGAATGCTCTTAATATCAGCGATTTCCTCTTGTCCAAGGTCTTGTACGGCAACTTCATCTAAAAGCCCAAAGACATTGCCTGCGGCATTCATGGCTCGTTTGAATCCTAGTGGCAAACGTCCCAACTCCAAAAATGGTGCAAAAGAAGCCGTAAAGGCAACAAAAGCCATTAATCCTTTTACAGGATCTATGCTTTCTTGTCTAGCCCCATTTAAAACAAGGTATGCCAAGGACAAAATAGCCAAGCCGAGAACAAAAAAGGTAATGGCCATCTGTAAAAACTGGGCCTGGGCAACCTTACGGTCTAAAGCATTAACTCGCTGACTCTTTTCAGATAAAAGGCTAAATTGTTCATCTATCTTTTGAAACTGTAATAAATCCTTGACTGAGGTCAAGCTCTCTAAAAAACTGGACACATAGCTTTTACGCTGCTGGTTTTGGCTTTGCAGTAATCCTTGGAGAATATTAGCAAAGTAAATAGGAATGACAATCGCCAGTAAGGCATAGGTCACAACTGCGATCAAGACCAACTGCCAGCTCACCTGTCCAAGAAACAAAAACATCAAGCTGGCTGAGATAACTGCCGTGCAAATCGGGGCAATGGTGTGCGCAAAAAATACCTCTAAAGCCTCAATATCCTCGCCAATCATTTTTAGCAAATGACCACTGTCTTGGTTGTCTAAACGAGCTGGAGACAAGGCGCGTAGTTTGTGAAAAATCATCTGACGAAAAGCTGCCAAACTATGAAAGGCAACAAAATGCCCGAAATAATGCTCACCATAGCGCACCAAACCTCTTAGAAAAGCTAAGGCGATAAAGCCTAACATCAGTTGGTTGGACACTTCTTTTCCAGTCACCGCAAACAGGCCAAAATAAACGAGGCCCGTAGGAATACTCACGGTGATTAAAAAGCCCAATACCGCAAAGGTAACCGCTAGTGTAATCCAGGGCAGGAGGTGTTTCATTGTGACCAACAAGCGTAATACTAGCTGGATTGTTTTATACTCTTGTTTAACCATAAAGGCTGGCCTCCAATCTCTCTTGTGTGTCAACCAAGTGGCGATAGTCTGCATTGTCTTGGCTTAATGCATCTGGGCTTGCGAGAACGGCTTTTTTGCCAGGACTCAAAAAGAGCACTTGATCAGCTTGCTTGACGTATTTCATTTTATGAGTAATCACTACCACAATCGCCTCTTGGGATAAGTGGGTAATCATTTTTTGAATCATGGCCTCATTCTCAGCATCAACACTTGAAGTCACCTCATCAAAAATATAAAGTGATCGCCTGCTCAATAGGGCTCTTGCACAAATCACTTGTTGGCGTTGACCTGGTGATAAGCGACTGCCATTTTCACCAACAATGGTATCTATGCCTTCTGGCAGCCAGTGAATAAAGTGCAAGATGCCATGCTGTTCAATCCAAGCCAGCAACTCTTTTTTCGACATGTCTGTCGCCATTGCTAGGTTGTCATAGATGCTTCGATTGAGCAGACTCGACTGGTCTGAAACATAGAGAATTTCGTGATTGATGTCTTCTTTTGACACGTCACTGATAGCTGTAGCACCAAGTAAAATTTGTCCGCTATCTGCCTCATGACGCTTCATTAATAGTTGAGCCAAGCTCGTTTTTCCTTGCCCAGAAACACCGGCAATAGCGGTGATTTCTCCCTTGGCCAGCGTTAAACTGATGTCATCTAGCAAAGGCATGGTGCCGTGTGAAAATGACAATGAGCTAATTGTCACCCTATCAAAAGGCTCTAGTTTTGACCCTTCTTGCGAGTCTTTTTGGCTAATGCTGTCTAAAAACCCAAAAATACGATCCGCCATTTTTGTGTTCATCATGACCAAATGCATGCCATACCCTTGCTCTCGGATAGGAGTGAAAAATTCGGTCGCAATCAAAACAAAAAAGAGAAAGTTAAATAAGGATAGGTGACCTGCAGATAAAGACTGAATGGCTAAAAAGCCTGATACCCCAATCCCTAAATACATGACCGCATCCATATACCCAACAGCTTGCAGTTGAAATCCCAACAGCTGCATGGTTGCCTGGCGAAACTGCTCTGCCTTATCAACAAATGCCGCCTCGTATTTCTCGTCTGATTGATAGGAATATAAGGTGTTCAACCCTTTTAAATCGTCCATAAACAAGTTACCAACATCCATATAGGAAGCCCAATAATGGTTCATAATTTGTTTGGATCGCTTTTGCATGGCAATAATTGATAGTGGAATCAAGGGTAGAGATAATATAAACACCAAGCCACCAAGTGGGTAAATCAAAAACACCAAAAACATCACTGTCGTGCAATTAAATAGGGTTCTCATCGCTAGTGACAAATAGTAGGAATAATAGGTGTCCAAACTATCAATTCCTTGCGAAGCCACTGTCAGAACATCTGCTGCAGTTGACTGCTGGTCAAACTGACCGTCTAAATCGATAAAAGCTTGAAAAAAAGAGGTTTTGAGAGAGTCACGCGCAAACTGCGACGCCACTCCTTGTAAATTT
This sequence comes from Streptococcus phocae, assembly GCF_001302265.1. Classification (GTDB taxonomy): domain Bacteria; phylum Bacillota; class Bacilli; order Lactobacillales; family Streptococcaceae; genus Streptococcus; species Streptococcus phocae. The sequence continues at coordinate 27,188 of NZ_LHQM01000020.1, read as the reverse complement.
TTAGCAACCATGGCAAGCCCAAAGCCAAAGGCATTTAAGGCAACCACGATTAGTACCAATTGAACTAACTGCAGGTCGCCTCCAGTTAGAAATGTTGCAAACTGCTTAGCAATCAAGTAAAAACTAATTAACCGCATAAGAAATTGCAACCAAGATAAAAAAGCGGAAAGGTAGAGCAATCCCTTTTTGGGGGCAATCCGTTCTTTTAATCGTTTCAAGAGCATTTTTTTCTTTTGCCTTGAGATATTATGAGTTGTCTCGTTCATATTATATTGTCCTACTCCTTAATAGTAATCGTATGTCGTTCATCTGAGTCAATCATGTCAAAGAAGTAATGACAAATTGCTTGCCTGCTTTTTCCACAACAGGTAAAGTCACACCAAAAACGGCTTGGATAAAATCTTGATTGAGAACTGTTTCAGGTTTGCCTTGGGCATAGACCCTGCCTTCTTTTAGACCAATAATCTGGTCTGATAAGGATAGGGCTTGGTTAATGTCGTGTAGGACCATAATAATGGTGATGCCTAATTCTTGGTTGATTTTTGCTATCAGCCGTAAAATATCAAGCTGATACTTAATGTCAAGATAGGTTGTTGGCTCATCAAGGAACAAGATATCTGTTTTTTGAGCCAAAGCCATGGCAATCCAGACCCGTTGTTTTTCACCGCCAGATAAATGCCTCATCTCCCTAAAAACTAGGTCTTGTAGGTCTGTGACCTGCAAAGCCCACTCGACAATCTCCTGGTCAGTAGAGCTGGCGCCTTTTAAAAACGGTTGATGGGCAAGACGCCCCATAGCAACCAAATCTCCCACTATCATGTCATCAATGACTTGATGATACTGGTGGACGACAGCAACTTGTTTGGAAAAGGCTTTGACCTTGATAGTCTTGATATCCTGACCATTAATCATGACCGTTCCTTGCTTAAGAGGTAACTGTTTGGTCAAAATCCCCAGCAAAGTGGATTTCCCACAACCATTAGCTCCCATAATAGTCGTGATTTTCCCCTTTTCCAGAGTGATGTCTAACCCTTCTAAAACGCGTTTATTATCATAGGAAAAAGACAAATCTTTAACCGTTATTACAGCTGAATTTGCGCTCATATTAAGTCTGACCTCCTCAGTAGGTAAATAAAGTAAGGGCCTCCAATAACACTCATGACAATAGCAGGGCTAATTTCCAAAGGGTAGGCCAAGCTTCTGCCCAAGGTGTCTGCTAGCAAAAAGACGAAAGCACCCATGAGGGCTGAAAAAGGAATCAAAAAAATGTGCTTATTTCCTACTAGGAGTCTACCAATGTGGGGTACAATCAGTCCCAAAAAAGAAACCAAGCCAACCACCGATGTCGCTACAGAAGCTAGTAAAATAGCTAGTAGTGATATGCCTAAGCGCAAGTAATTGCTGTCAATACCTAAATTTCTGATGACCTTATCATCTAATAGCAACAGGTCACACTGCTTGCTCACAAGTACCGCCAAGACCAAGCCAACACAGGTATAAGGCAATAAAATACCTACATCGCCCCATGTTTTTTGGCTGATATTCCCTGATATCAGGGCATTGACCACGGGACTACTTGAAGCTGAAAAACCGACCAAGGCATTGGAAAGTCCCATAAAAAGAGCATTGATGGCTATCCCTGTTAAAATAATCCGAATTGGTTGTAGCCCTTTTCGCCAAGATAGGGTATAAATCAAAGCAAAGGACAAGCCGCCACCAACAAATGATAATAGTGGACCATAAAGCAAGAGATGGGGCAAAAAGACACTAGATAATAATACCATAAAACTAGCTCCGCTACATACCCCAATAATAGCTGGATCGGCAATTGGATTTTTCAAAACCGATTGAAACAGCACTCCTGAAACGGCTATGGCTCCCCCGGCTAATAAGGCAATCACAACCCTTGGGAAACGCAAATCATAAATCAAGGCTACCTCAGGATTGTAACTTACAAATAACCCCTCAAAAATCGTCCGATAAGATACCGATAAGCCGCCTACCGAAATGGCATGTAGCCCCAAAAGAAGCAGACACACCCCTAAGAGGATGAAATAGATTAACTTAAGTCGACGTTTCTTGAGCATGATAGTTTGATCGTTTTTATTACTCATCTCACTCATCTTTCTTAGTGTCATAAAAAATTTGCGACAAAGCATCCAGTGCTTCTTTATAGTTGAATTTGGCACTCATTCCAAATAAGTGATTGTCCAAATCATAGACCTTTTTAGCTTTGACCGCGTCAAAATGTTTCCAAATATCATTTTCTGCAAACTCTTTGTCAAACATGTCTTTGACCTTATCTGGAATGGCATGCGCAGTGCGCAAAATAATATCCGGTTGCTTCTTTAAAATGTCTTCGGGATTAGCTGACAAAAATTCCTTATCATCTGAGTGATAAACGTTATCACCACCTGCTAAATCTAGTAGATTTCCAACGTATGACTGGTTGGTTGCAATCAAATAACTCCCTGGCAAGCCCATTAAAATCAAGACCTTTGGTTTTTTCTTTCCCTTATGTTTAGCTTTAAAGGTTTTGTAAAACTGATGATAATCTTCTTGTAATTGCTTAGCTTCTTTTTCTCGACCAAAGAGTTTCCCCAAATCATCAATGGATTGATACATCCCTTCAACACTAGTCAGGTTTAAAAATCCATATTCGGCATCTAATTGTTTGTACTTGGGTTCAAGGTCATTTTGGAGGGAATTGGGACTTAAAATCCAATCCGGTTTTAAGGAAGCAATAATTTCCATATCAGGATTCATCGGAAGCCCCACCCTTTTAACCCCGTCATATCGCTTTGGCAGAGTGTAGAGGTTGCTATCGCAAACCCCTACCAAATCTAAGTTCAATTTATCCGCAATATCCACTACGGCTACTGACGTGGCTACAATTCTATCATTAGAATGGGACTTTGATTGTTCTGGGTGCTGATCGACACAGGCTGACAAAGATAGGCCAGCTAATGCCAACACCACCACTTTAATTAGTTTTGTCATGGCTCTTTCTCTTTTTCTTGATATATAAGAACAAGGCTCCAAGTAAAATGGTCACCGTTGGCAGGTAATAAATCATAATAGAACCCTTGCTGGCAGGTAGGTTTTCGGACGGTTGTTTCTGATCTAAAGATGTCATCAGTCCCATCTTACCCCCTTTTTTCCGATTGGATTTTTGCGATGTCAGACTTGTTGTCGGCGATTGGCTCAAGTGACTAGCCGATGAGCTTTTGTTTTCTTTTTCTGATGATAGCCCTGGCGTTGCAGATTTCTGACGCTCAGACGTCCTTTGCTGATTTACAGCTGTGACGGCATCTGAAGCCGGCTCACCAGCTTCTTTTTCTGTCACAAGAGTTGGTGTCATATCACCAGCATAGCCTTCTTGGATACTGGCAGGGGATAAATAAAAGATAACCGCTCTTCCCATCGGCTCTACATACATGCTTCCTCGAATCACTGTGTTGACGTCTGGAATAGCAATGCTGACATCTTTTGTGGTGCCGTTGGTGTCTGATCCTGTGTTTGTGATGCTGTAGTCAACAGCTTGAAACGCACCTGTTCCGCCAGGTTGGATCCAAAACTGATAATTGCCCGAAAAGTCTGCCAAACTCATGCGAAATGTTAGGTTCAGACGCCCCGACGAGCCCTGCTCTAGCATGCCAGAACCATAGACCGATCCTTCTACCATCCCTTGACCTATTTCAAAGGACTTTTCTCCACCACTGTCTTCTACTTGACCAGAAACAGGATGACGGTAATCTCTTTGAATCGCACAAGAATAAATATACCCTCTTTCCGCATCCACTTTACCTGCCATCAACGAGAGACAGACAAGCGATAACACGCAGAGTTGCTTAGTTTTCCCGAATAGAGTCTTTATCATGTTTTCCTCGCTTTAATAGTATCTTTCTATCCCATACAAAAAACACACCCATTTCTCTTCATCTGAACCAAATATAGCAGAATCTCAGAAATAGGTGTGTCTTTGCATGTCATCATGAATATTGTCATTAGGCTAGACAACATAAACCGTATCTAGCTCTTCAACCCAATAAGCACCAGCTTAAAACAGTTTTTTCCTACCTATTACCAATCCAATAGCTGCCACACAGAAAGTGACTAATCCAATAATCATGTGATTGTTTCGGCTGTCAACAAATTTTGGTAGGCGGCCTTTTCGGTGTGATGCCTCTGCAGATTTAGGAGCATCCTTACTGTCTGACAATTTCTTGTCTTTTTCAGCATCATGTGATGCAATCAAACTCTTGAGCTTGTCAGTGCCTTTTTTATCCTGATCTTTGGATGGTGCTTTATCCTTAGCATCCGAAGATGGTTTCTTAGACAGAAGGCCGTTAAGATTGTTAAGACCAGGCCCTTTATGGTCTCCATTACCTGTGTTGGTATTTGGAGATTGTGGGCTGTCTTTTGGTTGGATACCAATATCAGGCACTAGGTTTTTAGCATGGTCTGTATCTGGATGTGCATGATCTGCCTTATCACTTGTCAGACTTTGCAAGTCAAGTTTCATAAAGACGGTTTGAGATCCTTTTCCTTTAGAAATAGCGTCCATAATTGGCACAAAAACTTGTAATGGCACTAGACCATCTTTTTTGGCTTGATTAATCAAGTTAAAGGTCAAGACTTTTGGATAATCTTTTCCATAGTTATCGGCGATTGGTTGACCATTGTTATCAGTAAAGTAACTGATGACAGTAGCTTTTTCTTTATGCCCAACAGGTTTTCCTTGAGTATTACGTTGGTAACCATCTGTAAAGTAGCTCAACTCACCAAGATAGCCCATCATTTGTCCAATTTTCAGGCTCTTGAATTCAACTTCTAGACGGTAGACACCCTTGTCAACAATGAGCTTCACGCGATGATCGATAGCATTGTTAGACATTGACTCTGACTCTAAATCGTCTTTGAGCATTTTCGCATTGAGGTAATACGCACCGTCTTTCAAATGGTTAATGTCTAAACCTTTTGGCTTGCCGTCTTGTTTTTCTGGATGTGCTAGCTGATTTTCTGTAACCGTCACATCGTTAGATACCAAATAGACATATTCTCTCTTATCAGCAAATCGTTTCGTTACAAGAGACTTGCGGATACGGTACGTTCCTTCTCCTTTAAGAGCCAAGCGACCATCAAGCTGATCTTGTGGATCTGAAGTCAGTACTTTTTCACTAACGGTCACATACCTGCCATTTGAGGTTTTCTTTTGCAACTGAATGATGATGTTCCAGTCTGCTTGCATCTCATTTAGCAAGGAAGCTGTGTCTGAGCCTTTTTCTTTCAAGAATTTGTGATACTCTTCAACAGTTGGAATTTCTTTATCAATAACAGAATTGGTTTTTTGTTCCCAATAATACAAGTCTAACAAGCTGAAGTCTTGGTGGTAATCGATCCCTGAACCATTTAGAGAAGCCTTGATGCTTGCTGTTGTTTTTTGAGGGGTAATCTTGTTTTGCCCAATTAGTGACTTGATTTTGTCGCTAACTTGACCGAGTTGATTGAATTTCAAATCTAAGTTGAGTTCTTCAAGATTTGGCAAGGACGATTCGTCCACGTGTGTCAGCAAGTTATTAAAGAAATCAAGCTTGGTCAACTTCGTATTAGACTTAAAGGCTTCTTTTGGAAGGCTAGCGATTTCATTTGTCGACAAGTCCAGTATGGATAGTTTTGGCAGTTGCTTAAAGTCAATATTATCAATGCTGACAATATGGTTACGACTGGCAACAATGGTTCCTAGCTTGTCCAATTTCTCTAAAGCTTTTGGCAAGACTGACAAATGATTGTCTGACAAGTCGATAAAGTTCAGTGATTTTAGCGATACCAAGACCGTCTCAGAAACTTCTTCAAGGCTGTTTTCTGCTAATGCTAGCGACACCACCCTAGACAAGTCCTTGAAGAGATCATCGCTAAGGGTGTTGATCCGGTTTTTAGACAAGTCCAACTGAGTGAGCTGGCTAAGCCCTTTAAAGAGGTCTTCTTCCAAGGTTGGCATAAAGTTACTTGACAAGTAGAGCTCGCTTAATTGATTATTGTTAGCAAAGATATCCTTATCCAAGTGTGTCAAATCATTACTTCTAAGGTTCAAGAAGCGTAGGTTTTTCATCTGACTAAAGGTGTCTTTTGGAATATCTGAGATATGGTTCCCTTCCAAATGTAACTCTGTCACATTTTTTGCATGCTTAAGCAAGGAAATATCTGTCAAATCATAATGGTCAAGGTGCAATTCACCTGATAACTTAGCTATTTCATCTGGTGACATTTTACCGTCACCATTCAGGTCATTTCCCAGTTTGACCAATACCCTCTCGAGACGCTCAGAGCCAACGCCTTTTTCTTTGTCATCAATTTCTGCCTGATAACCTGTCCAACCTTTGGTCACTGTTTTGCCAAAAGTCATGTCCAGTTTGGTATATTTCTCGTAGTGGTGCAAGTCACTTTCTTGTCCACCCATGGCAGAAACCAAAACGGCTCCTTTATGCATTTTTTCCAAATCAGAGATTGGGAAGGTAAACTCACTGCGGACATAATTGTTATTAATGTCTTTGTTTCCTACCTGCTTGCGAACAGAGGTTGGATACTTGCCATTGCTTTCAATTGAAAAGTCCATCAAGAATTGTCCTAAAGCCGTATTGAGTAAGGACAGCTCCATTTGACCATCTTTTTTGACGACAAGCTTCGCTTTTTTGTCAAATGCCCCTTGAAGCATTGATGAGTCATCAGTGTTTTCTTTATTAGCTCTAAAGCTGACAGTATAAGTACCCTCTTTTAGGTTAGAAATCTGAAGCTCTTCGCCCTTATAGCCATGAATGAGATCCATTAATAAGTCATATGTTTTTTGCAATAACGGCTTATTATCAATGGATTTATAGGATTCTTTGATTACTTGAAGCTTCTCAGCTAGGGCTTTCACAGAATCTTTATTCGCCTCACTGTTTATGATAGCTTCTGCCTCAGCAATGGCTTTTTCTAAGGCACTAAAATCAAGACTGCTATCATCTTCTTTTTTATCTTGAGCGCTTTGTTTTTGCTGGGCTGAGACAAAGGTATAGGTATCACCTGACTTAGTCACCGTGATGATCATATCTTCAAAGCCTGTTGCAGAAATAATAATCTTATTTTTGCCTTCTGTGAGAGCTGTTGTTCCAATATGAATCCCTTGCATATCAGAGACCCAAGCGTCTTGGTTAGCCACGCTACCATAACTGATATCTGTTAAGGCCTTGTCATTAACCTTAATTGAGGTGATTTGATGGACAAATTTTTGAATTGCCTTATCTGACGAGTAGCGATCTAGTTGAGGAAAGAGGATGCTACCATCTTCTTTTTCTAGCTTTGTAATCATGCTCAAGTCAGCTAAAGCTGATCCTTTTTTGCTGCTTTCTTTAGTCTTTTTAGATGACTTTTTATCTTCTTTTGCCGTATGATCTGTTGACTCAGTGGCAGACAGATCTTTTTGATCTGCTTCTTTTGCTGAAATAAAAGTTACCTTATCCCCTTTTTTCTCAAAAGTGACCAAGACTCCACCATCTGTTGGATTGACAATGACTAAGTCATGCTTTCCATCACTGATATGGTTAGCTCTAACCTTTATCCCTTTATAATTAATGTCATAAGTGTAGTCGCCTTCTATCTTGTGATCATAGGTATCTTTATCGATAATGATTTTCTCAATATTTTTATAATATTTTTTCCCTTCAGCATTGTCAGCATAAGGGCCAATCTCCTCAAATAAGAGAATGTCATCATCCATAGCCACCTTGGTGACCAACTTTGACGAGACCAGATTACCTTCTGAACTAACGGTTTGACCTGACTGCGTGAGAACAAAGGCCGATAAAGCAAGGACTGCATACTTGTTGATATTTTTCATCCTAAGTCAACTTTCTATTTATTTTATCAAAGACTTAACTTTTTTGTTAACTGCACTTAATTTATCATGTTATGCTACCTTTGTCAATAAGGTTTGTGATAAATTTCTCAAAAAAATATTCAAAAAAAAAAAGACCTTGCTCTCAAAGAGCAAGATCTGCGTTTCTATGAACCTATTCAAAATTATTTTTGACCTACAACATAAGTCAATTGCTTAGCTTCTTGTGCTGTAAATGTTCGGTAAGACACATGTCCAAGTCCGATACAGTTAGATTCAGAAATCAAGATTGAACCATCTTCTCTAACATCTTCGACAATAGAAACGTGCCCATAAGTGCCATCCGCACCGGCTTGTCCTGGTGCAAACGAAACCGCATAACCTATTTTAGGGGTTTGGGTCGTTTCATATCCTGCTTTATGTTTCCAATCGCCCCCATTACCCATAAAGGCATCAAATTGATAGCCTAATTCCTTAGCGCGATTGTAAACATACCATGTGCACTGCCCCCAAGGGTAGCTGCCTGCTACGTAGTTTAAAATGTCATAACCACCAGATGTTTTAAAACCTAGCGGAACGTTGGCAAAACGTGAAGACGCTTGAATCCTTAACGCCTCAGGAATAGCGGGAGTGCCACCATGCTGATCAATCCAAGCATCCAGTTTTGTCATGATATCTGCACGCTCTTGACCTTTTTTAGCGAAATAAGCTCCACCGTCTTTTGCAAAATTTAGGGTCTGCGAAGAAACCTTGTCTGCTTTTTGATCTTGCAGTTCCAAGGTTAAATTATGGTTTCTCACGATTGCTTCTTGTGTCAGCTGAATAATCGCTAACTCGTCATTGTACTTGTTTGGTTTGTGTGAGTCGACGTCAAAGACTTGGTAACCGAACATGTTGCCCCCAAGGGTGTTTGATGTTCCTTGTGTACCAAGTTTGGTCTCTGTCACAGCAAATGCAACAATAGCCCTAACGTCTAGGCCACTTTTTTTCTCCCACTCCAAAAACTTCGTCCCATTCACACGCTCAACATTATAAGACATGTTCAAAGACTTTAAAAAGCCATCAATCTGCTCGGCTGTGATGCCATATCGACGAGATAACAGATTATGAGTGTAGGCCTTATCACCGCTCCAATGCGCCACATAAGCTGCTTCTGTTTTTACAGAGGCAAAGTCTGTAAAGCCAGAAGGCAACCCTGAAAGTCCCGTTGAAGGAACAGTCACTGATGGTGGAACTGGTACGACAACAGGTGGCTCAATAGCCGGTGGGGTAGGTAGCGAAGGCGCAGGACTTGGTTGCACCTCAGGTCTTTGTGGAGGTTGCTCATGCTTGACTTCGGGCTGTTTAGGTTGGTCAACCGAGGGCGTCTCAGTCCCCGAGGGCTGATCCGTTTGAGCTGAGTCACCAGAGACGGTAACCGTCTGCTCACCTGCGGTTGTGTTTGGAGTAGTAACCGCCTGAACACCAGATGTATCAACATCTTGCGCCAATACACCAACTCCTCCAAGTTGAGGGGCCAAAAGCGTCATTAGCATAGCAAGCCTTAATAGTTTTTCTCTTCTCATTGATTTGTTCATTAATTCTTTCTAGTATTCTAGGGCATATTATAACATTATCTAGAAATAAATTGCAATCTTTTTATATAATAAATCTAATAGTTTCTAGGAATACGGTCGCTGAGTAGGCACAGAACCTCGTAATTAATGGTGCCTCGATACTGGGCAATGTCTGTAGCTGTGATGTCATGCCCCTGCTGACGGCCAATTAAGGTCACTTTTGTGCCGATTGGATAGGGCTTGGGCAAACGGATGGTAATCTGATCCATGGACACTCGTCCAATAATTTCACAAAAATGCCCATCCACTAACAAATGAAATCCTTGCATGTCACGAGTCCAGCCATCCGCATAGCCAATAGGCACGGTGCCTATGCACTCCGATTGAGTCGCTGTATAGGTTGCCCCATAACCAACGCTCTCACCTGCTTCAATTTGTTTGACATGGGTCAAGCACGACTCCAATCCAAAAGCACTCTCCAAGGCATAAGGTAACTGAAGAACTTTTCCGCTCGGGTTAAGACCATACATCGCGATGCCTAGGCGAACAGCGTTAAAAATCGTGTCGCTATGCCACAAGCTAGTTGCTGAATTGCTAGCATGCACCAAACTAGGTTGATAGTCAAGTTTGCTAATCAAATCCTTGAAAAAGGCTAGTTGGCGATCAAAAAGCTCAGAGTTAGCCTCATCTGCTGTTGCAAAATGCGTGAAAATCCCATCAACCTGAGCGCCTCTGGCTTGCAGAGCACCAATAAGCTGATTAGCCTCATCCACAGAACGTACCCCAATACGCCCCATTCCTGAATCAACCTTGACATGTACGCGCAAGTGATCCAGTTGCGAGGAAGGAAGGCTAAGCATTTTAACCCACTCCAAACTAGCCACCGTCACGGTCAAGTCATGACTGATAGCAAGAGGAAGGTCTCTAGCCAAAATAGGTGCCAAGATGAGGATTTCCTTTCTGATACCAGCTTGTCGAAGTTCTAGCGCTTCATCGAGGTTCGAAACGCAGTAGGCATCAACTTGGCTAGCAATAGCTGTTGACACCGCTACAGCACCATGCCCATAAGCATTGGCCTTAACCACTGCATAAACCTTTGTCTGTTTAGGGATATGCTCTTGAATGTTTTCAATATTATCTTTGATGGCCTGCAAATTAACAGTTGCCACTGTCGGTCGATGTAGGCTTGAAATCATTGACGTTCCTCCAAAATCACACTCGCTTGAACATATTGTCCGCTATGTGAAATGCTAATAAAAGTTGTGCCTTCAAAAGGGGATTTGGTCAGTATGGGACGACCTTTGGTGTCGTTTAAAATCTCAATGTCTTGAAAACCCAACTTGCCAATTCCTGTTCCCATGGCCTTTGAGAAGGCTTCTTTTGCTGACCAACGCCCAGCCAGATAACTCATCTTGCGCTTTAAGGGAAACTGTTCAAAAATAGCAAATTCTTGCTCGGTCAATACCCTGTTAGCAAAGCGCGGATTTCTCTGATAGGCTTTTTCAATTGCTGAAATATCTTGTAAATCAATACCATGTCCAATAATCATATATTGTTTAACCTTTGTCAACTATCCTATTTCCATTTTTCTTTGAAAGGAAAGAAGCCGAGAGCAATCCCAGCTTCTTTGCTTTTTTCATGATAATGTTTGTCAAAAGAATTTCCTGATTAGAAGGCTTTGCGGCCGTGACAATTTTTAAATTTCTTGCCAGACTCACACGGGCAAGCATCGTTGCGCCCAACCCCTGAATAGGCCGGAGAATCTCCTAAGCCATCAGTCATTGTTTGTGATGGAATGTTTTGAGGTGCTGTCGTTGTGGCATGTTGCGTCATACGCTCACGTTCTTGCTCATGAATTTGTGCTTTCATCATAGTACGTGTTACATCAAACTCAATTGCCCCAATCATTGCTTGGAACATCTTAAAGCCTTCTGATTGGTACTCAACAACAGGATTGTTTTGGGCATATCCACGTAGACCGACTGCATTACGCAATTGATCCAAGGCATCAATATGCTCTGTCCATTTATTGTCAACAATCATCAAAATAAGGACTTTTTGGAATTCTATCACCGCGTCTTGATCACGAAGTTTAGACAACTGCTTGTTATAAATCTCAAGTGCTCGTTTATAGAGCAACTCTTTGATTTGGCTATCTTTTAAGCCACGTAATTCTTTGGCGCTAATAGACTCTTCAGGTACCAGGCAAGTCCTTGCAAATGCAACAATGGCTTCGATAGCCTCATTACGATTTGCACGCGCATGCGCATCTACCGTACGGTCGATTGTGCGTTTAATCATCGCTTTGATTTCAGGACCAAGGTCACGGTCAGCAGTAATCACATCACGACGGTTTGCATAGATAATTTCGCGTTGCTCACGCATCACATCATCATACTGCAACACTTGCTTACGCGTGTCGTAGTTGTTTCCTTCGACACGTTTTTGAGCAGATTCTACCTGACGAGCAAACATACCAGATTTGATCACCAAATCTTCATCATCTGACTTCATGTGTTCTAGGAATTTCTTAACACGATCTGTCCCAAAACGTCTCATGAGTTCATCTTCAAAAGAAAGGTAGAATTGTGATTCACCTGGGTCACCTTGACGACCTGAACGCCCACGTAACTGATTGTCAATACGACGACTCTCGTGACGTTCTGTCCCGATTACGCAAAGGCCTCCCAGCTCACGAACGCCTTCGCCTAGCTTGATATCTGTCCCACGTCCAGCCATGTTGGTCGCAATTGTAACAGCCCCACGTTGACCGGCATTCATGATAATCTGTGCTTCTTTAAAGTGATTCTTAGCATTAAGAACCTCATGAGGCACACCAGCTTCGACAAGCTTTTTAGAAATCAAGTCACTGGTTTCAACCGCAACTGTACCAACTAAGATAGGCTGACCTTTTTCATGACGTTCTTTGACATCTGCAACCACTGCTTTAAATTTTGATTCTAGTGTTGGGTAAAGAAGGTCTGTGTGGTCAATACGAGCAATTGGACGGTTGGTTGGAATTGGAATAATGCGCATGTTGTAAACTTCGCGGAACTCTTCTTCCTCTGTTTTTGCCGTCCCTGTCATCCCTGCCAATTTTTTATACATACGGAACATGTTTTGGTAGGTGATTGACGCACTTGTTTTAGACTCTTCTTGGATGCGGACACCCTCTTTAGCCTCGATCGCTTGGTGCAAGCCATCTGAGAAGCGACGACCTTCCATTGTACGACCTGTAAATTGGTCAACAATCAGAATCTCACCGTCTTCGCTGACAACGTAATCAATGTCTAAAAGCATGATGTAGTTGGCACGAAGTGCGTTATCGATAAAGTGAGTCAAAGCCACGTTTTCAATATCATAAAGGTTGCTTAAATTGAAATAACCTTCTGCCTTATCAATACCTGAATCACTCAGACCAATTGTTTTTGTCGGCACATCAATGATGTAATCAGCAGGCTGCAAAGTTTTTACAAACATATCTGCACGCACATACAATTGATTGGTCTCAGAGCTCACAGCCCCAGAAACAATCAAAGGCGTTCTTGCTTCATCGATTAAAACAGAGTCAACCTCATCAACCAAAGCAAAGTTAAGTGGTCTTTGAACCATGTCTTCTTGATGGACAACCATGTTGTCACGAAGGTAGTCAAAACCAACCTCTGAGTTCGTTGAGTAGGTAATGTCACACAAGTAAGCTTCGCGTTTTTCTGCAGGAGATTTGGCTGCTAGGTTAATCCCAACAGACAGACCCAACCAGCTATAAACCTCACCCATTTCTGTCGCATCACGCGTAGAAAGGTATTCGTTGACGGTGATAACGTGCACACCCTCACCTGCAAGAGCGTTTAGGTAAACAGGCATGGTCGCAGTTAAGGTTTTCCCCTCACCGGTACGCATTTCAGGAACATCTCCATTATGAAGAACAATCCCACCCATAATCTGAACACGATAAGGGTACAAGCCAAGCACGCGCTTAGCAGCCTCACGGACAACCGCAAACGCTTCTGGTAACAACTCGTCTAGCGTTTCGCCATTTTGATAGCGTTGCTTAAATTCAGGGGTTTTCGCCTGTAATTCACTGTCTGACATGGCAGACATTTGGTCAGCATAAAACTCTACTTTTTTTGCAAGTTTTTCTAATTTTCTTATTTCGCCTTTGTCATTCTCGATGACTTTGCGTAGAATATTGGTCATTCTCTTTCCTTTCGATCGTCTAATCATTTTATTCTAACATAAATAGCTAGTCAGTTCAAGAAACGATATCATCATCTACATAGAAACTTAGCGCAATCCTGTTTTTAGCAGGCGCTTGTTTTCTCATGATAAGATAATCATTTTATAATAACTTGTTTGGATGACTAACAATCATCTCCAAATTCCCATCAAAAGACCAGCTTTTGACATCATTTGGCAAAATGAAATGCATGCCTTTTTCAATATCATAGACGTCTTGATTGACCATCAGGCGTCCTTGGCCATCTAGGACACTGACCAGTAAATAATCTGCTGACTGTCTCATGCCAACTGATTGCGTAACCGTCCATTTATAAACGGTGAAAAAAGGATTAGAGACTAACGTGGTTGTTGCTAGATTGTCCAAAACCATGGTCGCAGGCACACTGTTTTGAGGTCTACCAATAGTCAGCACATCTATGGATTGTTCGATATGGAGTTCTCTTGGACGACCCTGTGGGTCTTTGCGGTCAAAATCATAAACACGATAGGTCGTGTCTGATGACTGTTGCGTCTCTAAAATCAAAATCCCCTTACCAATGGCATGCATGGTTCCGCTTGGAACATAGAAAAAATCTCCTGCCTTCACTGGAACACGGGTCAAAAGATTATCCCAATCGCCCGTTTCAATCATCTTACGGAGCTCTTCTTTTGAGCTTGCCTTATGCCCGTACACAATCTCTGAGCCTTCTTCAGCTGAAATAATGTACCAGCATTCTGTTTTGCCCAACTCCCCCTCATGCGTCATGGCATAGGCATCATCTGGATGAACCTGAACGCTTAACCAATCGTTAGCATCTAAAATTTTCGTCAACAGTGGAAATACTTTTTCCTTAGGATTGCCAAATAATTCTGGATGGTTTGTGTACAACTGGTTTAACTGACTACCTTGAAAACGTCCATTAACAACTGTCGACACCCCATTAGGGTGCGCCGAAATTGCCCAATATTCACCAGTAGTTTCTGTCGGCAAGTCATACCCAAAAACATCTCGTAATTTGGTACCACCCCACAATTTATCATGCATACACGACTCTAGAAATAACGGCTCTGCCATAATTAATCTCTCTCCCTTGTGATACGATCTTCCAGCCCATTATATCATTTTAAGGCAACTGTGGCTAATACCTTTTACAAAGGTCCTTTCCAAAAGATCTTTAGAAAACAAAAAGACAAAGTCCTCAAACGGAATTTTGTCTTCGCAATAGATAAGCGTAAGTAACAGCTGACACATGCTTTTTAGTCTGTCGCTGCGTCATCGTCTTCTGTTGACACAAACTGGCTAAGCAATCCATTGATAAACTTAGCAGAGGTCTCATCTGAATATTTCTTGGCGATTTCGATGATTTCGTTCAAAGCGACACGGTCAGGCGTCTCTTCGAACAAGGTGATCTCAAATAAGCCCAGACGCAACATGGTAAGGTCTGCGACCGTCAAACGTTCAATTGACCACCCTGTTTTTAAATGCTTGATAATCAAGTCATCGAGTTCTGCCTTATGATTGGTGACCCCGTTAACAAGATTCAACAAGAAAACAGGCAGTTCAGACGGCTGGTCATCCTCAGCGATTGCTTTGTCATGGTCGTAGGCAAACTGTGATGCGAGTAGAAAATCACCGCCCATTTCCATCGTAAATAGAGCCTGAAAAGCACGCTCGCGTAAGTCTCTCCTTGAGTTTTGGAAACGTTTAGTCATCTAGAAAATCCTCATCAAACAAAGACTTCATCTCTGGTTTTGGAGTTTTTTCAGGAACAATCCCTTCAACACGAATGTTAACCGCAGCAATAGTTACCTCTGCCATGTCGTAGACAGCAGACTTCACAGCTTTTTGGATAGCCATAGACACTGCAGGCACATTAACACCATATTGCAAATAAACATGGATATCTACCGTAACCGTACCATCGTCGTCTGTTTTTAGGTAAACCCCTTTTCCTAGACTGGCTTTATTAAAACTATCCGCCATTTTTTTATTGTGAAGGGAATGAACGCCCTCAACTTGTATTGCAGCAATTCCTGTGATTACTTCAAGGACTCGTGGTGAAATAACAATATCACCGATATGTTCAGTTGTCATAGCATTTCCTTTCTTTTCTTTGGTCGATTTGTTGAAAGGGATTAAGCACGAGAAACGTATGTCCCCTCAGACGTGTTGATAACCAATTTTTGACCCACTTCGATAAAGTCTGGAACGTTAACCACAAGACCTGTCTCAAGAGTAGCTGGTTTACCAGAACCTGTCACAGTTGCTCCTTTAATAGAAGGTTGTGTTTCTGTCACTGTCAATTCAACCGTAGTTGGAACCGTAACACCAATCACTTCAGTACCGTAAAATTGGATTTTAACGTCAGAATTTTCAAGAACGTATAGTAGCTCTTGTTCAACATTAGCTACCGGAATCTCATACTGGTCATAAGTATCTGTGTTCATGAAGTAAGCTGTATCATCCATTTTGTACAAATATTGTGCTGGAATGGTTTCAATGATTGCTTGCTCAAATTTTTCATCTGGACGGTAAGTGGTATCAAAGGTAGAGCCTGTACGCACGTCGCGCAACTTCATACGCATGATAGTGTTTCCCTTACCTGGTTTGTGGTGACTTGCCTCAAGGACGCGTATTAATTTTCCTTCGTTGACAAATGTCATGCCTGCTTTAAGCTTGCTTGCTTCAATCATTATTATTACCTCTTACTAAAATATTTATCATCTCATTATACAATGAATAAAACATTTTGTCACGTACTCTATCGAAAACCCTCTAAATCAACCTTTCAACTGGCAATAAATCTTGCTTTTAATCGTTAAAAATCGCAATTTCACGTAAATTCTGTACCTTTTCTGCACCCTTTTACTCTAATTCTCTAAACACATTAACTACTCTTTCCGTCGATTTAACTTTACTTCGTTTATGTTAAGTAAAGATGCTATTTTAGGGTGAGTCAAATTAGCTGTAAACATCAACGATGCTATTTCCTCTATCTTTTTTACCATCGTTCAAAATAGCCCCCTTCCTTAATATTTTTTAGCATAATAAAAAGCCACACGATGTGTGACTTATAACATCTTCTCAATTACTATTAATTTAACCTGTCCATCAAAATTATTTTCTGGTCCTATTAATATTCGCTTCTTCCCCTCAAAATCAGTATCCTTAAGAAACGACTCACTAAATTGCTCTTCATCAAAAACATTTTTTGAAACAAAGTGATAATCTTCTCCAGGAACTAAATCATCGTCATCTGTTTCTATAACTCTAATAACACCAGAATAATTATCTGCCTTTGCCTCACGAATATTACCCCTTAAAAAAAAGGTTTCATCACTTGTAAATGAATGAGACTTGAATTTTTTGCTATCATTATTATCTAATTCTAAAGAGCTGCTATTTCCTTCAAGTTTAACTTTCGAAACAGATTGTCCATCAATAGGCTTAGTTAAATTTTGTAAACACTTTGCTGTTTCCTCTGCTAATTCAGGAATATTAATTGGACATTCGATGGTTACGCTCCCACTATTTTTAGAAATATAATTCACTAAACCATTCGTATTCTCAATTTTTACTTCTATTTTCTTACCCTCTTCCTTTGCTCTAATTTTATACGTAATAAAATCATAAATATTTTTTATTGTCTGTAAAATATCTCCATTATTTTGAAGAATGAATGGTGTAATAGGAAAGACTACATTTTGGATTCCTATTAAAACATCTGTTTCCCAAGAACCTGAGTGAGGGTTAATTAATTGTATTTTCAAATTTTGATAATCAGACTCAGCCATTTTTGACTTGCCTTCTGCAAATAAATAAATTTTTTCTATTAACTTTTGAAGAGAGGTTAACGATTGTGCCAACACTCGAATATCTGTCCCTTCTTCAAAACTTACACCATTCCCTTGTATATTTAACGTAATAACCTCATTAATCATATAGTTATCTCCTAACTTTTATCACTTTAATAATACTATTAAAAAAGCCTTTACACAATAGATATAATGGGCTTTATGATAAAAGTATGGAATTTGTATCAAATTCAACAAGAACAGTCGTAATCGAACAGGCAAATAGTCTTATGCCGTGGACATTACATAGACTTTCTCAAGACGCTACTCTAATATCTTCTAACCGTTAATAAATCTTAATTTGAACGTATATCCACGTTACAAGCAAAATAAAAAACGAGCTCTCTGACAAGCTCGATAATTTTATACTATATTTCTAATCCTTTCATGCACCTTTTGAGAATAACCAACAATATGATGCGTGAAACCGTTCTATCAACAATCTTAAAATATTTATGATAAAACAGTCCATTTTACCACAAAAGTACTTGGGGCTCAAATGTTTTTCTGATGACTCTTGGGCTAACCCTGACTGAGTCATCTTTAAGGCTCAGCCTTTTCTCCCAATAAAATTTGGGGCACATCGTGCTGCTCGTAGGCAACACCTTTTTTGTCCATCAATTCAATGGCAAATGGGTGCATGCGGTAGGCAGTTTTATAGGTGATTTTGCTAATCCCCGCCTGCAAGAGAGCTTTGGTGCAGTTGATGCACGGAAAATGAGTCACATAGAGCTCTGTTCCGTCGGTTGAAATGCCTTCTTTGGCACACTGAATTAACGCATTCATCTCAGCATGGACAGTTCTAATACAGTGACCTGACTCCATGTAGTGACCAGCTTCGTCACAGTTATCTGTAGCAGACACCCCACCATTATAACCTGTGGCAATAATTCTATTTTCTTTGACCAAAACAGCCCCTACAAAAGCTCGGTCGCAAGTCGATCGCTTTGACATCAGCTCTGCATTTGCCATAAAATAATCCTGCCACGATAAACGATTTGCCATCAATTCTTCTCCTTGGTTTTTTGGTGACTAAGATAATTACAAAACAATTAAATCTTTAGGCGCCTTGGTCAACACCTGACAACCCGTTTCTGTAATCACCAAGTCATCTTCGATACGTACGCCGTATTTATTAGCTAAATAAATCCCAGGCTCATCTGTCACCACCATCCCTGCTAGCAAGGATTGGTCAGATTTGCCAAAAAATGGAATCTCATGGATATCAAGCCCAACACCATGACCAATACCATGCGTAAAGCGCTCGCCATAACCCGCTTCCGTGATCAGCTGGCGAGGAATACTGTCATAGTCACGATAAGACAGTCCTGCGCGAGCTTTACCAATCAAAGCTTGATTGGCCGCAAGGACAATCTCATAGATCTCACGTTCTTCATCTGTGACTTGACCTATATGAATAGTTCTCGTCATGTCGCTAGCATAATGGTTGTAGTAGCATCCGAAATCCAAGGTCAGGGTCTCTCCTGTTTGGATGATTTTATCACTTGCACGCCCATGAGGCATGGCAGAACGGGCTCCCGACGCAGCAATGGTATCAAAAGAAACACCGCTAGCTCCGTACTGTCGCATGCGAAAATCCAAAAAATCTGCGACCTCGCGTTCGCTAGTTACTCCTGGTTTGATAAAATCAAGAACGTCTAAGAAAGCCTTATCTGAAATGGCACAAGCCTTTGCAATGGTTTCAATTTCAAAAGAATCTTTGACCACGCGCAAATGTTCAACAAAACCCGACTGAGCTAGTAAGCGAACTTTTGGAAAAGCAAGCTGCATGGCTTGGTAAGTCGAAAAAGGTACTTGATCTTCAA
The DNA here is from genome assembly GCF_001302265.1 of Streptococcus phocae. Lineage (GTDB taxonomy): Bacteria > Bacillota > Bacilli > Lactobacillales > Streptococcaceae > Streptococcus > Streptococcus phocae. Next base: position 7,857 of record NZ_LHQM01000020.1, on the reverse strand, counting down.
AACCTAGACAATCCAAGTGATCAGCGCTTAACAGGTCAGCAACAACTGCTAGAGGGGTACGGCTTTCAACAATATCGAACCCTACTACTGAAGACTTAGCAATCAAGGTATAACGAGAATCGGTGATAAAAACACACCGGTTTTGACTGATAAAAACAGTTGCTGCTGTACCAGAAAAGCCTGTTAAGTAATAAATATTAGTTAAATTAGTAATCAACATCGCCTCTATTTTCTGATCCTTGAGCTGTTGTTGACAGCGACGCACACGCTCTTCTAAAAATGGTGACATAGCAAACTCCTTTTATTCAAAAACTATTTTAAGTTTACCATGATTCCAAATCATTTCAAAGTGGAATAGTGATTAAAAAAAGAGCCAAAGGCTCTTTAAAAGATTTCACAGCAACGACTAAATTACAGCCTAAACCAAGCAAATCATCTCGCTTTTGCGCTTTACTGATTTAATTTCAATCGCAAATACTGACCTGTATAACTTTCCGCAACCTCAGCAACTTCTTCTGGTGTTCCTGTGGCAATCACTTGACCACCTCCGATACCACCTTCTGGTCCTAGGTCAATCAAGTGGTCTGCAGATTTAATCACATCTAAGTTGTGCTCAATAACTAAGACGGTGTTCCCGTCATCTACAAAACGTTCTAAGACTTTTAACAATCGTGCAATATCATCCGTATGAAGCCCTGTTGTGGGCTCATCTAAAATATAAAGACTCTTGCCTGTTGAGCGTTTGTGCAGCTCACTAGCCAATTTCATTCGTTGGGCCTCGCCTCCAGATAATGTCGTTGCTGACTGCCCGAGGGTCACGTAGCCCAGACCAACATCTTTGATGGTTTGGATTTTCCGAGCTATTTTCGGAATTGCCGCAAAAAAGCTTACCGCATCATCAACAGTCATGTCTAAAATATCAGCGATATTTTTACCCTTGTAACGCACTTCCAACGTTTCAGAATTGTAGCGTTTGCCATGACATACTTCACATGGCACGTAGACATCTGGTAGAAAATGCATCTCAATCTTGATAATGCCATCTCCAGAACAAGCCTCACAACGCCCGCCTTTAACATTAAACGAAAAGCGCCCCTTTTTGTAGCCACGAATTTTGGCCTCATTGGTCTGAGCAAACAAATCTCGAATGTCGTCAAAAACCCCCGTATAGGTAGCAGGATTTGATCGCGGCGTCCGTCCGATAGGACTTTGGTCGATGTCTATAAGACGCTCAATGTGCTCAATTCCTGAAATGGAACGGTGCTTCCCTGGTTTTTCGCTATTGCGATTCAGCTGTTGAGCTACTGCTTTTTTCAAAATACTATTAATCAGCGTCGATTTCCCAGAGCCTGAAACCCCAGTAACTGCGATAAACTTCCCTAGAGGAATGCGAACATCGACTTGCTTGAGGTTGTTCTCAGAAGCTCCCTTAATGTCAATAAAGCGTCCATTGCCTGCCCTGCGCTCCAAAGGAACTGGGATGGATTTTTTACCTGACAAATATTGACCTGTAATGGACTTTTTCACTTTTGCCACTTGCTTTGGTGTTCCTGAGGCCATGATTTCGCCGCCAAAAGCGCCAGCTCCAGGTCCCACATCAATCAACCAGTCTGCCTGCATCATGGTATCTTCATCATGTTCAACCACAATCAAGGTATTTCCCAAATCGCGCATTTTCTTCAAGCTTTCAATTAAGCGATCATTATCTCTTTGGTGCAAACCAATAGAAGGCTCATCCAAAATATAAAGCACACCAGACAGATTGGATCCGATTTGCGTGGCTAAGCGAATCCGCTGGCTCTCACCACCTGACAAGGTTCCTGCTGCGCGCGACAAGGTCAAATAATTAAGGCCCACATTGCTTAGAAAGGTCAGGCGGTCATGAATTTCTTTGACAATGGGCTTAGCGATGGTTTGTCCATTTTCTGACAAATCAAGCTCTGCCAACAGTGCCAGATGATCTTCTATAGACAGCTCTGAAATTTGTCCAATATGAGGACCTGTTTCCCCACCAACACGAACACATAGCGCCTGATCATTCAAACGGTACCCTCGGCAGGTGACACAAGGCAACTCATTCATGTAGGTACGCATTGCATTGCGCGTGTAGTCGCTATTGGTTTCGTGGTAGCGACGGCTAATGTTGATGACCACCCCTTCAAAAGGCATGTCGAGATTGCGCTCGCCCCCAAAATCATTCACGTAATGAAAATGGAAAGTCTTATCTCCAGACCCATTTAGAATAATCTCTTTATCATTGCTGCTTAGTGCTTCAAAAGGCGTATCCATGTCAATACCAAAGCTTGTCATGGCTTGCTCTAACATGGTTGGGTAATAGTTTGACGAGATTGGATTCCACGGAGCCAAAGCGCCATCTCTGAGTGTTTTTGTAGAGTCAGGAACCACTAAATCCAAGTCGACTTCTAGCTTGATGCCTAATCCATCACAGGTCGAGCAGGACCCAAAGGGAGCATTAAATGAAAAGAGACGTGGCTCTAATTCTGGAACAGTAAAGCCACAAATAGGACAAGAATAGTGCTCTGAAAAAAGCAAATCATTGCCATCCATGGTATCAATAATCAGATAACCATCTCCCAGGCGCAAAGCCGCCTCAACAGAATCAAATAATCGACTACGAATGCCATCTTTATTGACCAATCGGTCAATCACCACTTCAATATTGTGCATCTGCCCCTTAGATAAATCGGGCGCTTCAGCGATGTCAAAAATCTCGCCATCCACACGGACACGCACATAGCCATCTTTTTGGATTTTTTCAAAAACGGTTTTGTGTTGCCCTTTTTTACGGCGAACAATTGGTGCTAAAATTTGCATTCGGCTGCGCTCTGGCAGCGCCAGCACCTGCTCCACAATTTGCTCTACCGAAGAAGCCGTAATAGCACCATGACCGTTCACACAGTACGGAGTCCCAACACGCGCATAAAGCAGTCGCAAATAATCATTGATTTCAGTAACTGTTCCCACTGTGGATCTTGGGTTTTTACTAGTCGTTTTTTGGTCTATCGAAATGGCTGGACTGAGCCCATCAATCGAGTCCACATCAGGCTTTTCCATATTGCCCAAAAACTGCCTCGCGTAAGCTGACAAACTCTCCACATAACGTCTTTGCCCCTCAGCATAGATAGTATCAAAAGCCAAGCTGGACTTGCCAGAGCCTGATAAACCTGTTACCACAACTAACTTATCTCTGGGGATTTCCACATCAATATTTTTTAAATTGTGAGCTCTCGCTCCATGTATGATTAATTTATTTTGCATGATTATCGTGCCCGAAGGCACCCTCCTAATCGACATTTTCTTTATTATATCAAAAGTTTCTCATAATCAGTTGCCCCAAACATTGGCATTTTTGGTATAATGGATAAGTATTGAGAAAATTTCAGGAAAAGGTTGGAAAAACCATTCTTGCCCATCTGTTATGGATCTCTTTGCACAGTAATCACCAAAAGGAGGGCTTGTCATGAAACAGATGTTTCTGTCATCGGCAATTGAATTCAAAGAAATAGAAACATTCGAGCCAGGAGCTTGGATTAAATTGGTAAACCCTTCCCAGGAAGAATCAAAAGCCATTGCCGATCAATTTAACATTGACATTTCTGACCTTCGGGCTCCTTTGGACGTTGAAGAAACGTCTCGTATTGCTGTCGAAGCAGACTATACTTTAATCATCGTCGACGTTCCCACCTACGAGGAGCGCAATAACAAAAGCTACTATGTCACCGTTCCGCTAGGTATTATTGTCACCGAAAATGCAGTGATCACAACTTCCTTGCATGACATGGCACTATTTGACCACTTCCACAATCGCAGGGTCAAAAACTTCTACACGTTTATGAAAACACGCTTTGTGTTTCAGATTTTGTATCGGAACGCCGAGCTCTTTCTGACCGCCCTAAGGACCATCGACCGCCAAAGCGAACGCTTGGAAGCACAGCTAGAAGCTGCTACACGAAACGAAGAGCTTATCGACATGATGGAACTTGAAAAATCCATCGTCTACCTAAAAGCATCATTGAAATTTAACGAGCGTATTGTCAAAAAATTATCAAGCTCAACCAGCTCACTTAAAAAATATATCGAAGACGAGGACCTGCTTGAGGATACCTTGATTGAAACCCAACAGGCGATTGAGATGGCTGGCATTTACGAAAATGTCTTGAACGCCATGACAGAAACCACCGCCTCTATTATCAACAACAACCAGAATACCATCATGAAAACCTTGGCGTTGATGACCATGGCCTTGGACATTCCGACTGTTATCTTTTCAGCCTACGGGATGAACTTTCAGGACAACTGGCTACCGCTAAATGGCTTAGAGCACTCGTTTTGGTATATCGTGCTTATCGCCATGCTCTTTAGTTCCTTTGTTGTGATTTACTTTATCAGAAAGAAATGGTTCTAACCTGGCACAAACTGGTCACAACTCTCTTACCTATCAACTACTATACAGGAGACCTTATCCCTATGGATTTACAACAGCTCACTAAAAAAAATCAAGAATTTATCCACATCGCCACTAACAAACTTATCCAAGATGGCAAGTCCAACGATGACATCAAAGCCATCCTCGAAGATGTGCTCCCTACAATTTTGGAACATCAAAAAAAAGGCATCACTGCTAGAAACCTTCTAGGAGCCCCTACTAATTGGGCGGCCTCTTTTAGCGAAACAGCAACAGGCAAAAATAACAAGTCAGCCCAGGAAAAAAATACTAACCCTTGGCTAATGTGGTTAGATACTTCCTTGCTCATTATCGGACTGGTTGCACTGCTAAACGGTATCATGGCTCTATTTAGCGCCAAAACTGAGGTCACAGGTATTCTGTCTCTCTTGACACTTGGTTTTGGAGGTGGAGCTTCAATGTATGCCACCTATTATTTTGTTTACCGTCACATCGGCAAAGACAAAAAGAGTCGCCCAAGCTGGTTTAAAATCATTACAGCTCTTACCTTGGCCATGTTTATCTGGTTCGCCCTTTACTCAGCGACAGCCTTTTTACCACTTGCACTCAATCCTAAATTACCACCAATTGCTTTACTTATCATCGGAGCAGGCTCCCTTGGCGCACGCTTCTTCCTACAAAGCAAATACAACATTCAAAATGCCATGGCTGTCTCACAAGACTAATCAAAAAGGCTCTTTGTCATCTGTAGTGGATGACTTATAGCTAAACAAAAGAGAGTACCAATCTGAACACCTCCTGTCAAGTAGACTATGAAATAATAAAAGATTAAGCAACGGCCTTGTTCCTCATTTCAAGAGGGCAAGGCCGTTATTGCGTTCTTGAAATCGTTGGTTATGGTAAAAGTAGATATATGCATCAATATCATCAACTAACTCTTCATAGCTGAGGGGGGTAACTCATATTCTTTGATAAGCTCACTTCGTTTCATACCAGCCTTGTGAAGGTCAACGATTTGTTGTTTGAACTCGTCGGTAAAGTGACAGTGGATTTTTCTAGATATAGATTCTCCTATTTTCTTTAATGTAGAACACTTTATAGATTCTGTCTAGTTTAGTGTAACCGATTCAATTTTAACTCAGCATAAATCGCTCTGATACCGATAAAAACCCCCTAGAGAAATGTTATTCCTTAGGGGGTCGATGTGGTTGTTTACTATTCCAAATATCCTCGATTTTGTTTATTGTTTAACCACCAATAATAATATATCCAATTAGCATTGTGATATAGAAAGAGAAAATTAAACTTATACCGAGTAATAAAAGTTTTAGATTTTTCCCAAGTATAGATAAACTTGTAATAATTACACCAATAATTGGGAAAATGTCAAGTAGGATTTTATTTCTGATGTAGTAATTTTCTCCTAGATATTTGGCAGGGGTAAAGATTAAAATAATCCAAATGATTATAGTAATTGCTATGATGTGATTGCTATATTTTTTTTCAAATTGTTGTATATTTTTTAACATCCAATTGATCCTATCTAAACTAATCATCTTTAGAAATTAGCGCCGATACATTTTGAAGAACCTTGTTAATTAACTCTTCGGGAACTTCTTCCACCACACGATAATCTCTCGCTGTTAAATCAATAGTTCTAGCCTGTTCACAAATGACATAACCAGCTGTTTTTATTCCATAGCTACCTAAATCAACACGTGTAGGGTAGTTTCTATCCGTGTTCGTAATCGGCACAACCATCACAAGATTTGAAAGTTTGTTAAAAAAACTGTTGCTGATAACCATAGCAAGTCTATAACCCGCTTGCTTATGACCTAATTGAGGATTGAAATTAACTTTAATGATTGTTCCTTGTTTTAAAGCCATTACCAAACCTCTATGCCGTCTGGTTGACCCCAATCAAGTTCTTTTTCGTCAATTCGTCCTTCAAAACCATCAAACAATCCTTTTATTGACGGTTTCTCTGCTGGCTTTAGTACCAATCCTTTTTCTGTTATAGAAAAATTTATTTCTTGATTAACTTGCCATTGTAACTCGTCAATCACTTTCTTGGGTAAACGAATAGCATTGCTATTGCCCCATTTCTGCAAAATTAGCCCCATATCTATAATCTCCTTTGTACATATAACTGTATATACATTGTATCACTTTTTGTTTTATGTTTCAACTTCGCTAAGCAGGATGATACCAAACTAATTAAGAATATATAGCATTGGCAAGTACATTATCAAACGTAAAACTACTTCGGATATATCAAAGATGTTATACGACTGATAATGGAAAGCTGTAGTCTAAATCACTGATCCTATGATACTCAAATAAAATAAGGTGCAGAGCATTATTAATAACAAAATTCCCTTACCTTTTTTCCTAGAACCAAAAAAATAGTAGATTAGTACTTTTCTTCTTAAAAGAATCGCGACTAAGGCAGAAAAAACGACAGTCAATAGACGTCCAAATAAAAAAGGAGAAATTCCATCTTAATAGTCCCTTCTTTCTTCTAAAGTAAATAAATAGTCTTCTTCACTGTCTTCTTTAACTTTGTTTTTTTGTCTCAGAGACGGACCAAGGAATAACTATGTCACCAGGATTGCAATCCATACTGAGCCTAATCCAGAATACAAGACTGGTCTGCCCCAACTAAAGATAAAGCTTACAATGGACAACAGGACTCCTACCAAGGCTAATCCTATCATATAGACATACCAAGTAAGGTAAGTTTCTATTTTCGTTAGTGTAGAACACTTTATAGATTCTGTCTAGTTTAGTGTAACCGATTCACTCTAAGGTATTCATCCTCATATTGGAGTCACTCTAACCCAGTCATTTCCTCGAGTTTCTTCTTTGGATGACGTCCCATCTTTCTTGCCCTCCCTCTTGTTTTCTCAACAATAGTATACCCATTTTTCTTGTATTGTGCTATCCAATTAGAAAGCATGCCATAGCTTGGGGGACCATAGTCCAATGCCCTTGATAGATCTATTTTCTAGTAAAACCCTATCAATCATTTCTTTTTTAAGTTCAGAGGAATAGTAGTTATTTTTTCTTTTTCTAACACTCTCAACACCATACCTATCCATAAGCTTTATCAGGTACTGGAGATTGGAAGGACTAACATCGTATGTTTCACTAATCTGAGACCAGGTCATACCATTCCTTCTTAGTTCATATATCTCTAGTTTATTTTCATAAGTCGATTTCATCAAAAAAACACCCCAATCGTTAGATTTTGTGTCTAACTTTTGGGGTGCGGCTCATTGCTTAGGGGGTTTTTATTTTTAAGGCATTATTTTAAATTATAATATTATTTTTAAACGAAATATACAATAACAACAAAACAAGTATTATGGATAGTATCCAGATTAAAATCCATTGCTTTCTTGTAAATTTATTTTTTTAGTGGTTTCTAC